>JAICJG010000065.1 GCA_025928585.1 Rhodanobacteraceae bacterium
CGACCTGGATCTCGTTGTCGAAGTGGCCGATGTTGCAGACCAGCGCGTGGTTCTTCATCTTGGCCATGTGTTCCAGCGTGATCACGTCGCGGTTGCCGGTGGTGGTGACGTAGATGTCGCCGATGCCGAGCGTGTCCTCGACGGTCGCAACCTGGAAGCCTTCCATCGCTGCCTGCAGCGCGCAGATCGGGTCGATTTCGGTGACGATCACCCGCGCGCCAAAACCTTTGAGCGAATGCGCGCAGCCCTTGCCGACGTCTCCGTAGCCGCACACCACCGCGACCTTGCCCGCGACCATCAGGTCAGTGGCGCGCTTGATGCCGTCGGCCAGCGACTCGCGGCAGCCGTACAGGTTGTCGAACTTGCTCTTGGTTACCGAATCGTTGACGTTGATCGCGGGCACCAGCAGCTTGCCGGCTTCGGCGAGCTGGTACAGGCGGTGCACGCCGGTGGTGGTTTCCTCGGAAACGCCGCGCCATTCGGAGGCGACCTTCTTCCAGAATCCCGGGCGTTCCGTGCGGGTTTTCTTCAGCAGATCCTTGATGACCTGCTCCTCGTGGTTGGCGCCGGGTTCGTCCACCCACTTCGCGCCGTCTTCCATTTCGACGCCCTTGTGGATCAGGAGCGTCGCATCGCCGCCGTCGTCGACGATCAGCTCCGGCCCGGTGTTCCCCGGATGGGTCAACGCATCCAGTGTGCACTGCCAGTATTCCTCGAGCGTTTCGCCCTTCCAGGCGAACACCGGGACCCCGCTCGCCGCGATCGCGGCGGCGCAATCGTCCTGGGTCGAGAAGATGTTGCACGAGGCCCAGCGCACCGACGCACCGAGCGCGGTCAGCGTCTCGATCAGCACCGCGGTTTCCTTGGTCATGTGCAGCGAACCGGTCACGCGCACGCCTTGCAGCGGTTTCTCGGGGGCGTAGCGGGCGCGGATCTGCATCAGCCCCGGCATTTCCTGCTCGGCCATGGTGATGCGTTTGCGGCCGAGGGCGGCCAGCGCGATGTCGCGGACGTTGTAGTCGTGCTTGGTCGGTTCGGTGGCGACTGCGTTCATGGTGTTTCTCCGATTCGCGGGCGCTGTTGGAAAGGGTGCCGAGCCTGACCGTGCTTCACGGTTGCAGCGCCCCTCGGCGAACTAAATCTTCCCGCTTCGCTGGCGAAGCGGGAAAGGGGATGGCTTTCAGGATCGTGAAGCCAACCCTACGCCGCCCGTGGCGGCGACCCCCTTCGCGCGGAAGGGAATGCACGCGTCATTTGATCTTCGCGGCCTTGCGCAATTCCTCGGCGCGGTCGGTCTTCTCCCACGAGAAGGCGGTGGCGGTCTCGGACTTCTTCACCGGCTTGCCGCCGTCGCGTTCTTCCCACTTGTAGGTGAGCTGGAACGGCTTGCGGCCGAAATGGCCGTAGGCCGCGGTGGACTGATAGATCGGATGGATCAGGTCCAGCATCTTGATGATGCCGTAGGGGCGCAGGTCGAAGTGTTGGCGGATCAGCTTCTCGATCTTGTCATCGGAAATCTTCCCGGTGCCGAACGTCGTCACGGAGATCGACGTGGGCTGGGCCACGCCGATGGCATAGGACACCTGTACCTCGCAACGGTCGGCGATGCCGGCCGCGACGATGTTCTTGGCGACATAGCGCGCGGCATAGCTGGCCGAGCGGTCGACCTTGGACGGGTCCTTGCCCGAGAACGCGCCGCCGCCGTGGCGGGCCATGCCGCCGTAGGTGTCGACGATGATCTTGCGGCCGGTGAGGCCGCAGTCGCCCACCGGGCCGCCGATCACGAACTTGCCGGTCGGATTGATGTGGACCTTGTTCTTCGGCAGCGCGGCCAGCCACTTCTTCGGCAGCACCGGCTTCAGGATGAATTCGCGCACGCCCTCCACGAGGTCGGCGTGTTTCACCGACGGGTCGTGTTGGGTGGAGAGCACCACCGCGTCGAGCCCGGCGACGGTATGGTCTTCGTTGTAAAGCAGCGTCACCTGCGACTTGGCATCGGGGCGCAGCCACTTCAGCTTGCCGTTCTTGCGTACCTTCGACTGCTGCTCGACCAGCCGGTGCGAGTAATAGATCGGGGCCGGCATGCATTCGGGCGCCTCGTTGCAGGCGTAGCCGAACATCAGGCCCTGGTCGCCCGCGCCCTGCGATTCCGGGCTCTTGCGGCTGACGCCCTGGTTGATGTCGGGCGACTGCTTGCCGATCAGGTTCAGCACGCCGCAGGTCGCGCCGTCGAAACCGACGGTGGACGAGTCGTAGCCGATGTCCAGGATCACCTCGCGGGCCAGCGACTCGATGTCCACCCACGCGTCGGTCGTGATTTCGCCGGAGACGATCGCGACGCCGGTCTTGACCATGGTTTCGCAGGCCACGTGGGCGCGCTTGTCCTGCGCGAGGATCGCGTCCAGCACGGCGTCGGAAATACGGTCGGCGACCTTGTCCGGGTGGCCCTCGGAAACCGATTCGGAGGTGAACAGGTAGCGGCTCATCGGGTTCTATATCCTTTGATACGGATGGAAGGATGAATCAAGTCATTCATCATACAGGGATGCCGTCGGATTTGCGTGAATCCCGCATGCAGCGAAGCTTCAGGCCGCCGCCGCGAATTCACGCGCCGCGCCCGCGGCCAGCGCATCGAAATAATCGCGGGTCAGGCGATATTGCTCGCCGGCGCCCTCGACGCGGTTCGCCACCGCGCGGAAGGCCGCGTTTTCGGGGCGGTCCCTGGCATACCAGCCGAGGTGCTTGCGTGCGATCCGCACGCCCATCGCCTCGCCGTAGAACGCGTAGAGATCTTCGAGATGGCCGAGCAGGATGTCGCGCACCTCGGCAATCCCTGGTTCGGGCAGCCGCTCGCCGGTGGCGAGGTAGTGAGCGATCTCGCGGAAGATCCACGGCCGGCCTTGCGCCGCGCGACCGATCATCAGTCCGTCGGCATGGGTGCAATCGAGCACGCAGCGGGCCCTGTCGGGGGAATCGACGTCGCCGTTGGCGAACACCGGGATCGCGACGCTTGCCTTGACCTGGGCGATGGTGTCGTACTCGGCGAACCCTGCGTATTTCTGTGACCGGGTGCGGCCGTGCACCGCCAGCGCCGCGATGCCGGCGGCTTCGGCGATGCGGGCGACCGCGACCGCGTTGCGCCGTTCGGGTACCTGGCCCGTGCGGATCTTGAGCGTCACCGGAACCTCCACCGCGCGGACCACGGCCCCGCAGATGCGCGCTACCAGCGCCTCGTCGGCGAGCAGCGCCGAGCCCGCCCACGCATTGCAAACTTTCTTGGCGGGGCAACCCATGTTGATGTCGATCACCTGCGCGCCGTGGCCGACGTTGTAACGTGCGGCTTCGGCCAGCATCGCCGGGTCGGATCCGGCGATCTGCACCGATACCGGGGCGGGCTCGCCGGCGTGGTCCATCCGGTGCAGCGACTTGCGGGTCTGCCACAGGCGTGGGTCCGAGGTGGTCATCTCCGAGACGGCGAGGCCCGCGCCCAGCCGCTTGCAGAGCTGCCGGAACGGCTTGTCGGTGACGCCTGCCATGGGTGCCAGCGCAACCGGCGGGTCGATCGAAATGCGGCCAATGTGCATGCGTGAAGTCTAGCCGGGCATGGGCTCCGCCACGACCGGCGCAGTCGGGGCCGAAATCCGTTCCCGAACGCCTCCCGGCGCGGTTCTTGCTTGCATATGGCGTGGGCGGGATGATGGCCGCTCCGGAGGGGGGATGCAAAAACTTCTGTCAGGGTTGCTGTTGTGGCTCGCGACCGGTGCCGCGGTGGCGGCAACGGGCTTGTCGCCGCAGGCAATGCGCACACTTTCCACCGGCAATCCGAACGTTCTGATCGCGAAGGTGCGTGCCGCGCTGGATGCCGGCGTGTATGCCAACGACAGCTCCGGCGAACGCGAAGCGCTGTGGTGGATGGGCCATGCCGGCATCAGCGCGTCCGACGATGCAGCCGTGACCGAAGCCATGGCCCGCCTGAAAAGTCTCGGCAGCGTGGGCCACGATTCGCTCGCCGAATCCTACGCCGGCTTCCTCTCGGCGGACCTGCGGATCGCGCACGGCGACGGCGGTGGAGTGGCCGATGCCTTGCAGGCCGCCGCCCTGCAGCTCGACAGCCCGGATCCGGCCCGGCGAGCGCTCGCGAAGTTCCAGTTATGCGACGCCTACAACATGACTTCGCAGTTCAGGCGTTCGCAACGGTTGTGCCGGGGAGCCGGGCAGGCGTTCGCGGAGCTGCACGACGAGTGGAACCAGGCGCAGGCGCTGAACGACGAAGGCAACAACGCCCTCGGGCTCGGGGACTATGCGGCGGCGGGCCAATTCTATGAGCAGGCGCGTGCGCTGTACCGGAAGGTCGGCGACCACTCGCAGGCGGTGATGGTGGGCGACAACCTCGCGCAGGTGTACCTGAAACAGGGCAAGCCGCGACAGGCGCTGGCGTTGTCGCGGGCATCGCTGACCGACGAGCGCGCCGCTGGCCGCGAAGCCGACGCGTTGGTTTCCCAATACGACATCGCGCGTGCCTTGCAGGCCCTCGGCAAGCACGAAGACGCGACGGAACTGATCGCGAGCACGGTCGACGAGGCGCGCGAGTCGCGCCTCGACGGGCAACTGCCCGACCTGTTGCGGGAGCAGTCGCGCCTGGCCGAGCGCAACGGCGACCTCAAGCTCGCGCTGTCGGCACAACGGGAAGCCTTCCGGATCGCCCGCCGGTACTGGTCGAGCAGCCTCCACTCGCAGCAGGCGGAACTCGCGGCGCGCTACGCCGCCCGTGAAAAGGAAATCCGCATCGAGGAACTTGAGCGCAACGACCAGGTGAGTGCGCTGAAGCTGCAGACGGCCGAGGCCGAAGCTGCCCGCAACGCCATGCAGGTGCGCCGCCAGCGCACCACGCTGGGTGCCACGGTGGTGGCGGCGTTCGGCCTGCTGATCGGGCTGGTATCGTTGCTGTTGCTGCTGAGGTCCCAGCGCCGCCACGGCCGCGAACTCCGTCGGCAAGCGCTGGAGGATCCCCTGACCGGTGTCGACAATCGCCGGGGATTTTTCCGGCGCGCGCGCGTGCTGCTCGCTGGCGGCGATCCGGACAAGCCGCCCCTGCACGCGCTGTTGCTGTTCGACTTCGACCATTTCAAGCGGATCAACGATCGTTGTGGCCATCCGTTCGGCGATCTCGTCCTGAACGTATCCCTGCAGCGCCTGCGGGAGGTCGTCGGCAAGCGCGGGCACCTCGCGCGGCTCGGTGGCGAGGAGTTCATCGTGCTGTGCCCGCGGATCGGCGGCACCCTGGCTTCGCAACTGGCCGAGGAACTGCGCGACGCGATCATCGCCACCGAATTTCCCGATGCACCGGCGGACCTCGCCGTGACCATCAGCATCGGGGTCGCCCTGTTCGACGGCAACCGCTGCCACGACGTCGGCAGCTGGCTGCGCACCGCCGACGGCGCGATGTATGCGGCCAAGACCCGCGGCCGCGACCAGATCGTGGTGGCGCAGGCGGTCAACGAGTTGCTGGCGCAGGCCGACCCGGGTCCGCAACCGACGCATTGACGCCGTGGCGGCGCGCGGATCCCTGCCGCGCGACCTGATGCGCGCGGATCGGGATGCCGGACTCGCGGCCGCGCTGGTGGCCGGAGAGCCCGAGCCCGATGCGCATGCCGTAGCCGATGCGTTCGGCGTAGCCGACCATCAGCGCCGCGGCTTCCGTATCGAGCAGTTCCCCGGCGGTTTCGCGCCACAATCCCAGCCAGCGCCGGAAGTGCTCGACGCCGATCGACAACGGCTGGTGCTTCGCCAGCGGATTGCCGCGGTAGTGGCCGCTGCGCAGCGCGACGGTTGCCCAGAACGAGGTCATCAGGACCTTGTGCGCGCCCCAATCGTCGACAACCCGGTTGAATATCGGGCCGAGCAGCGGGTCGGCACGCACCTTGTCGTAGAAGTGGTCGACCAGCAGCGCCACCTTCGATTCATCCAGACTGGCAGGTATGGGTTGCGACATGACGCCAGCGTCGCCTGTCGGTATCGCGGCCACCATGACCTGCATCAATGACGCACATCAGGGCGCCGCGGGATGCGTTGCGGCACAGTGCGACTCCATCGCCGCCCGGCATCGCCATGACCCACGTAGTCACCGACAACTGCATCAACTGCAAGTACACCGACTGCGTCGAGGTGTGCCCGGTCGATTGCTTCCACGAGGGTCCGAACTTCCTCGTGATCGATCCCGACGAGTGCATCGACTGCACCCTGTGCGTGGCCGAATGCCCGGTCGACGCGATCTTTCCCGAGATGGACGTGCCGGCCGGCCAGGAGCATTTCCTCGGCATCAACGCCGAACTCGCGAAACAGTGGCCGGTGATCGCGAGCAAGATCCCGGAAATGGACGGCGCCGATCTGTGGGACGGGATCCCCGACAAGCTGCCGTTGCTGGACCGCGGCGACAAGGCCGACGCTGCCTGACCGCGGCTCCGCCGTGGGCTAGACTGGCAAGGCTGGTGTGCCGGATTCGGCGCGCAACCCCACGTTCATGTTTGCAAGGAGGTCATCATGTCGAGCGTCAAGTTCAAGAGCAACCCGGTGCACGTGGACGGCCGATTTCCGAAGCCCGGCGAGAAGGCCCCCGTGTTCAGGCTGGTTGCGGGCGACCTTTCCGAAAAATCGCTTGCCGACTTCGCGGGCAAGCGCAAGGTTCTGAACATCTTTCCGAGCATCGACACCGGCGTATGCGCGGCGTCGGTGCGGCATTTCAACCAGGATGCGGTGGGCCTCGAGAACGCCGTGGTGCTGTGCATCTCGGCCGACCTGCCGTTCGCGCAGGCGCGCTTCTGCGGGGCCGAAGGCATCCGCAACGTCACCATGCTGTCGACGATGCGCGGCCGCGAGTTCCTGAAGGACTACGGCGTCGCGATGGTCGACGGACCGCTCGCCGGCCTTGCCGCGCGTGCGGTGGTGGTGCTCGACGAGCACGACGAGGTCATGCACGCGCAACTCGTCGACGAGATCACCCACGAGCCGGACTATGCCGCGGCGCTGAAGGCGCTTGGCTGACGCGCCGGTCGTCATCCTCCCGCTGCATTCCCCGAATCCGCCTTGCGGCGTTCGACCCCCTTCCTTCTGAAGGGGGTGAGGGGACTTGGCGCCGGCTCCGTCACTGCGCTCCTTGAGCCGGCCTGCGCTGCATCCGACCTATTTCGCGTTCGCGAACGCCTCGGTGATGTCGAGCATGCGGTTCGAGAAGCCCCACTCGTTGTCGTACCAGCCGAGCACCTTGACGAGGGTCCCGCCCATCACGCGGGTCTGTGTCGCGTCGTAGGTGCAGGACGCGGGGTTGTGATTGAAGTCGATCGACACCAGCGGCTTGGTGTTGACCGCCATCACGCCCTTCATCCTGCCGTTCGCGGCTTCGTTGATCACGGCGTCGATCTCGTCCTTGCTGGTTTCACGCTGGGCCACGAAGGTCAGGTCGACCGCCGAGACGTTGATCGTCGGAATCCGCATCGAGAATCCATCCAGACGTCCATTCAGTTCCGGCAGCACCAGCCCCACCGCAGCCGCCGCGCCGGTCTTGGTCGGGATCTGGCTGTGCGTGGCCGACCGCGCGCGGTGCAGGTCCTTGTGATAGACGTCGGTCAGCACCTGGTCGTTGGTGTAGGCGTGGATCGTGGTCATGAGTCCATGCACGATGCCGATGTTCTCGTGCAGCACCTTGGCCAGTGGCGCGAGGCAATTGGTGGTGCACGAAGCATTGGAGATGATCGTGTCCGACGGCTTGATCCGGTCGTGGTTGACGCCGTAGACGAAGGTGCCGTCGACGTCCTTGCCCGGCGCCGAAATGACGACCTTCTTCGCGCCGGCCTGGAGGTGCGCCGCGGCCTTTTCGCGCTGGGTGAACAGGCCGGTGGACTCGATCACCACGTCGATGCCCAGGTCCCTCCACGGCAGCTTCGAGGGATCGCGTTCCGCGCAAACCTTGATAGGGTCGCCGTTGATGACGAGATCACCGCCCTCGACGCCGACCGTGCCCGGGAACTTGCCGTGCGCGGTGTCATATTGGGTCAGGTGCGCATTGGTCTCCGCGTCGCCGAGGTCGTTGATCGCGACGATCCGGATCGCGCCGGTGCGGTTCGATTCGTACAGCGCCCGCAGGATGTTGCGGCCGATGCGGCCGTAGCCGTTGATCGCGACCTTGATCGCCATGGTGTCGTCCTTTGCCAAGCAGGAGTGGAGAAATGCCCATTTTAGACCGTTTGTCCCGCCGCTTCATGGGCGGGTGCGGATGGGCGCGTGGCAAACTGGCGTTTTCGATGGAGCCGTGATGCGCCGGACTTTCGACAGGAATCGACGCGCCTGCGCGTTTGTCACGGTGCTCGCCGCGGCGCTGCTGTGCGCGCCGCCGGCGCTCGCGTGGGGACCGCTGGGGCACCGGGTGGTGGCGCGGCTCGCCGCGGCGGAGCTGACACCGGCCGCACGGGTCGAAGTCCGGAGATTGCTCGCGACGCGTGACAAGCGCTACCTGGACCAGGTCGCCAACTGGGCCGACGACCTGCGCGACACCGATCCGTCCCTGTATCGGCGCACCGCCAAGTTGCACTACGTCAATTTCGAATCGCGCGACTGCCGCTACGATCCGCCGCGCGACTGCCGTGACGGCAAGTGCGTCGTGGCCGCGATCGCCAGGTATTCGGCGATCCTCGCCGACCGCTCGAACGGCTCTTCGGAGCGCGTCCAGGCGCTGGCCTTCGTGGTGCACCTGGTGGCGGACGTCCACCAACCGCTGCACGCCGGCTACCGTCACGATACCGGCGGCAATGATTTCCAGGTGCGCTGGCACGGGCGCCGCACCAGCCTCCACCGGATCTGGGATTCGGCCATGCTGGACGATGCGCACCTTTCGACGGCGGCATACACCCGCCGGCTGATGGCCGAACACGCGCCCGTCGCGACGGGCGGCGGGCCTGCAGAATGGGCGGAGGAGTCCTGCCGGATCGATCGCGACGGCGGCGTGTATCCGGCGATTCATTCCATGGACGAGGGCTACATGCAGCGCGAGCGTCCCATCGCCGAACAGCGATTGCGGCAGGCCGGTGCGCGGTTGGCAGCGCTGCTCAATCGGGATCTCGGCCAAGGGTAGGTTGGACTGACCGCGAGCTTCATCTGCGGGAAGCCGAACATTCAGGAGACGAATGCCGCTGGATTCGTATTGCCCACGCAGTCAATACGCGATGCCCAACCGGCGCAACAGCTTGCCCACCAGCCAGGCCGGACCGATCAGGAGCTGCACGAGGTTGTCGAAGAACGCCGGGCGGCGCCCCTCGATCGCGTGCCCGACGAACTGGCCGATCCAGGCCAGCACGAACAACACGGCGGCGAGGATCAGGAGCCCGCGCGGCCCCAGTACGCCGTACAGCGCCCACGCGATCGCGCCGCTCGCGAGGAACACGACGGCCATTGCATAACCGAGGTTGCGCGACAGGCGGTGGTAGAACAGAAAGGCCAGGAACATCGCGGCCACCGCCCAGAGCCCGGGACGGAACCAGTCCGGCAGGACCGGCGGCACCGTCCACAGTGCCGCGATCACCGCCCACAGGATGGTCGGCACGCAGACCCAATGGATCGCGCGGTTGGTCGGATTCTGGTGGTCGGCGCTGTAGCTGGCGAACCAGTCGTGGATGGTGCGCATGTTGGCGTTCTCCGGCGTTGGGCTGGCGCCCAACGCATCAACTTTCGTTCGGCCGCACCACTTTCGGCATCGGATCCACTTCGAATGCGAAGCCTGCCTCCGCCTTGACGGCGGGGTCGCCCGCGGCGAAAGGTTGTGGATCAACCTCGTCGCCGAGCCGCAAGATGGCCATGCCGAACCCCCCGTTCGGATCGGCGACCGGGCCGAATGCGGCGACCATGACTCGTTTCATCCGTCCCCGCCCGTAGACGCCGTGCTCGTGCATCAGCCCGGTCTCGTCGGCACTCGGGTCAAGCATGAAATCCGGTGGTGGCGGACCGGAAGAATTTGCATGGTTTCCTCCCGCCCAGTCATCGAATCGAGGATGCCTTCCGTTGCGCGACGATTCATGGAATCGCGATTCCCGCCAACTTCCCGAGCGCCTCGGCATATTTCGCCGCGGTGCCTTCGATCACCTCCCGCGGCAACTTCGGGCCGGGTGCCCGTTTATCCCAATCGAGCGTCTCGAGGTAATCGCGCACGAACTGCTTGTCGTAGGACGGTGGACTGATGCCGACCTGGTACTGGTCGGCCGGCCAGAAGCGCGAAGAGTCCGGGGTCAGCATCTCGTCCATCACGTACAGCTTGCCGTTGGCGTCGGTGCCGAATTCGAACTTGGTGTCGGCGATGATGATTCCGCGCTCGGCGGCGAATGCGGCGGCGAAACGGTAGATCGCGAGCGTCGCCTCGCGCACCCGTTCGGCGAGATCCTCGCCGATTTCGTCGACGACCTGGCCGAAGCCGATGTTCTCGTCGTGGCTGCCCTTGGGCGCCTTGGTCGAGGGCGTGAAGATCGGTTCCGGCAGTTGCTGCGCCTGCTGCAATCCTGCCGGGAGCCGAATCCCGCACAGCGAACCGGTGGCTTGGTAATCCTTCCAGCCGGAGCCGATGAGATAGCCGCGCGCGATCGCCTCGATCGGCACGGCCTTGAGGCGCTTCACCACCACCGCGCGCTTTTCGTACAGGCCCGGGTCGACGCCTGCCGGCAGCACCTCCGAGACTGGCGTGCCGGTCAGGTGATTCGGCACCAGGTGCGCAGTCTTGCCGAACCAGAAGTTGGAAATCTGCGTCAGCATTTCGCCCTTGCCGGGGATCGGATCGGGCAGGACGACGTCGAACGCCGACAGCCGATCGCTGGCGACGATCAGCAGGCGATCGCCCGGCAGCGCGTACACGTCGCGCACCTTGCCCCGGTGCAGCAGTTCCAATCCCGGCAGCTCCGATTGCAGCAGCGTGGTCGGCATGGTCTTCCCGGATCGCTCGCGAAACCGTCATTGTAAGTCGTTCGGCTCCGCCGGGTTCAGCGCTTGCGGCGGTCCGGCTGATAAACTGGCCGGATGCGCAAACCGGTCGCCCTGCTTTCGGTCCTTGTCCTCGCTCCGCTCGGCACGTGGGCCGGCACGGTGCCGCCGCCGCGGCCGGCGCAGCTCGGGCTGTGCGCCGCGTGCCACGGCGCGGATGGCCACGCCCGCATTCCGGGCGCTCCGAACCTGGCCGGACAATCGTCGGCGTACCTGTTGCAGGCGCTGCGCGCCTACCGCTCCGGCCAGCGCGACGTCGCGGTGATGCGCGCGGCGGCGGGTCCGCTCACTGCAAGGGACATGCAGGCGCTGGCGCGCTGGTATTCGGCCCAGTCGCCTTGCAAGCCGCCGCAGGCGGGGAGTCCATGAGGATCTGGGGCAAACTGATCGGGTTCGTGATCGGTTTGTGGGTGACGCGCGATTTCGGCGGAGCACTGATCGGACTGGTGATCGGGCACTTGGTGCTCGATACCGGCTGGCTCGCCGGCCTTACCCACACGGGCGGCAAGGACGGTTACGTCGAACCGCTGTTCGCATTGATGGGGGCGCTCGCCAAGAGCGATGGCCGGGTTTCGGAAGCCGAGGTCTCGATCGCCGAGAAGCTCATGTCGCGGCTGGAACTCGATCCGTTGTGGCGGCGGCGTGCGATCGACGCCTTCAACAAGGGCAAGGCGCCCGGCTTCGACCTCGCGAAAACCCTCGTCGACCTGCGGGGATGGTGCCTGCCGCGGCGCAGTTCGGTGATGCCCTTCCTCGACATGCTGTGCGACGTCGCACTGGCCGACGGGCCGCTCAGCGAAGACAAGCTGCAGGTGTTGAAGCGGGTGGCGTTCTCACTGCGGGTCAGCGAAATCCAACTGGTCGCGTTGCTGGCGATGAAGGGTTTCGCGTGGCACGCCGCGGGCGCACCGCCGGGCGGCGACTACGCGCACGCCGGCGGATATTCCGGTTACCGGCCGCCCTCACCGCGCAGCAATGGCCCGGATCCCTACGACGTGCTGGGGGTGCCGCGTGACGCCGACCAGCGCACCATCAAGCGCGCCTACCGGAAGCTGATCAGCGAGTACCATCCGGACCGGCTCGGCAACATGCCGGAGGATCTCCGCCACCGCGCGGAACAGCGTGCGAGCGAAATCAATGCAGCGTGGGAACGCATCCAGGCCGAGCGGGGCTTCCGCTAGGAGCGAGCGTGCCCGTGACTGGATTGAGGCGGCGGTTTTGTTCGAGAATCGCCTGCGCGGCAGGCTCCTGCCGGCGACGCGGGCACTTTCCGGGAATGCCATGAGCAAACAACCTTGCATGATTGCCCCATCCATCCTTTCGGCCGACTTCGCGAGGCTCGGCGCGGAAGTCGATGCGGTGGTCGATGCCGGCGCCGACTGGATCCACTTCGACGTCATGGACAACCACTACGTACCCAACCTGACCATCGGGCCGCTGGTGCTGCGGGCGCTGCGCGCGCATGGCGTCACCGCGCCCATGGACGTGCACCTCATGGTGGAACCGGTGGACCGGATCGTCCCGGATTTCGCCGAGGCCGGGGCCAGCTCGATCAGTTTTCATCCGGAGGCGACGCGGCATGTCGACCGCACGCTTTCGCTGATTCGCGAGCACGGCTGCAAGGCTGGGCTGGTATTCAATCCGGCGACACCGCTCGACTGGCTGGATTACGTGCTGGACAAGCTCGACATCGTGCTGGTGATGTCGGTGAACCCAGGCTTCGGCGGACAGGCGTTCATTCCGTCGGCGCTCGACAAGCTGCGCCGCGCGCGAGAAATCATCGATCGGAGCGGCCGGCCCATCCATCTGGAAGTCGACGGCGGCGTCAAGCCAGACAATATCGCGGCAATCGCCCGCGCCGGGGCGGATGCCTTCGTGGCCGGCTCCGCCATCTTCGGCAGCGATGATTACAGGGAGACCATTGCAGCCATGCGCGCCGCCGTCGGCTGACCCGTGCCGGGCGAGAAGCAATGCGGTCCGCAAATGAACGCGAATGAACGCAAACGGCCTTTCGCGTGGCCTCACACGAAGCGGCTGTTGTGAACAGTGAGACCATGGATGGCCGTTCTGGACTCCCGGACCTCCAGCCTTTGTCGCTCGCGGAAGGATCAGGCGAGGCGGCGATCATGGATGATCGCACAAACAAAGCAACGGCCCCGATACTTGCGCACCGGGGCCGCAGCCGACCAGGAGAGGAATCACACCAGCCGGGACGACGAGCCAAGACGTTCCGGACCCAAGACGTGGTCCGCCGCGCTGGACACCTCCCGGTCGTCAGTAACCGGTCGCGTCTCGGGTGCCAGCGCGGAGGTATTCCACGGTCGCTATCCACGGCAGGAGTACCGACAGGCTCATTTGGCGCGCCGCGGGCGTCCGCGGGGTGGCCGTACCAAGGCGGCGGGCGGGCGATTTGTGGCAGAACGCGGGCAGCCGGCCGGGGCGGGTTGCGGGCGGGGTGCGCATGGCGCAGGCTTTCGATCGGATTCCGCGGGCCCACCCCGGCGACGTTCGATACCGCGGCTCAAGCATGGCGTGCTGGAACGGCTGCGGACGGCGAGGGCGCCCCGGCGGATCCGGCGTGCCGGTTCCGGTGGACGAAGGAGAAGTGCATGGCACGTGCGATCGCCATCGTGGAGGATGAACCATCCATCCGCGCCAACTACGTCGAGGCGCTGTCGCGGATCGGATACGACGTGCGCGGGTTTGCATCGCGCGCGGAGGCCTCCGGTGCGTTTTCGAACCGGATGCCCGAACTCGTGATCATCGACATCGGACTCGGCGATGAGCCCGAAGGCGGTTTCGATCTGTGTCGCGAATTGCGTGCCAGGTCGGCGACCCTGCCGATCATCTTCCTGACCGCGCGGGATTCCGATTTCGACGTGATCTCGGGCCTGCGCCTCGGCGCCGACGACTACCTAAGCAAGGACATCAGCTTCCACCAGCTCGCGGCGCGGATCGGTGCCCTGTTCCGGCGCGCCGAGACGCAAAAGCTGCCGGCCGCGACAGAAACGGTGGTCGAGCACGGGCGGTTGAAACTCGAAGCCGAGCGCATGCGCGTCACCTGGAACGACATCGAAGTGCCGCTGACCGTCACCGAATTCTGGATGGTGCACACGCTGGTGCGCTTCCCCGGCCACGTGAAGAATCGCGACCAGTTG
Organism: Rhodanobacteraceae bacterium; assembly: GCA_025928585.1. Classification (GTDB taxonomy): domain Bacteria; phylum Pseudomonadota; class Gammaproteobacteria; order Xanthomonadales; family Rhodanobacteraceae; genus 66-474. The sequence continues at coordinate 14,172 of JAICJG010000065.1, forward strand.
ATGCGTGATGCGGAGCTGGTGGTGGACGACGCCACCATCACCTCGCACATCAAGCGCATCCGCAAGAAATTCCTCGCCGTCGATCCCGCGTTCGATGCGATCGAGACGGTGCATGGGGTGGGTTACCGCTGGAAGCCGTAATCCGTGCGATCGCCCCTGATCGCCGCTTCGACCTGCGCGCGGCGAGATTCCAGGGTGCAGCATCTCTGAGCCCAGAACGGCCATCCACGGCCTGACTTTCCACAACATCGGCTTCGACCAGTAGATTGAGGCGGCCAAGCTCAGGCTAAGCTGCTCCCTGCTCCCTGCTCCCTGCTCCCTGCTCCCTGCTCCCTGCTCCCTGCTCCCTGCTCCCTGCTCCCTGCTCCC
>JAICJG010000136.1 GCA_025928585.1 Rhodanobacteraceae bacterium
GCCGGGTGAGCCGGAAAATTCCTCCCTCCGTGAACACCGGAACGGCCATCCAGGGGCGGGGTTGTGCGATCGTCATGATCGCCGCCTCGCTGGAGGCAGAGGCAAACCCGAACTTTCCATGTCCATGAGCGCCAGAACGGCCAACCATGGCCTGACTTTTCACGAAAGCTGATGAATCATCTGGCGCATGCGCTGCTCGCCGATCCCGGTGGTCCCGAATTCGCGCTGGGCAGCGCGATGGGCGACTTCATCCACGGCGTCCCGGACCCGTCCTGGCCGGCGGAGCGGCAGGCGGGATTGCGGTTCCACCGCGCGATCGACGGCTTCACCGATCGTCATCCGCAAGTGGTGGCGGCGCGCGGGCTCTTCCGTCCGCCGATGCGCCGTTACGCGGGGATCGCGCTGGACATCTGGTTCGACCACCTGCTGGTACTCGGTTGGGACCGCAGCGTCCCGGACGAACCGCTCGATGCGTTCTCGCGACGCTGGCTCGGCCTGCTCGACCAGCGTGCCGGGGATCTGACCGCCTCGCTGCGGGCGTTCACCCGATGGATGCACGCACACGGACTGCCGCAGGCGTATGGCGACGAAACGACACTGGACGAGGTGTTCCGCGCACTGGCGCAGCGCCTATCGCGCCCCTCGCCGCTCGGCGAGTCCCTGCCCGCGTTGCGCGCGCACGCGGCTGACCTGCAGCGGCGATTCGATGCGTTCTTCCCGGACCTCATGTCGCACGCTTGTGACCTGCGCGGAAACCTGCTCGCCTGATACGCTCAGGCCATGGAGGGCCGTTCTGGAATTCCCGGACTCAAGGCCCCCAAATCATCGGGTCACCCAGGCGCGGCAGCGATCATGGAGGATCGCCCAGTGATGCCGGCAGCGGGCAGCCGAGCTCCGCGCACACCACCCGCAGCATTTCCGATTCGGCAGCGGTGACCTTGCCATCCTCGGCGATCGCGCGGGTCAACGCGCGCACGGTCAATTGCTTGCCTTCCGAGGTCAGGTGCGCGAGCGCATCCAGCGCGCGATCCAGCGCGGCCTGCCAGTCATCCGGCAGCGCGTACATCACCGCGGTGCCCGGCAATGCTTCCTGCATGGCTGCCTGGAACGCACGCCGGGCGCGCTCTTCGTCATCGTTCCCGAAGTGCGCCAGCAGCGCGGCAAGGTCGCGCAATTCCTCGCGAACGTCGCCGAGCTTGCGGGTCCCGGGCCTGAAGTGCGCGGAGGGATCGAGCGCAGCGACGACCTGCGACTGCACCAGCTTGGCGAGGCAAAATTCGTCGAGGTCAACCCTGCCGTCGGCATGGATCAGCGCATCCAGCGTGCCGACGAAGCGGTCGATCTCGGGACGCGGCCGGCGCTTCAGGGCCGGGAACGCGAGCTGCGCCAGCGGCAGGCGCAGCATCGGATGCAGGTCCACGAGTCCGGCGGCGAGGCGCTGGGTCGCGTCGGCGCTGGCGGCATCGAACGCCCGCGACACGATCTGCATCTGCTGCTCCTTCAGATCCGGGTGTTCGGATATCGCGAGGGCGAGCAGCACCGCGATTGCCCCCCGCGGGTCCCGGGCGGCGGCAGCCGCGGCAGGCGGAATGCGCGCGTGCAGGCGCGCCGCTTCGCGGTGATCGGCGCGCCCGGGCGAACCCACCTGCGCGAGCACACGCGCCGCCGTCACCGTGCGCACGGCGTCCTGCGCGGGAAGTGCCGGCGCGGCCCCGTCCGCGGCCGCCGGCGGAAAGCCGGGCAGCGGGCCAGATACGTCGGCGTCGCCGTCGGCAGCCGCGAACGCGTGCGCCGCCCGCGCCCAGTCCGGAGACGCCGGATGCGGCGAAATCGAGTCCGGGTCGCCGCCGTCGGCGAGCCACTGGCGGTTGATCGCGTCGAGCTCGCTGGGATCGAAGCCGGGCTCCAGCGCGCGGATGCGTTCGAGGATCGGCGGGTGGGTCGCGAACCAGGAACGCTGCTCGGCGTCGCCGAACAGCATGTGGCGTACCTCGTCGCGCCGCGGCGCCTGCAGCGCGGAGCCCTCGGTGAGCGCCGCGATTTTCTTCAGCGCACCGGCGATGCCGGAGGTCTGACGGGTGAACTGCACCGCCGAGGCGTCGGCCAGCGACTCGCGCGTGCGCGCCACGGCGGCCTGGATCAACCTGCCGAAGAACAGGCCAATCGCGCCGACGAGCAGGAGCGCCACGCCCGCCAGCGCCAAATTGCCGTTGTTGTCGCCGTCGCGCCGCCGGCGGCCGCCACCGAAATAGCCGCCCCAGAGCAGGAAGCGTCCGATCACGCCGATCGCCATGATCCCGAACAGCAATCCGATGAGGCGCACGTTGAGCCGCATGTCGCCGTTCAGCACATGGCTGAACTCGTGGGCGATCACGCCCTGCAGTTCATCGCGGTTCAACTTGTCGAGGCAGCCCTGGGTGACGCAGACCGCGGCGTCATTGGGGGTATAGCCGGCCGCGAACGCGTTGATCGCCGGCTCGTCCTGCATCACGTAGATGTCGGGAACCGGCACGCCCGAGGCGATCGCGACTTCCTCGATCACGTTGCGCAGACGCTGCCACTGCGGATCCGTGGTGTCGCCGGGAACCTCGATGGCGTTCATGCTGCGCGCCACCGCGGCGCCGCCACCGGCCAGGCTGGCCACCCGGTACAGCGAACACAGCCCGATCAGCACCACCACCGCGACGGAGATCCCGAGCAACGGTCCCGGCCGCAGGCCGACGCGCAGCACGAACGCGCAGATCAGGTCCACCGCGACCACGATCGCCAGCACCGCCAGCGCGAACAGCAGGACCAGCGTGCGGCTGCTGCGGCGAACCTTGGCTTGCTGGGCAAAAAAATCCATTCGGGTAATCGATTGTCGTTTGGGTACGCATGCCTGGCGTGGGTTTCAGGCAGCATCGTCACGCTATCGAACGGGCGCGGAAACGCTTGAACACCCGTTGCGAACGACGATGCGCCATCCGAAGCGCCTGTTGTGGAAAGTCGCGGCAGGAAGTCCGTTCGGGTGCTCGTGGAGCACCAACATATTCGTTTGCCCGGGTTCCAGCGAGGCAGCGATCAGGGATGCCCGCTAGGCAAATGACACCTTGGGCGCCTCCCGCTTGGCCGGGTCGTCGATCGCCAGCGGTTCCGCGGGGGTGAAGCCGAACGGACCGGCCACCACCGAGTTCGGGAACACCTGCACCTTGTTGTTGAAGGTCATCACCGAATCGTTGTAGGCCTGCCGCGCGAACGCGACGCGGTTTTCGGTGGAGGTGAGTTCCTCCGACAACTGCATCATGTTCTGGTTGGCCTTGAGGTCCGGGTAGGCTTCACTGACGGCGAACAACCGGCCGAGCGCCTGGGTCAACTGGTTCTCGCTGCCGGACAACTGCTGCATCGCATTCGGATCGCCGGGCCGGGCCTTCGCCGCGGCGAGCCCATTCACCGCCGCCGTACGCGCCTGCGTGACGGCTTCGAGCGTTTCCCGTTCGTGCGCGATGTAACCTTTGGCGGTCTCGACCAGGTTCGGGATCAGGTCGTGGCGGCGTGTAAGCTGGACGTCGATCTGGGCGAACGCGTTCTTGTATGCGTTGCGCGACGTGACCAACCCGTTGTAGATCGCGACGAGGTAAATCACAATGAGGGCGATGATGATCAGGACGACGATCCAACCAATCATTGTCGTTTACTCCCTTCGTGCTTCGGCAAAGCGGCAGTTGCGGAAAAATCAGGCCAGGGAAGGCCGTTCTCGGCTTCACCAGGCATGGAACGTGTCACCGTCCGACCTGCTGAATGTGAGGCGATCATGGATGATCGCGTGGTAATTTGAGCATAGCATGCACCTGACCGCTTTCTGTGCAGGCGTGGCCTGCGCACTCGTTTCAAGCCTGGCGCTCGCGGGATCGGGCGTCCAGAGCCACGGCAATCCGGTGCCGTCCGAGCCGACCGTCGTGCACAGTGCGGCGCAGGCGCACCTGCCGCCGGCGCGCATCGCCGCTGCCCTGAAGGACTACGACCACTGGCTGGACCAACTCGCGGCGGAAGGTCGCACCGCCGGGCTCGCGACCGCGGTGGTCGTCGACGGCAAGGTCCGCTACGAACGCACCCTCGGCTACGCCGATGCGAACACCGGCGCTCCGGTCACCCCCGACACCGTGTTCCGGCTTGCGTCCCTGTCCAAGGCATTCGCGACCGCGGTGAGCGGGATGCTGGTGCGGCAGGGCGTGCTCACCTGGGATACGCGTCTCGCCTCGGTGCTGCCATTCTTCAAACTGCGCGATGCGAACGCCTCGCAGGAAGCGACGGTGCGCGACATCCTCAGCCAGAGCATCGGGCTCCCGCACAACGCCTACGACAACCTGCTGTCGAACGGCGTGCCCTACCAGGAACTCGAACGCAAGCTCGCCACGGTGCCGCTGGCATGCGCGCCGGGCGACTGCTACGGGTACCAGAACATCGCGTTTTCGCTGATCGGAGACGTGGTGCACGCCAAGACCGGCCAGTTCTTCATCCAGTTGGTCGATCGCTATCTGTTCCTGCCGCTCGGCATGACCACCGCCAGTTACGGCCGCGACGGGCTGGAAGGCAGCCGCAGCTGGGCGCGACCGCACAACAAGCGCGGCGGACACTGGAGCGCCTACGAACCGAACACCAATTTTTACGTGCCGCCGGCGGCAGGTGCGAACGCCAGCATCCGCGACATGGAGCAGTGGTTGATCGCGCAGATGGGCGGCCGTCCGATGGTGCTGCCGGACGCCCTGCTGGACGTGCTGCACGCGCCGATCGTGCCCACGCCGACCGAGCGGATGTTTTCCAACTGGCGGCGCGCGCGGGTCGAGAAGGCGTCCTACGCGTTGGGTTGGCGCGTGTACGACTACGCGGGCCATACCCTGATCTTCCATGCCGGCGCGGTGCAGGGCTACCGTTCGATGATCGGATTCTTCCCGGAGTACCACGCCGGCGTGGTGGTGCTGTGGAACTGCGAAAGCAGCACACCCGGCGGACTGATGCCGATGCTGCTGGACGCCTTCCTCGGTTTGCCGCACCAGGACTGGGCGGGGCTGGATCGTTCCGAGCGCACGGCCAGGCGCCATCACACCCGTCGATCATCCTCCCGCAGGAAGTGATGCGCGCATCTGCGCGGCGGGTTCAGCACCGTAGCCCGGATGGAGCGAAGCGCCATCCGGGCCATCGTGCCGTACCATGCCGCGTGCGCGCTGCGTGTCACGTCGAAGCGGCGCGCCAGGCCGCATGTGCCGATTCGCCCGAACGGCATTCGCATGGCCCCTCCCGAGCCTGGGCCGAGGCGAGCAACCAACCATGGCGCCGGGCGCCCGTCCGGACACCCTGGTCCGGCCGTGATTCGCCGCGCGACCACGGAGCTCTTGGCCATGGCTGGCAGATGTTCGGCAGGTCGCGCGCGCGTGATGATTACCGCAAACAACCATCCGTATAGTGCGGTATTCGCCTGGCCATCCATGACCGTCGTTCGGAGCCGCGCGCAAGCGGATGCGCACAAGCAACCATCCATGGTGCGGTATTCGTCCGGCCATCCATGGCCGGCCGTTCGGAGCCGCGCGCAAGCGGATGCGCACAAGCAACCATCCATGGTGCGGTATTCGTCCGGCCATCCATGGCCGGCCGTTCGGAGCCGCGCGCAAGC
>JAICJG010000030.1 GCA_025928585.1 Rhodanobacteraceae bacterium
ATCCTGGTCGGCATCGCGCAGATGATCGCCGGCGTCTTTCCCGGCACCTCGCGCTCGGCGGCGACGAGAGTCGCCGCGAGGCTGTTCGGCACCAGCAAGCGCCCGGCCGCGACCGAGTTCGCGTTCCTGGTCGGGATCCCGACAATGTATGCGGCGACCGGCTACGAATGGCTCAAGGTGTGGAAGGGCGGCGGCGCCGTGGGCGAGGACTGGGGTGCGCTCGGCGTGGGTTTCCTCGTGTCGCTCGTCGTCGCGTTCATCGCGGTGAAATGGCTGCTGCGCTACATCCGCACGCACCGTTTCACTTCATTTGCGATCTACCGGATCGTGCTCGGCGCGCTGATCCTGGCTGCGGTCGGACTCGGCTGGATGCACAACGGCGAGCAGCCGGCGAAGCCGTTGCGCGAGGTGCCAGCCTCGGCGGTCGTCGCACCGCGCGCTCCAGAAACGGTCGCGGGAAAACGGGGTCAGAGTGCACTTTCAGCCGAAACCGAGCCGGTGTCGGAATCCACCCTGAAAGTGCACTCTGACCCCGTTTTCCCTTAGTCCTTCGGCGGTGCCTCGACCTTCGCCGCCGCATTGAAGTCGCCGATCCCGCCCACCAGCAGTGCGATCGCTTCGCGCTCGGCTTCGCTCAGGTCGGGATGCCACGAATCGAGAATCATCACCGCCCGCACCTGGTCGCTCCGGTTCCATGCCTCGTGCTCGAAGGTGTCGTCGAAGGTGACGCAGCGGCCTTCCTGCCACGCGTGCTCGACGCCGCCCACGCTGATCGCGCAGTCCCCGGGGATGATCAGCGGCAGGTGGGTCACGAGCCGCGTGTTGGTGACGCCGTGGTGCTTCAGGATGTGCGAGCCGGGCGTCAGGATCGAGAACAGCACCTCCGGCGCGTGGCCGCGGATGTGCACCAGCGGGAGCGTCGCGAGAATTTCGGTGGTGCGCGGACAGCGCTTGGCGTTCTGCTCGAACACCTCACCGTGGCGGTGGAAGAAGAACGAATTCCATTGCGCCTGGCCGCGGGTGCCGGCGAGCAGGTTATGTTCCTTCAGGAGTTGGTTGTCGTTGGTGCCGAGGAACGGCTCGACGCCGATCGGCTGCTCCAGCACGCTGCGCAGTTCCGCGCGGATCGTGTCGGTGTGTCGTTCGAGGTCCGCGTGCCAGGGGAACAGCTCGCGCTCGTAATAGGGAGTCGCGCGCAGCCCCGGAACATAGAAGAACTTGCAGAACTGGCGCGTATCCGGGTAGTTCGCCGGACGTTCGCCGAGGTAGATCGCGAGGCCCTCCTCGACGCGCGCCAGCGAGCCCGCGCCATGCTTTTCGCGCAACGGTTGCAGCAGGTCCAGCAGGATGCGCTTGCGGTGGACACCGACGAACGCGATCGCGTGCTTCACCGCAGCCCGGAGTCCCGGCGGCGTGGACAGATCGTTGCGCCACTTGCCCCGCTCCTGCGCGGCCACGATCGCGCCGAAGTAGGCCGTGGTCGCGTCGTCGATGCGGCCGAGTCGCTCCAGCGCCGCGGCCCGATGCAGGCGCGCGGCGAAATGCACGGGCTCGATCCCGAGCGCGCGGTCGAACGAATCCAGCGCGTCGCCGAAGCGGTGCTGCGCGAGGTGGACGATGCCGAGGTTCTTCCAGATCTCGGGCTGGGTGGGTTCGAGCCGCGCGGCATGTTCGAGGTCGCGCTGCGCCGACGCGAATTCGCCCCGCGCCAGCGCGCACATCGCGACGAAGTTCAACGCCTCGGGTGTGTCCGGAGCGCCCACGAGGATCTCGCGATACGCCGCCTCGGCCTCGCCGATCCGGTGCTGCGCAGCGTGCGCGCGTGCCCGGTTGATGCGTGCTTCGTCGGCCTGTGCCGCCTCGGTATCCATCGCGGGTATTTTGCCGGGTTCACGATGGGCGCGCTTGATGCAAGACAAGTGGCGCAGGAGGACGACTGCCCTCGCCGCGCCACTCTCCCTCATCGCCCGGATGAAGGGATGCGCAATCCGCGGACGCCAGCCGGGCACCCGCTCGGTGCTCAGCCCGTAGCCCGGATGAAGCGAGGCGCAATCGGGGGATGTTCTCGCCCCTGCCCGGATTCCGCCGCGGCGCGGCTGCATCCGGGCTACTTGCCATCCATTCGCGAAGGGCGGACATCCTCCGCGGCAACACGAACTTCGTCACGCACCCGAAAGCCATCCCTCTCGTCGCGCTGCGCGCGCGTTCGCTTCGCTCCGCCCTTCCTGCGGAAGGGCCCGCGGCGTCGCGCGCCCGCGTTTCCCGGCTCCCTGCTCCTCACCGCTCCACCATCCTCGCGAACCACTGCCAGCCGGGCAGCCATTCGGTGATGAGCTTCAGGCAGGTCAGCATCGGCACCGCCAGGAGCGCACCGGGGATACCCCACATCCAGGCCCAGATCAGGAGCCAGACCAGGATCGCGAGCGGCGACAGGCGCATCCGCGTACCCATGATCATCGGCGTGATCACGTTGCCTTCGAGCGCGGCGAGTACCGCAAAGCAGGCGGCAGGCGCCAGAGCCTGCAGCGGCGTCGGGAAGTTCAGCAGTCCGACCAGCACCAGCAGCAGGGTATTGGTGACCGCGCCGACGTAGGGCATGAAATTGAGCAGGGTGGCGAGCCCGCCCCACAGCAGCGGATTGGGCACGCCGAGGCCCCACATGATCAGCGCGGTGAGCAGTCCGAGGCAGCAGTTGATGACGGTCACGGTCAAGAGGTAGCGCGAGAACTCGGCCTGGATCCCGCGGATCAGGCGCAGCGCAATCCGCCGGTAACCGAATCCCGGCATCGCCGTGACCACGTGCGCCGCGACGTCGCGCCCGTAGCTCAGGAAGAAGAACACCAGCAGCGCCACCGTCAGCACCGCGACCACGATTTCCGGCGCGGCGCGCGCAATGTTGCCGAACGAAAGGGAGCCGACGGGCGCGGTCGTGGTCTTGGGGGCCGGCTGCCCGCTCACCCCGGCCAGGGATTCGGAAGCCGCGTGGCTGACCTTGGTCAGCGGCCGGGTCATGCGCCGCAGCTTGTAGCTCGCGTCATGCATGATGCTCGGGGCCTCGCGGATCCACTTCGCGGCGGGTGCGCTCACCCCCACGGCGGTGCCCGCGAGGATGGACGCGAGCAGGACCATTACCAGCAGCGCGCCGAGCGGACGCGGCACGTACAGGCGGTTGAGCCCCGCGACGATCGGGTTCAATCCGAGCGCGATGAATGCCGCAAGCACCAGCGGAATCAGCAACGATTGCGCGAGCACCATGATGGTTGCGATCGCGAGCAGCATGAGGATGTGCAGCGGCAGGCGCAGCGATCGGAGCCGGCGCACCCGCCGCCGGTCGAACGGGGTCGGCCGGCGCCCCCGTGGCGTCGCCTGCAACTGCCGCGGCTGCGCCGGGGGACGACCACCCGCGGACGGGTGGTTACCCGGTGGTCTCGACGGCGGCATGACGGCTTCCCCTCCGCTGCGGATGCTGGCCAATGGTCACGGGATTTTCGCACCGGATGCCATGAGGGCCCGGTGAAGAAGCGCTCAGGGTGCCGGGCCTTCCCTTCCCGGACGGGCCGCCGTCTGCACCGGGAACCCAGCCGCCGTGCGCCGCCATCCCCGCCCCAGCGCGGCCAGTTCGGCCCGGGTTTCGGGCAAGCTCGCCGCGTGGATGCCCCGCTTGATCGCGAGCCAGCTCGCGGCGATCAGGACCAGGTGCAGCGCCACCAGCAGGCCGAGCGCGACGCCGGCGGAGCCGGTCGCCAACCGCAGCGCCCAGCCGATCAACGCGACCGCGCAAGCCCATAGCGACACGGCGAACGCGACCAGCGCGATGCCCGCGAGGAAAACGAGCATGAGGCGGGCCTTGAACAGCCGCGCTTCGGCCGCGAACAATGCAGCCATGCTGGCCACGAGCTGCCGCGCCGCGGCGAACAGCCGTTCAGCCGCCAACAGCAGCGAAGCCTCTCCCGCGGCGGGCGTCGTCGGCTCGCGCTCGCTCGACCCGCCGTGTGCTCCCGGCTCCTCTTGCATCCCCGCGCCCCCTCGGGTTACCGGAGCAGGTCAGCGGCGGGGGCTCAGCAGGCGGCCCAGCAGCCAGCCGGCCGCGAGTGCGATGGCGACGGACTGCACGGGCTTCTCGCGTACGAACGCGCGCACGCTGCCCATCGCGGCGTCGGCCCGCTGGCGCGCATCCGAAGCGAGCTCGGCGCTGCGGTCCCGCCATTCGCTGGCCTTGTCGGCCGCCCGCTGTGCGCCACGCGCGCTGGCATCGGTCGCGCGGTGCAGGCCGGACTCGACGTGCTCGGCTGCGCTGTCGAACTTTTCGCGGGCGCCGCCCACCACGCTGCTGGTGCCTTCCTTGACCCGCGTTGCCGCGCGCTCGATGCGCTCGTGCGCTGGGGCCGTGCGTCCTGCTTCGTTGCTGATTTCGTTTTCCATGGTCCTTCTCCTGATTGTCACGCCCGTGGCGTGTCGAAGCCTGTGGCTGAGAGCCGATCCACCGTAGCCGCCGCATGAGCGATCCTGGGGCATCCGGGCTGAACGGCAGGCGGCGGCCATGCTCCACGGCGGTTCGGCGGGTTCATTGCCCCGCCTCCGGATTGATGCTGTAGACGCCGAGCCATTCGGCCTCGTCCAATACATGACCGCGCAGCGCGTCCTGCAGTTCCGGCCAGCCGAACACCTCCGGCAGGTCCAGCCGCGGCACGTCCAGCGCGAACACGCGGAAGCGGTAGCGGTGCGGCCGCGCATCGTTCCACGGCGGGCACGGGCCGTCGTAGCCGAAATACTCGCCGGCCATCCCGGGATCGGAGGCGAACCAGCCGGTGTAGTCGTTGCGACCCTGGCGCGATCCGCGCGGGCCCGGCGGGTTGCGCTTGCCGTGCGGCGTGACCCCGTCGCTGCAGGCGCCGGCGGCGATCGAGGTGCAGGTCGGCGGCAGGTCGACCATCAGCCAGTGCACGAAATCCACCCGTGGCAGATCGGCGGGTACCGTGCGGCCTTCGCGGTTCACGTCATCGCCCTTGCTCGGCGCATCGCCGTCGATGCATGCCAGCACAAACGATTTCGTCGCCGCAGGGGCCCCGCTCCACGCGAGGTGCGGGTTGCGGTTGCCGGCGAGTGCGATTTTCTCGTTGCCGACTCCCGGTTTCCCGAAGGCGAACTCGGAGGGAATCCGCGCGTGGTTGCCGAAGCTGTTGCTGCTCAATTGCATGTCTTCTCCTTTGCCCGCACCGCCCGCGGACCGGGCAACGCATCCATCGCCGCGCCCGCCCGATACATGGTTTCTCAAGCAAACCTCATCTGCCGGAACGTGTATTGATCCGTATCAAGCGAGGTTCGCCGCCGCATCCGCGGGTCGGCACGGCTTCACTGGCTCTGGTAGGTAATGCGGTAAATCACCCCGTTGTCGTCATCGGACACCAGGAGGCTTCCGTCGCGCAGCGGCTGCACGTCCGCGGGCCTTCCGAGGGTCTTCTGCCCATCGAGGAAACCGGTGAGGAACGGCTCGGACCCGGTAACCTTGCCGTCCTTGCCTGCGTATACCGCCAGCACGCGGTAGCCGGATTTGCGCGAGCGGTTCCAGGAGCCGTGTTCGGCGATGAAGATCGCGCCCCGGTAGCGCTCGGGAAACATCCGGCCGACGTAGAAACGCATCCCCAGCGCGGCGACGTGCGCGCCGAGTCGGAGCGCCGGCTGCACGAACTCGCTGCATGAATGGCCCTGGCCGAACTCCGGATCCGCAACGCTGCCCGCATGGCAGTAGGGAAAACCGAAGTTCTCGCCCAGCTTGTCGACGCGGTTCAACGTGTCGTCCGGCATGTCCTCGCCCATCAGGTCGCGGCCGTTGTTGGTGAACCACAGCGCGTGGGTGCCCGGCTGCCAGTCGAAGCCGACGGTGTTGCGGATGCCGGTCGCGACGGTTTGCAGGTCCGAACCGTCGGGATTCATGCGGATGATCTTCGCGTATTCGGGCCCCGGCTCGCAGATATTGCACGGCGCGCCGATCGGCACGTACAGCTTGCCGTCGGGGCCGAAAGCGATGAACCGCCAGCCGTGGTGGGTCTTGGCCGGCAGCTTGTCGGTGACGACGACCGCTGGCGGCGGGTCGGCGAGGTGCGCCTCGATGTCGGGGTATTTCAGGATCCGGCTGACCGCGGACACGTACAGCGCGCCGTCGTGGAAGGCCACGCCCACCGGCATTTCGAGATCCTTTGCGATCACGTACACGTGCCTGGCGCGGCCGTCGGCAGCGCGGCCGGTCAACGCATACACCTTGCCCTCGTTCATCGAGCCGACGAATACCGTGTCGCCGGTGCCCAGCGCCATCTCGCGCGCGTTCGGCACCTGGTCGCTGTAGATCGACACCTGGAAGCCGGGCGGCACCTGGAGGTGCGAGAGCGGCGGCGCGGCCGCCGAGACCGAGGAAAATCCCACCAGCAAGACGGCCAGAACGCGTGCGCGGCACGGGAACCCAGGCATGACGACCCTTCCTTCGGCATGGGCCGCCCAGCGTAGCCGCCGAAGTGTTACGACAAGGCGAAAGCGCGCCCCGGACTTTCGTTCGCAGCCGCTGGTGTGGAAAATCAGGCCATGGATGGCCGTTCTGGTCTTTCAGACCGGCCCGACCGTCCGGCAATCCGAACGTCCGACGAAGCAGCGATCACGGATGATCGCATTCAATCCAGCACCGCGAAGGCCTCGGCGAACACCTCGCGATAATGCGCAGCGTGCCCCGGCGGGAAACTGACCGGCAATCCTCCGCGCCCCTTCCGCGCGCCGCGCGCCAGCGGGCCGGGTTGGAGATCGTCCCGGTGCAGGAACACAGCCAGCCGCATCCGCATGTCGCCTTCGCCGGGCGCCAGCAGCAGGTCGGGATCGACCCGGAAGCTCGGCAGCAGCTCCTCGGCCAGCGACAGGTGGCTCATGGCCAACCGCAGCCAGCGGGCGCCCGCCAGCGGATCGGGCACGGCGAAGCCTTCGGACCAGCCGAAGGCGAGCCAGTCCATCAACATGTCGTGCGGCTCGCGCTGGACGATCACCAGCCGCGCACCTGGCAGCACCCGCCGGATCGCCGGTACCACCCGCGCGTCCAGCACCGGTATCCGGTCCACCACGGGCGTCGAATCCGCCACCCCGGCGCGTTGCAGCGAACGCCGGTAGCGCCGCACCAACAGCGCCATGGCGGCCTGATCGAGCGGCTGCAACAGGCGCGAGTCGAACGCTGCGTGCACGAAGTCCGGGACGCTTTCGAAATGCTCCCGGCGCACGAACCAGCCGGGCTGGTCGGCCAGCAGCGCCGCCACTTCGCCCACCCCGGAGCCGGGCAGTCCGCACAGGAATACCGGCGCCTCGCCGCGCGAGTCGGCGAGCTCCGGTTCGGCCGCGAGCTGCTCCAGATCCACGCGGGTCGCGTCGTCGAGCACCGGCAGGGCGGGCAATTCGCCCTCGCCCAGGCGCTGGGCTTCCAGGAACGCCCGGGCCGCATCCGGCCATTGTTCGAGCGCGTCGCAGGCAAGGCCCAGCAGCCGTTGCCGGCGCCGCGCCAGTTGCCGCGGCTTGGCGGCGAGCGCCGCATCGTCGATCCGCTGCAGCCGCTGGATCGCCGCCGCCGGATCGCCGGCGGCCAGCGCCGCGCGCGCGCGCAGCATCGCCAGCGCCGGCCGACGGGAAGCGGCCGCCGCGTCGGCCATCGCCAGCGCTTCCTCGCTTCTGCCCGCGCGATCGAGGGTCAATGCGTGCTGCGCCTTGAGATCCACGTCTTCCGGCCAGCGCGCCTCGGCCGCGGTCCACACCGACAGCGCCTCGTCGAACCGGCCGGCCCGGGTCAGCAGGCGCGCCAGTTTCGCGTGCGCCCGGGGATTTTCCGGATAATCCGCGACGTGCCGGCGCAGGTCTTCGATCGCCTGGGCAAGCTGGCCGCGCCGGGCCAGGGTGTCGGCACGCCGGATCGCGGCGGGATGCAGGCTCGGCTGCTCGCGCAGGGCTTCGTCGTATCGCAGGATCGCTTCGTCCAGACGGCCACGGGCGCGGGCGATATCGCCGAGGCCGGTGCGGGCGGCGGCGATCTGCTCGCCGCGTGCCAGCAACGTCTCGTAGATCGCCAGCGCCTGTGCAAGCTCGCCCTTGTGTACGTGCAGCTCGGCACGCAACACCTGCGCCAGCGGATAGTCGGGCTTGACTGCAAGCGAGTTGTCCACCGCCCTGGCCGCGAAATCGAACATACCCTGGTCGAACAGGACCTGGGCGTAGCTGGTCTGGATCAGCGGATCGTCGGGCGCCAGCTGGGCGGCCTGTGTCAGCAGTTGCAGTGCCCGCTGCGACTCGCCGCGCGCATGCGCGATCGTGCCGAGCCCGGTCAATGACTGGACGTCGTTCTCGTCGGCCCGCAGCGCGGCCCGGAAATGGCTTTCGGCGGTATCGAGCTCGCCGCGCAACAGCGCGACCTGCCCGAGTCCCCCATGCGCGGCAGCGAGGTTCGGGTTCAGTTGGCGCGCCTCGTCGTAGGCGGCGTGGGCGTCGTCCAGCCGGCCTTCGGCCAGGTACATCTCGCCGAGCGTATGCCGGCTGGCGGCATTGTGCGGATCGACCTCGCCGGCGCGCCGCACCAGCCGCATCGCCTCGGGCAGGTCGCCGCGCTGGCCGCGCAGGATCCCCAGCAGATGCAAGACCTCGGCGTCGTCGGGATTGTCGGTCAGCAGCGCCCGGTAGCCATGTTCGGCTTCGTCGAGGCGGCCGTCGCGGTGCAGTTGCAGCAGGTTGTCGAGCATACCGTTTTCATGTGGGGGAGGCGCGCGCGGACCGCGCAGGAAATGGGGCGCGGCTCGATCCGGGGCGATCGACGGACTGCTTGCCGAAGCCTTCGTGCGCCCCCGGGAACGACGCATTATGCCCGTATTCGGGCCATCCTCCCTGCTCGCCGACCCATCCGCCCGACCCGTGCTTACGACATCGGTCGCAGCGACTGGCGACGGGCATGGCCCTCCGCCCAACCATGGAGGTCGAACGTGTCCCGCTACGCCGAAGCGAGGCGCCTCGCGATGTAGTCCTCGGCGAAGCTGCCGAGGCGCCAGTCGCGGATGAAGCCGCAGTGGCCGCCGCGGGCCGTGACGGTCAACTGCACGCAGTCCGGCAATGCCATCCCGGCGAGGTCCGCCGCCGGGCACACCGGGTCGTCGCGCGAAGCCAGGATCGAGGTCGGCACGGCGAGCGGCGCCAGGCGGTCGCCGGCCACCGAATAGCCGTCCAGATAGTTGTCGAGGCTCCCGAAGTCCGTGTGTCGAAGGACCAGCGCCTCGGTGAGCGTGCGCAGCGTGCCGGCGAGATCGCGGCGCCCGAACAACTCGGTGCCGGCGAAGGCGCGCTGCTTGGCGCGCAACGAACGCCGCCATTTCCACATGAAGTAGTCGTGGTACATCCGGGGCGCGTGCTCGAGCTGGAACAGCCCCGAGTGCGGGTTGATCACCGGGCATACCGCGACCACGTGCGCCAGTTCGAGGCCCGCTGCGGGCGCCCGCAGCGCCACCCGCAACGCAAAATTGCCGCCCAGCGAAAAACCCGTCAAGGTCATCGGACGCACCGGGTAGAGCGTTTGCAGCGCGCGCAACGCACCGACGACCTCGCCGATCCGGCAGGAGTGAAAGATGCCCCGGTTGAGGGCGTGGCTGCCGCCGTGGTCCCGGAAGTTGAGCCGGAACACGTCCCAGCCTTCCGCGAGCAACCGCGCGCCCGTCTGCAGCAGGTAGGTCGAGCGGGTGCTGCCTTCCCATCCGTGGAACAACACCGCGAGTCCGCGCGGGCGCGGCAGGTGGCGCTGCGGCGTATGGCAGCCGGTCAGCCGCACGCCATCGCCGCAATCGAGCAGTATCCATTCGGCGTCCCGTTCCAGCCGGCGCGCGCGCCGCCCCCGCAGCGCCCGGCGCAACGCGCTCGAGGCCAGGATCGACTGCACGTGCGGGCTGCGCAGCAACCGCGGCGGCCGGAAGTCCGCTGCCACGACGTCCCTCATGTCGACAGGCCCAGCACCTGGGCGATTTCGGCGCGGGCGGTTTGCGCCATCCGGCGGCGGCCGCCCTCCGCGTCGAACGGTACCGGTTTCAGGAAGTGCACTTCGGCGGTCAGCGACGGCACCGAGAGCACCCGGAACACGTTGTGCAGGAAGCTCTCGCCCGGCGAGAACAGCACCTCCGGCGACGGCCGGCCGTCACGGAGGTAACGCAGCGCGACCGGTTGCACGGGCGCGGCGGCATCCAGCGCAGCCTGCAGGATCCGCGCGTGGAACACCTTGATCGTTCCCGGCGGAGCGGTGCCGCCCTCCGGGAATGCCGCGATGCTGCGCCCGCCGCGAAGCCGCTCGCTCATCATGGCCATCACCGCGGCCAGCGAGTTGGTGTTGCCGCGCCGGTGGAAGATCGTGCCGCCGCGCCGGGCCATCCAGCCGACCAGCGGCCAGTTGCCGATCTCGGCCTTGGCCACGAAGTCCGCCGGCCGCACCGCGTGCAACACCGTGATGTCCATCCACGAGCCGTGGTTGGCGACGAACATCGTGGGATCGTGCAGCGGCTCTCCGACCCGCCGCACGCGCACCCCGGCGACGCGCAGGAAGATGCGCGACCAGTTGGTCAGCAACGTGGCGCCCGCGGTTCCGGGCTTGGGTCCGCGCGGCAACAGGGGAATGGCCGCGACACAACCCGCGATCACGACCAGCAGCAGCAGCGGCAGACGCCACACGCAACGCCATGCACCCAAGGTTTCTTCGGACGACGTTGCCGCCGCACCCTCCAAATCTCGATCCATCGCATTACTTTAGCGCGAGTCCGGCGGTGCGGGCAGTCGCGGGCGCTTCGTCTTACACTGGATGGCAAGGCAACAGAGGCCGCTGCCATGAACACGCCACAACGCGTCGAACACCAGCAGACCGACCGCGGCTACATCCCGGTCTACGCCACCGGCATCGTCGAGCAACCGTGGGCCGACTACACCCGCACCGACCACGAGGTGTGGGCGACCTTGTTCCGCCGCCAGCGCGAAGTCCTCAAGGGGCGCGCCTGCCGCGAATTCCTCGAAAACCAGGAGCGTTTCGGCATGTCGCCGGGCGCGATCCCGAAGTTCGAAGACTTGAACAAGGTGCTGAAGGCCGGCACCGGCTGGGAGATCGTCGGCGTCGAAGGATTGCTGCCCGATGAAGTGTTCTTCGACCACCTCGCCAACCGGCGCTTCCCGGTGAGCTGGTGGATTCGCAAACCCGAGCAGCTCGACTACCTCTCGGAGCCCGACCTGTTCCACGATCTCTTCGGCCACGTGCCGATGCTGCTGAACCCGGTGTTCGCCGATTACGTGCAGGCCTATGGCCTCGGCGGCGTCAAGGCGTTCAAGCTGGGCCCCGACGCGCTGATGAACCTGACGCGGCTGTACTGGTACACGGTCGAATTCGGCCTGATCGCCACGCCCGAGGGACTGCGGATCTACGGCTCCGGCATCGTCAGCTCCAAGGGCGAATCGATCTACTGCCTCGAGTCGGATTCGCCCAACCGCATCGGCTTCGACCTCGAGCGCATCATGCGCACCCGCTACAAGATCGACACCTACCAGCAGACCTACTTCGTGATCGACGGCTTCCAGCAGTTGATGGACGCGACCCGCCCCGACTTCACCCCGATCTATGCGCGGCTCAGGGACCTGCCCGCCTTCGCCGCAAGCGACGTGCAGCCCGGCGACCGGGTGATCCAGCAGGGCACAGGCGAAGGCTGGGTGAAAAGCGCGGACGTGTAGGGATCGCGGCCGCCGGCCCTCCGCAATCAGGATTTCTCGCGCAGCCGATGGCTGTCGCCCGCGGTCAGGTCAAGTCCGTACACGCGTTTCAGATCGGCGATCTTCTTCAGCGTTGTGGCTGAAAACGGCGGCTTGTTTTCGAGCGCATGCAGAGCCATGCCCTCGAGCAAATCGCCCAGCGACAGGTCGAGCGATTCGGCAAGCCCTTTCAGTACCTTGAGCAGGCGCTTCTCCAGGCGCACGCCGGTTTGCACGCGCTCGATCGCAGCCGCTCCTCGCTCCCTTCGTTTTGCAGCAGCCATGGGTGCATCGGCGAGATGGGGTCCGCCAAGCATCGCATATTGTTGACGACCGATGGGGGCTTTGGTACATTGGTACCAAGATAACCGAACGCGCGAGCGCTCGAACATGCAGCAGTCGTGGCGTCTTTGCATCCCGCTGTTGGTCCCGTTCGTCTGGAGCGCCACGATCATGGCTTCACCATTGCCGTCGAACAGTCGGCATTTCCATCTCGATGCCTCCTGCGCGCAGGTCTTCCCGCTGTTCACCGCGCAGGGCGAGAAGGCCTGGGCACCTGGCTGGAATCCGGACATGCTGAGCGGCGACACCGCCCGTGGATCGGTATTTCGCACCCACCATGCCGAATCGGAAACTGTCTGGATCGTCACCGACTACCAACCGGATCAATACAAGGTGAGCTACGCCCGGATCGCCCAAGGTTCCAACATGGGGCTGGTCGATGTCGCGTGCCGCGACGAGGCCGGTGGTGCGTCCGTCAGCGTGCGCTACACCCTGACGGGGTTGAACGAGGAGGGTGACGCATTCGTACGGGAGTTCCTTTCCGACCCGCACTACACGCGTTTCATCGAAGAATGGCGCACGGCGATTTCCGCGGTGCTCAGCGGGAGGGCCGCCGAACCGCGCTGACCTCGAGTACCTGGGCGATCTTCTCGCCGTCCCAGCGATACATCAGGTGCTTGCCCTGCACGCAGGGCTTGGCGAGGTCGGGATAGAACAGCGCCGCGCATTCGCCCCCCTTGCACCGCGCGCTGTCGTACGCGATGCCGTCGGAACCGTCCTTGCGCAGCTCGGCGCCGAGCGTGCGCGAGGCGGCGTAGCTCGCCGGATCGTGCTCCGGTTTCCAGCCGCCGCGGATGTCGTGCAACGTCCCCTGCACGCCCGTGACATAGGTCCGCATGGTCACGTCGATCGGCGGCTCGCGGGTGGCCGCGAGGAAACGCTCGCGGTGGTACACGGTTTCTTCGACCGCGGTGGCGAATTCGTGGGCGAGGTACAGCACCCCGTAGCTGCCGTCGGAAAAGCGGCTGCCCTCGGGGTTTGCATGGGTGAAGGCGGCCATCAAGGGCGTCGTCCCCGGCCCGCTGACGCGGCGCGCCTTCGGCACGTTCGATACTTCACCGAGTTCCTCGCGCAGGCGCGGGTTGGTCAGCGCCTCGAGCCAGTACAGCGCATCGAGGTCGACCGGGTCGGCGATCGCATCGAACACGCCGACGGGCGGAAACCGGCTCGGCACGATGCGGTACGCGCGCTGCCAGCGGATGCGGCGGAGGGGCGGTGGGGCTGCGGAGGACATTGCGGAAGGATCAGCGGGTGGTTTCCCTCGGTTCGAGATTGCGATCAACCCTTGTTCATCATCCGACACCGCAAAGGGGCGATCCGGAATCCAGCTTTTTACGCACGGGAGCAGCCAACCACTGGATCACGGGCTCCTCGCCGATGAAGCTGCCGATGGCCCCGGAATGACGACCCAGATTCCGTGCGTCGCGTCAGCCACGCTGCGCGTCGAGGTACTGCCGCACGACGTAGAGGTCGGCGACGTTGCCCGACAGCATCCGGTCCAGCGCGCTCTTGCCGCCGAAGGTCGGCGCGTCGTTGGGCCTATGCAGCCAGGCATCCGCTCGCTCAGCCTGCGGGAACAGGATCGCCAGCGACTTGAAAATGCCGAGCAGGTAGCTGATCCGTTCCAGCGTGTCGCGGGACAGCGCGCCGTCGCGTTCGCGCTTCCATTTGTAGAACGTCGATTCCGGCGGGTCGCCCAGCAGCTTGCGTTGCTCGGCGACGCGCAGATTCCAGCGTTCGGCGAGCCTGAAGAACGCGCGCAGCGCCGGGCCGGCAAGTGCGGAATCCGGCTGCTCCCGAGACCCGGCTCGCGCG
The DNA here is from genome assembly GCA_025928585.1 of Rhodanobacteraceae bacterium. GTDB lineage: Bacteria > Pseudomonadota > Gammaproteobacteria > Xanthomonadales > Rhodanobacteraceae > 66-474. The sequence continues at coordinate 13,930 of JAICJG010000030.1, forward strand.
TCCCCGATGCGTTCGGCTGACTGTTTCATGGTAGTATCTCCATGAAGTTCAATGGCACTTTACTCTAGTATTGAAGTTCGCGCAAGCGCGGGTCGAGGGTGGGAGCCGCCCCGGCCGCGGTGCTGCCGCTGGCCAGCCTGGCGGGGAGCCGGGACAATGGCGGCCCCGCACGAGGAACCATCATGGATCGTGATTTTCGAGGACACGTTTCGCTGACCCAGCACCTGATCGAGGAGCAGCGCCGCCACGACCGCGTCAATGCCGAGCTGCGGCTTTTGATCGAGGTGGTCGCACGCGCCTGCAAGCGGATCTCGATCGCGGTGGGAAAGGGTGCGCTGGGCGGCGTGCTGGGCGAAGCCGGCACCGGCAACGTGCAGGGCGAGGCGCAGAAGAAGCTCGACGTCATCTCCAACGAGATCCTGCTGGAGGCGAACGCCTGGGGCGGCCATCTCGCCGCCTGCGCGTCCGAGGAAATGGCCGACCCGTACCCCATCCCGGATGCGTATCCCAAAGGCAACTACCTGTTGCTGTTCGACCCACTGGACGGTTCCAGCAACATCGATGTCGACATTTCGGTTGGCACGATCTTCTCGGTGCTGCGGTGCCCCGAACGCGTCGCCCACCCGACCGAGCAGGACTTCCTGCAGCCCGGCACCCGCCAGGTCGCCGCCGGATACTGTGTGTACGGGCCCTCGACGCTGCTGGTGCTGACGACCGGCCATGGCGTCGACGTGTTCACCCTCGATCGCGAGATCGGGAGCTTCCGGCTGACGCGCGCAAACGCGAGGATTCCGGAAGAAACCTCGGAGTTCGCGATCAACATGTCGAACCAGCGCTTCTGGGAAGCACCGATGCAGCGCTACGTCGCAGACCTTCTGGCGGGCAGGACCGGCCCCCGCGGACGCGATTTCAACATGCGCTGGGTGGCCTCGATGGTCGCCGACGTGCACCGGATCCTGACGCGCGGTGGAATCTTCATCTATCCGCTCGACGACAAGGTGAAGGGCAAGGGCGGCAAGCTGCGCCTGATGTACGAAGCCAATCCGATGGCGTTCATCGTCGAGCAGGCGGGGGGTGCCGCGACCACTGGCCGCTCGCGCATCCTCGACGTGCAACCGGCGCAACTGCACCAGCGCGTGCCGGTATTCCTGGGGTCCAAGAACGAAGTGGAGATGGCGACGAAATACCACCTCGACGAGCACTGACCGACGCGGATTGGGCTGACCGGAGGTGCTACGGAGGAAGCCCAGGGTCGGCGCGGGGCCTTGCCGGGCTTCGCCTGCGCTCAGCCCAACCTCCAATTGCTGCCGCTACACCCGCCCGGTCACAGGAATCAGCGCGCCGGTGATCGCCGAAGCCTGCTCGGACAGCAGGAACACGATCACCGCCGCGAGCTGCTGCGGCTTCACCCATTTCCCGAAATCGGCCTTCGGCATGTCGCGGCGGTTGGGCGGGGTGTCGATGATCGAAGGCAGCACCGCGTTCACGGTGATGCCGCGCGGCTTCAATTCCTCGGCGAGCGATTCGGTGAGGCGCAGCACCCCGGCCTTCGACGCGGTGTAGGCGCCGACGCCGGCCCCAGACTTCAGCGCCGAAGCGGCGCCGATGTTGACGATCCGCCCGCCGTCGGGAAGGTGCGCCAGCGCGGCCTTGCTGGCCGCGACCGCGGTGCGCACGTTGACGCGATACAAGAGGTCCCAGGTGTCGGGACTGCCCTCGGCCAGCGTCTCGAAGCGGAAGGTGCCGGCGACGTTGACCAGCGCATCCAGACCGCCCAGCGAATGTGCCGCGTTGTCGATCGCTGTTTTCGCGGCGGCGGTATCGGCAAGATCCACGCCGCCAATGGCGAGCGCGTCGTGCATGTCGGCGGGTGCCGCGACACGGTCGATTGCCGCGACCTGCGCGCCCGCCGCCAGCGCAGCTTCGACGACCGCGGCGCCGAGCGAACCGAATGCGCCGGTGATCGCGATGCGTTTGCCTTCGAGTGACATGGAAATCTCCTGGCAGCGCCGCCTCGGAAACAGGGTCCCGCGCGGCATGGCGGCGGAACGGCAAGCATATCGCCGACCAGCGGACGAGGGCACCCTGACGCCGCCTGCTTCATCGTTGGGCATCGCTGCGCCCAGCGCCTACCGGCGCGGTCTTCGCAGGTAGGGCCGATCCCGGACTCGTTCCGGGAGAAGCCCGACAGCTCTCGAATTTCCTTGGCAGAACAGCGCACGATACGTCCGGCCGATCCCGCAGTACGCTAGCGCCGTCGCAGCAAGGAGCGGGCCATGGCCAGCTTCCCCGAAGACGCGATTCCACCCTCGCCTGCCGCCATGCCGCCGGCTGGCACTGTCCGGCGCGTGGTCTATCGGCATGCGCTGCCGCTCCGCGTCATGCACTGGATCAATGCGATCTGCCTTCTGATCCTGCTCGGCAGCGGCCTCCAGATCTTCAACGCACATCCCGCCCTGTACTGGGGCCAACGCTCGCACTTCGAACACCCATGGCTGAATTTGGGGGCGATCCGCACCGCCGACGGCCAGTTGCGCGGGGTGACCGTGCTCGGCTCGCGCCGCTTCGACACCACCGGCTGGTTCGGCGTCTCGAAGGTGGACGGTCAAACCACGGTGCGCGGTTTCCCGGCGTGGGCGACGATCCCAGGTCCGCAGTGGTTGTCGATGGGTCGCGCGTGGCATTTCTTCTTTGCCTGGCTGTTCGCGATCAACGGCGTGTGCTTCACCGCCTGGGCCTTGTGGACGCGGCATCTGACGCGGGACCTCGTGCCCGACCGACGCGACTGGCGTGGCATCGGCCGCTCGATCATCGATCATGCGCTGCTCCGGCACCCGAGGGGCGAAGCGGCGCTCCGCTACAACGTGCTGCAAAGGCTTGCCTACCTCATCGTGATTTTCGTTTTCGGCGGCGGGGTGGTGCTGATGGGCCTCGCGATGTCGCCGCGGATGGACTCGGTGCTCGGCGGGTTGGTGGATGCAGTCGGGGGGCGGCAATCCGCGCGCAGCATCCATTTCCTGTTCGCAATGGGTTTCCTCGCGTTCTTCCTGATCCACCTGTTCGAGGTGGTCGTGACCGGCGTGGGCAACAACCTGCGCTCGATCATCACCGGTCGCTATGCCATCGAAACGGAGCCGCGCGATGAAACTCATCAATAGGCGCCGGCGCTTCCTGCGCGATGCGCTCGCACTCACGGGCGCGGTCGCGCTGGGCGGCTGCGACCGGCTTTCCGGGACCGACTGGGTGCCGCAGGTGCTGGGCAGTGCGACAGCCCTGAGTCACGCCGCGCAGGGCGCCTTGTCGCGCAATGCCATGGCGCGCGAATATACCGACGCGGACATCTCGCCGGTGTTCCGGCCCAATGGCAGCACCGACCCGCAGGCGCCGGCATATCGCGCGCTCGTCGCCGACGGGTTTCGCGGTTACCGGCTCGGCATCGGCGGACTCGTCGCGCATCCCTTGTCACTGTCGCTGGAGCAGTTGCGCGCGCTGCCCAGCCGCACCCAGATCACCCGCCACGATTGCGTCGAAGGCTGGAGCGTGATCGGGAAGTGGACCGGCGTGCAGCTCGCGCGGGTCCTGGACATGGCCCAGCCGACGAGCGCCGCCCGTTACGTCCTGTTTCGCTGCTACGACCGGATGGACGACGACCGCGAATACTACGAGTCGCTGGGCTTCGACGATGCGTACCACCCGCAGACGCTGCTCGCGTGGGAACTCAACGGCAAGGCGCTGCCGATTGCCAACGGCGCGCCGCTGCGCCTGCAGGTGCCGCGCCAGCTCGGCTACAAGATGGCCAAGTACCTGCGTCGCATCGACCTGGTCGCCTCGTTCAAGGACATCGAAGGCGGGGCGGGCGGCTACTGGGAAGACCAGGGTTACCAGTGGTACGCGGGAATCTGAAACAACCCCGAAGCGTCGGTGGTCGCGGAAAGCCAGGTGAGGGAACGGCCGCTCCGGGTCCTGGGGAACGGACGAGGCTCCTTGGCACGGCTTCGATCGTCGATACGGCGATCAGGTCCGAACGCGGTCAATGGCGATGGCGCTGGCGCCAGCGTCGCGCATGCCGCCAATGGCGGGCGCGCTTGATCAGCCAGCGCGAGGCGAATGGCAACACCGCGAGCAGCACCAGTGATGCGATCATGGGCACCGATACCAGTCCGCGCGCGGACCTGGCGGCGGCGATCCGGGTTCCGGCGTTCACGTACACGGCGGTTCCGGCCAGCATGCCGAGTTGCGTCACCCAGTAAAAAGTCAGCACCCGCATGTGCGTCAGCCCCATCAGCAGGTTGACCAGGAAGAACGGGAAGATCGGCACCAGCCGGATGTTCAGGAGATAGAACGCGCCGTCGCGTTCGATGCCGGCGTCGATCTTGTGCAAGCGATGCGCGAAGTGGCGCCGGACCTCCTCCTTGAACACGAAGCGCGAGGCGAGCATCACCAGCGTGGCGCCGATCGCGGATCCGAACGACATCAGCACCGTGCCTTCGAACACGCCGAAGATGGCGCCCGCGGCCAGCGTCATCACGGTGAGGAGCGGCAGCGACAGCAGCACGACGCCGATCAACACACCGAGGAAGGTGAACGCCAGCCGCCAGGGATGGGTCGCCTGCACGGTCGCGAGCCATTCCCGGCTGCGCTGCAGGGTCTGGTAATCGAGGTGCTCCGGCGCCCCGGACGCGAAGAAGGCGATGACCGCGCCGACGGCGATCACGATCATCACACCGCGCGTCAGCCATCGCCATTGTTCACGGGTCAGCATGCCTTTCAGGATGCGGGGCGCAAGGTGAACGGCGCGTGCGCCTGCGCCTCCGCGTCGTGGACTGATCCTTTACCGGTGGCGGCCGCGCGGGCAGCATGGCGCGAACCCCGGAAGTCCCAAGTGAGCATCACCACCCGTTTTCCCGGCCGACTTCGCCGCGACCACCTGCTGCAGGCGCTGCTGCTGCTGACGCTTGCGCTCGCGCTCGCGGATCCGCGCGCGCCCCGCGAATACCTGTCCTGGCTCGACCTGCCGACGCTGGCCGGCCTCACCGGTCTCCTGATCCTCACCGAGGGCGTGCGGTCGAGCGGCCACGTGCAGCGGTTCGCCCTGCGGCTGGTCGAACGGTTGCGCAATGTCCGCGTGCTCGCGCTTGTCCTGGTCGGTTTGTCGGCGGCGCTCGCCACGGTGCTCACCAACGACGTGGCCCTGTTCCTGGTGGTGCCGCTGACGCTCGCGATCGACCGCGTCGCGCGGATTCCGCGCCAACGGTTGGTGATCTTCGAGGCGCTGGCCGTGAACGCGGGCTCCACCTTCAGCCCGATCGGCAATCCGCAGAACCTGTTGCTGTGGCAACACTCCGGCCTCGGATTCTTCGACTTTGTCGCGGCGCTGGCACCGGCTGGCGCGGTGCTGTCGGTCGTGCTGCTGGCAGTCTGCGGCTTCGCCTTTTCGGCACAACCGTTGCAGCTACACGAAGGCCGTGTCGAGCAGCCGCGACTCGACACGCCGCTCCTCGCCGGCGCGCTGGTGCTGCTCGTCGCAATGGTGGCAGCGCTGCAGTGGGGATTCGCGGTGCCCGCGGCGTTGGCCGTGATCGTGATCGGGCTCGCAGGCTTTCGCCGGGTGCTGGTGCGGGTGGACTGGCTGCTGCTCGTGACCTTCGCCGCGATGTTCGTGGGGCTCGGCCACCTGGCCGCGTTGCCGTGGGTGCGCGGCCACGTCGGCCTGCTGGCATGGCGCGATCCGCGCTTCGCCTATGCGGGCGGGATCGTGCTCTCGCAGGCGATCAGCAACGTGCCGGCCGCGGTGCTGTTGCTGGCGTACGTGCCGAACCTGACCTTGCTGGCCGCGGCGGTCAACATCGGCGGATCGGGTTTGATGATCGGCTCGCTCGCCAACCTGATCGCGCTGAGGCTCGACGGCAGCCGTGGCATCGGCTGGCGCTTCCACGCATGGTCGATTCCGTATCTGGTCGTCACGGCGGCGTTGGCCGCACTGGTGGCATTGCGGTGATTCGCAGGTTGGGCTGGGCGGCTTCTCGCGAAGCCCAACGTTCTCGCGCCAAGGGTACGACGTTGGGCTTCTCCCGGATCAATCCGGGATCAGCCCAACCTACCCGTCTGGTGGCATTGCGGTGATTCGTAGGTTGGGCTGAGCGGCTTCTCGCGAAGCCCAACGTGCTCGCGCCGGGGGCACGACGTTGGGCTTCTCCCGGATCAATCCGGGATCAGCCCAACCTACCTGTCATTGTCCGTGCAGCACGCGCTGGTCGATGTCCGCGATCGAACGCACGCCGCACAGCGCCATCGTCAGATCGAGTTCGCGCCGGATGAGTTCCAACGCGGTGGTGACGCCGGCTTCGCCCAGCGCGCCCAGGCCATACACGTACGCGCGCCCGATCATCACGCCGCGGGCGCCGAGCGCCAGCGCCTTGAACACGTCTTGCCCCGAACGCACCCCGCTGTCCAGCCACACCTCGCAATCGCCGCCCACCCGCGCGACGATTTCCGACAGCACGCCGATCGAGGACGGTGCGCCGTCGAGCTGGCGACCGCCGTGGTTGGAGACGACGATCGCGTCGGCGCCGTAGTCCACCGCCCGCCGCGCATCGCCCGGATCGAGGATGCCCTTCAACACCAGCTTGCCGCCCCAGCGCTCCTTGATCCATTCGACGTCGTCCCAGTCGAGGCCGCGGTCGAACTGCTCGGCGGTCCACGCCGACAACGACGACATGTCGCTGACGCCCTTGACGTGGCCGGCGATGTTGCCGAAGCCGCGCCGGCGCGTGCGCGCCATGCCGAGGCACCAGCGCGGATGCATCGCAAGGTTCCAGAGGTTCCTGAGGGTCGGCTTCGGAGGCGTCGAAAGCCCGTTCCTGATGTCCGGGTGCCGCTGGCCCATCACTTGCAGGTCGAGCGTCAGCACCAGCGCCGAACAGCCTGCGTCCCTGGCGCGGTCGATCAGGCGGCCGATGAAAGCGTGGTCGCGCATCACGTACAACTGGAACCAGAACGGCCGCTGGACGAACGCCGCCACGTCCTCGAGCGAACCCACGCTCATGGTCGAGAGCGTGAACGGGACGCCGAAGTCGAGCGCAGCGCGCGCAGCCAGCAATTCGCCGTCGGCGTGCTGCATCCCCAGCAGCCCGACCGGCGCCAGCGCCACCGGCATGGCGACTTCGTGGCCCAGCATCTGGGTGGCGGTGCTGCCGCCCTCGATCCCCATCGCGACCCGCTGGTGCAACTGGATGCGCGCGAAGTCCGCGAGGTTGCGCCGCAGCGTCGCTTCCGTCCAGGAACCCGACTCGCAGTAATCGACGAACATCCGCGGCACCCGTTTCAGGTACAGCCGCCGCAGGTCTTCGATGCAGGTGATGGGTGGCATCGCGCGCTCCCAGGTGCCTTCATTGTAGGTTGGGCTGACCCGGCGCTGTTGCCGGGGAAGCCCAACATCCCCTGTAGCGTTTGACATGGGGCTTCCGCCGGATCAAATCCGGCGTCAGTCCAACCTGCCCGGCGCTGTTGCCGGGGAAGCCTGCCCTTCCTGAGCAACGATGCTCGCCGGGCTTGTCCCGGATTGCATCCGGGATCAGCGCAACCTACCCGGTCATCCGGTTCCTCGCCAACCAATAGGGGTCCGGCTCATTCGGATCGGGGCGCTCGGCCCAGCGCTTGTAGGTCCACTGGTACTGCGGAAAGGCAAACTCGACGCATTGTTCGACGCCGCGATTCAATGCGGCGCAAGCCACGCGCAGGTCGGGGTCGCTGATGCCCTGCGGCGCCGGCAGGATGCGGATGCGGAACCCCGCCCCGTGCGGCAGCCGTTCGGCGAACGCGAACAGCACGGTTGCGCCGGTGCGCTGCGCGATCCGCGGCAGCAGCACCATGGTGTTGGCGTCCACTCCGAAGAACGGCGCGAATTGCCCCTCGCCGCGCTTCGGCTGCTGGTCCGGAAGAATCCCGACCACCCCACCCGCAGCAACGCGCTTGTACAGGACCCGCACACCCGCGGCATCGGCGCGCACCTGCCGGGCGGCCAGCTTGCCCCGCGACCCCACCAGGAGGGCTTCCCAGGCCGGATTGCGCGGCGGCGCATACAGGATCGCGATGTCGGTGCGCGCACTCAACCAATAGTTCAGCAATTCCCAGCAGCCGAGGTGGGGCGCGGCCACGATCAGCCCGCGGCCCGATCGCAACGCGGCTTCCAGATGCTCCCGGCCCTCGACGCCGCGCACCAGACCGAGCGCACGTTCGGCGCCGCGGCCCCAGATCGCTGCCATCTCGGCGACGGCGCGGCCGGTTTCGATGAGGCACGCACGGGTCCACTGGGCGCGCGCGGCTTCGTCCAGTTCCGGATGCACGATCCGCATGTTGACTTCGGTGTGCACGCGTTCGCGCGCGTGCCTGCGCCACCACAGGATCCGTCCCATCACGCCGCCCAGGGCGTACAGCACCGGCAACGGCAGCAGCCCGAACCAGCGCAACGTCCAGCGGGTGAGCGCGACGTACCAGCGCATCAGGTCGGAACGCCCGTCGCGGCGTAGGCATCATCCCGCAGCTCGCTGCCTGCACGTGCCTTGAAGCGCTTGTAGTTCCATTGGTACTGCGTGAATGCCTCGCGCACGCAGGCTTCCACCGCCGCATTCAACGCCGTGCAGGCGGCCACCGGATCGGGATCGAGCAGCGCCGCCGGCGGTTCGCGAAAGTGCACCCGGAAGCCGCGCGATTCCGGCAGCCGCTCGACGAACAGCACCAGTACCCGCGCGCCGGTGCGTTGCGCGAGCCGCGGCAGCAGCGTCATCGTCAAGGCCGGCACGCCGAAGAACGGCGCGACGATGCCGCCCGTTCGCGGCACGTGGTCGGGCATGATCGACACCACCCGGCCTTGCTTGAGGTGGCGGAACACCCGCCGCACCCCGGAATCGTCGATCGGGAACTGGATGCTGGCGCCGCCTGTCCGCAGCCGACGCAACAGGGCTTCGGCTTGCGGATGGCGCGGCTGGGTATAGAACGTGGCGAACGGTGTGTGTGCGCCGATCCAATAGTTGGCGACCTCCCAACTGCCGAGGTGTGGTGCACACAGGATCAGGCCTCGCCGCGCGGCGGCCGCCGCTTCGAAGAGTTCCCTTCCGGATACCTCCCGCACCTCCGCGAGGGTGCGGCGGGGGTTCGTCCAGATCCCGAACGCCTCGATGAGCGAGATGCCGGCCTGGCGTACGCATTCCCGCGCGAGGCGACGACGAGCGTCGGTGTCCAGATCGGGGCGCACCAACGCGAGGTTGGCCTCGACGATCCGCCGCTTGCGGTTGCCGGTCACCCAGAACAGCCAGCCAAGCGCCGCGCCCGACGCGTGGAACAGGCGCATGGGCAGGCGCGCGACCAGCCACATCGATCCGTAGGCGAGTTGGGTGTACCAGCGCATCGCGGGAGTGTAACGAGCGCGGGGGGTCGGGGATGGGTAGCGGGGCGCGAGGATGAGCCGGTTTGGATGCGGGAGAGCAGGTGTGCGAGCTGTTGGTCGCGGGAATTGCGTCGCGCGTGTGACGACGATTCTTGCGCCCCCCTGCCCATCTCCCGGCTCCCGCTCCGTGTGAGCGATTAAGCTCCAGTTCCTGGCAACCTGTCCGAACGCCGAATGATCGCCCTCCTCCAGCGCGTCACCTCCGCCATCGTCACGGTCGACGGCGAGACCGTCGGCGCGATCGATGCGGGCCTGCTGGTGCTGGCGGCGGTCGAACCGGGCGATGGCGAGCCACAGGCGAAACGCATGTGCGAACGGCTGCTCGGCTATCGGGTATTCGCCGACGAAGCGGGACGCATGAACCGCTCGCTCGCCGACACCGGCGGCGGCCTCCTGCTGGTGCCGCAGTTCACCCTGGCGGCCGACACCCGCAAGGGCATGCGGCCGAGTTTCACCACGGCCGCCTCGCCCGCCGACGGCAGGCGCTGGTTCGAGCGGCTGGTCGAACTGGCGCGGGCCGCGCATGCCGGGGTTGCAACGGGACGCTTCGGTGCCCATATGCAGGTGCAGCTGGTCAACGACGGCCCTGTGAGTTTCATTTTGCGGGTGTAATGGGTGTTTCGTGATCCGTTCGAGGCGGCTTTGGGCATCGGTTCGAAGCGGCCGTTGTGAAAAGTCAGGCCATGGATGGCCGTTCTGGAGCCCCGCAGCCGAAAAGACGCGGGTCCGCCGGCCCTCACGCGGAAACCGCGATCACGGATCGATCGCATAAACACTCACTTGGGACGATTCTTGCATGGGGCCGCGCCCCTAGTTGCTTGAGCCGTCACGCTTTTTTTGACCTTGATCCCTGGCCGGAAGGCCTCCATTTTGCTATACTGAGCGGTCTTGTCGTGTCCGAAACTCCCATGGAAAATCTCCCCTCGCAGCAATCCGAAATCAAGCAGTTGATCACCAAGGGCCGTGAGCAGGGTTACCTGACTTACGCCGAGGTCAACGATCACTTGCCGGACGACATCGTCGATCCGGAGCAGATCGAAGACATCATCGGGATGATCAACGGCATGGGCATCGAGGTGCACGAAGTCGCACCCGATACCGACATGATCAGCGCCGAAGGGCCGGTCAGCGGGGACGACGACGAAACCGCGACCGAGGAAGCGGTCGCCCTGCTGTCGGCGGTCGATGCCGAAGTCGGCCGCACCACCGACCCGGTGCGCATGTACATGCGCGAGATGGGCACGGTGGAACTCCTGACCCGGGAAGGCGAAATCGCGATCGCCAAGCGCATCGAGGAAGGCCTGACCCAGGTGCAGACCGCGCTGTCGAGCTTCCCGTGGGCGATCGGCCTGCTGCTCGAGGAATACGACCTGCACCTCGACGGCAAGCGCCGCATGAGCGAGATCCTCGCCGGCTTCGCCGACCAGGAAATCCCGGCCGAGGAATTCGGCACCAGTTCGTCGACCTCCGATTCCGCGGCGTCCGGCGACGACAGCGGCGACGGCTCCGACGACGACGACAGCGACGACGAGGACGAAGACTCGTCGGAAACCACCGAAAGCACGCCGAGCGGCCCCGATCCGGTCGAGGTGCAGCGCCGCATGGACGTGCTGCGCGAGCTGTACGGCAAGTTCCAGAAGACCGCCGACAAGCACGGGGTCGCCGACAAGAAGTCGCAGAAGCTGCGCGAAAGGATGGGCGAGGAGTTCCTGAAGCTGAAACTTCCTTCCGCGCTGATCGATGGCTTCGTGCGCAAGCTGCGCGATGTGGTGGCGGCGATCCGCCAGCACGAGCGGGTGATCATGGATGTGTGCGTGCGCCAGTGCCACATGCCGCGCAAGGATTTCATCGAGCTGTTCCCGTCCAACGAGACCAACCTCGAATGGACGGCCGAGCTCGCGCGCAAGCGCCAGAAGTGGGTGCCGGCGATCAGGAACCACCGCGACGGGATCGTGCTCGAGCAGCAGAAGCTGACCGAGATCGAGCGCGCGCTGTACCTGCCGCTCACCGACATCAAGGAAATCAACCGCGCGATGTCGATCGGCGAGGCCAAGGCCCGCCGGGCCAAGAAGGAAATGGTCGAGGCCAACCTGCGCCTCGTGATCTCGATCGCCAAGAAATACACCAACCGCGGCCTGCAGTTCCTCGACCTGATCCAGGAAGGCAACATCGGCCTGATGAAGGCCGTCGACAAGTTCGAATACCGCCGCGGCTACAAGTTCTCGAC
>JAICJG010000166.1 GCA_025928585.1 Rhodanobacteraceae bacterium
GAGCTCGGTCTTGCCGACGCCGGTGGGCCCCAGGAACAGGAACGATCCGTAAGGACGATTCGGGTCGGACAGCCCGGCGCGCGCGCGGCGGATCGCGTCCGAAACCGCGCGCACCGCCTCGTCCTGCCCGACCACGTTCTTGTGCAGCGCCGATTCCATCTGCAGCAGTTTTTCGCGCTCGCCTTCCAGCATCTTCGAGACCGGGATGCCGGTCCAGCGCGACACGACTTCCGCGATCTCCTCGGCGGTGACCTTGTCCTTGACCAGCTTGAACTCGCGCTGTTCGGTGTTCTGCGCCGCCGCAAGCTGCTTCTCCAGCGCGGGCAACTGGCCGTACTGGATTTCGCTCATCCGCGCATAGTCCTGCCGGCGCTGCGCGGCTTCCAGCTCGTGGTGGGCCTTCTCGATTTCTTCCTTGATCTTCGCGTCGCCCTGCAAAGTGGCCTTTTCCGACTTCCACACTTCGTTCAAATCCGAAAACTCGCGCTCGAGCCTGTCGATGTCGGTTTCGAGATCCGCGAGACGCTTCTTCGATTCCGGATCCTTTTCCTTCTTCAGCATCTCGCGCTGGATCTTCAACTGGATCAGCCGGCGTTCGAGGCGATCCAGTTCCTCCGGCTTGGAATCGATTTCCATGCGGATGCGGGAGGCTGCCTCGTCCATCAGGTCGATGGCCTTGTCGGGCAACTGGCGGTCGCTGATGTAGCGGTTCGAAAGCGTGGCCGCCGCGACGATCGCGGGATCGGTGATCTCGACCCCATGGTGCACCGCGTAGCGTTCCTTGAGTCCGCGCAGGATCGCGATCGTGTCCTCGACCGTCGGTTCCCCCACGAACACCTTCTGGAAGCGCCGCTCCAGCGCGGCGTCCTTCTCGAGGTACTTCCGGTATTCGTCCAGCGTGGTGGCGCCGATGCAGTGCAGCTCGCCGCGCGCAAGCGCCGGCTTCAGCATGTTGCCGGCGTCCATCGCGCCCTCGGCCTTGCCCGCCCCGACCATCGTGTGCAGTTCGTCGATGAAGAGGATCACCTGGCCTTCCTGCTTGGCGAGGTCGTTCAACACGGCCTTGAGGCGTTCCTCGAACTCGCCGCGGAACTTCGCGCCCGCGATCAACGCACCCATGTCGAGCGCGAGCAGGCGCCTGTTCTTCAGGCCCTCCGGCACTTCGTCCTTGACGATCCGCTGGGCGAGGCCTTCCACGATCGCGGTCTTGCCGACGCCCGGCTCGCCGATCAGCACCGGGTTGTTCTTGGTGCGGCGGCTCAAGACCTGCACCACGCGACGGATTTCCTCGTCGCGACCGATCACGGGATCGAGTTTGCCGCTCTCGGCGCGCGAGGTCATGTCGATGGTGTATTTCTCCAGAGCCTGGCGCTGGTCCTCGGCGCCTTCGCTCTGGACCTTCTCGCCGCCGCGCAGCTTGTCGATCGCGGCCTCGAGGTTCTGCTTGCTGGCGCCGGCCGCCTGCAACGCACGGCCGACGTCCCCCTTGTCGTCGAGGCAGGCCAGCACGAACAATTCCGACGCGATGAACTGGTCGCCCCGCTGCTGCGCCAGCTTGTCGGTGAGGTTGAGGAGCCGCGTCAGCTCGTTGGAGACATTGATGTTGCCTTCCTGCCCCTTGACGCCCGGCAAGCGTTCGAGGATCTCGCCGACCCGCTGGCGCAGCAGCGGCACGTTGACGCCGGCCTGCGCCAGCATCGGCGCGGTCGAACCGCCCTGCTGATCGAGCAACGCCGCCATGACGTGCGCGGGTTCCAGCATGTTGTGGTCGCGCCCGACGGCGATGGACTGGGCGTCGGCCAAGGCCTGCTGGAAGCGGGAGGTGAGTTTGTCGGTGCGCATGGCGATGCGGCCCTGTGCGTTCGATTCGAGCCGACAAGATGCGGCCAAAGCGCCCCGCTTCAAGCGATCGTCCGCCTCGCGGGACGGCCTGCACCGCCCGCGGCGGGGGTCGCCGCGCGCCACGCCTTGCCGGCAGCGCCCGATCCAAACGGTCGACGCAGGCTTGCCGGCATGGCTTGCGCCGCCCCGCGACCGGAAAGATGAGCAGTACCATGCCTTCCGATGGAAGGTCGCGGGGGGGGTACTCGCTGGAAGTGCGGGCGCCGGCAGCGCGGCGCGCCGCGTGGGTCGTCGTCCACGCGGCCGCCCATCCGGAGTACGCCCCGGCCTGGGAAACGCGCGCGCATGCCATGGAATCGCGTGGCGACCTGGTGGGCGCGTTGCGCGCCTACGACCGCCAGATCGCGCTCGATCCCGCGGCCAGCGAGCGGCGTTTCAATCGCTGCAACGTGCTCGCACGCCTCGATGCGTTGCCGGAGGCGGGGCACTGATTCGACCGGCGGAGCGGGCGCTGGTTTGGCCGTTCACGCAGGTTGCGTCACAATGGCCGTCTTCCCGTCTTCCCGGCACGATTTTACCGAGGTGTCCACCGTTCCACGCGAGCCATCGCATCGCCTGCCTGCGCCGCCACGGCCCGGTGACGACGACGGCTGGGCACTGTTCCTCGACGTCGATGGCACCCTGCTGGATTTCGCGCGTCGTCCCGACGCGGTGGAAGTCGATGCGCGGCTGCACGATGATCTCGCGCGCGTGCGCACCCGGCTCGGCGGCGCGCTGGCGCTGCTGAGCGGCCGGCCGCTGTCGCAACTCGACCAATTGTTCGACTGGCGCACGCACGCGGCGGCGGGCCTGCACGGCGCCGAGCTGCGGACCCCCGACGGGCGCGAAACCATCACCGGCGAGGATCCCGGGTTCGGCCAGCTCCGTGAGCGCGCCCTGGCCCTGGTCGCCGACATGCCGGGGGCGCTCGTCGAAGACAAGCGCCGGGCGCTCGCGCTGCACTACCGGGACGCCCCGGCCGCGCGCCCCGTGGTGGAACGGGTGGCGCGGACGCTCCTGCGCGAGACGGGCGAGCGCTACGTCGTGCAGCACGGCGACCAGGTGGTGGAATTGAAGCCCGCGGGCGTCGACAAAGGCCGCGCGCTCGAGGCGCTGATGCAAGCTGCCCCTTTCCGCGGGCGCCGCCCGTGGATGCTCGGCGACGACCTCACCGACGAGGATGCCTTCCACCGCGCCAACGCGATGGGCGGCACCAGCGTCATCGTCGGCAAGCGCCGGCCGACCGTCGCCGGCTGCACGCTGGACAGTCCCGCGGCGGTGCGCGCATGGCTGCACGCGCTGGCATGCCACCATGAAAGTTGAATTCTCCCTGACTCCGTTCGCATTGAACGTAGCCCGCGCTGCGGGCGGAGTCGAAATGCAGCCC
>JAICJG010000049.1 GCA_025928585.1 Rhodanobacteraceae bacterium
GAGCTCGACGCCGATGCACTTTGACCGCGAACATACGTGATCGCGGCTTACTTGCCCCGCCTGCCCCCAAGAGCCGGTTCGAATCAGCGCCTCACGAGCCGCCCAGCGTGCCCATCCGCGCACGGCGGTGGTGCAGCAAGAGTCCGGCGTAATAGGCAATGTAAGTAGCCCAGCAGCAGCCCGAGGATTGCCAGCGTGAGCGGGCTGCGTTGCTACGCGGGGTAGCCCCCCGCCGCGGCGTGCGACATCTGCGGATACCGGACCAGGAAGCGGTACAGCAGGCGGCCGATGAACCGTGCGGTCAGGACCATGCCGATCCACGGGTTCGGAAAATAGCAGTCGTTCTGGCCGTCCCTCCGGAAGCGCGTCAGCTTCAACGCCAACGTGCCGAGCACCACTCCGCCGGCGAGGCCAGCGGTCCATCCGGCCGCCAGGCGTGGTTCGATCAGCCCTTGCGTCGCGACCACCAACGTGACCAGCGAAAGAATGCCGAGCCGCGTCCACATGCGCTTCGGCTGGATCGGCTGGCGCCCGAAGTTGCGGCGAGTGCGCGCATACAGCCGCCACACGACCAGCGGCGCGATCACGATCGGTGCGACGGGATTGGGCGGCTCCCATCCACCTGGCGACGGCATTCTGCCCGGAACACCGCCGGTTGCGCCGCCTTTGCGGATGCCAGGCCAGGGATGCCGTCCCTGGTGACCTCAGGCTGACCGGTGCCGGCGCACCGAATGGGGGTGCTGCGCCACAATCCGCGACGATCGCACGTCAACGCTGGCAGTGCGGGCACCAGTAGGTCATGCGCTGGCCCAGCACTTCCGCGCGAATCGATGTGGCGCACACCTTGCACGGTTCGCCCGCGCGCCCGTACACAAAGAGTTCCTGCTCGAAGTACCCGGGTGCGCCGTCCGGCGCCAGGAAATCGCGCAGCGTGGTGCCGCCGCGCGCGATCGAGTACGCGAGGATCCGGCGGATCTCCGCCGCGATGCGCGCGTAACGCACGCGCGACACCGCGCCTGCGGCGCGCCTGGGGTGTACGCGCGCCGCGAACAGCGCTTCGCTCGCGTAGATGTTGCCGACGCCAACCACGATCGACTGGTCCATCAGGAAAGTCTTTACCGCGGCACGTCGCCCACGCGAGGCGCTCCACAGCCAGTCGCCGTCGAACGCATCCCCGAATGGTTCCGGGCCCAAGCTCCGCAGCAGGGGGTGGGTCTCGCCCGGCTTCTGCCACAACAGGCACCCGAACCGGCGCGGGTCGTTGAAGCGGAGTGCCTGTCCGGAATCGAGGACGATGTCGTAGTGGTCGTGCGGACGGGGCGGCAGTTCTGGATCGGTGATGCGCAACGAGCCCGACATGCCGAGGTGCAGCAGCGCGCTGCCCACCCGGGTGTGCAGCAACAGGTATTTCGCGCGCCGCTCCACGGCATCGATGCGCTGGCCTGGCAACTGAGCCGTAAGCGCGCGCGGGATGGGCCAGCGCAGGTCCTTGCGGCGCAGCAGCACGCGTTCCACCACGCGTCCGGTCACGAACGGCGCGATTCCGCGGCGGGTGGTTTCGACTTCGGGAAGCTCAGGCATGCTGCGAGCCCATGCAGGTTGGGCTGACCCCGGACTCGATCCGGGGGAAGCCCGACAGGATGCTACGGCGTTGCGTCACCGGAATTCTTGGCCAGCATCACCTCCGGCGAATATTGCCGCGGTACCAGCGCGAGCTTGTCTCCGACCCGCACGTAGCGCAGATCGTCGAGCGCAGTGAGGCCGCCGTATTCGAGGCGCACGCCGTCGAGGGTCAAGGTCGCGGACGGATGCTGCAGCCCGACCTTCGACGGCGCCACGGCGGAAGCCGGAAGCCAGCGCGCGACCGGTGTGGCGGCAAGCCTGGCCAGTCGCTCGACGCGCGCGTCGTCGGCGCGCGCGGCGGTGGGCGCGACGCGCCACCAGCCGCCATGGCGTTTCTCGAAGGTTTGCAGTGGGATCGGCGGGATGTCGAGACCGATCCGCGTGACGTTCGCGGGATCGATCGCGGTCAGCCCGGGCGGATCGCCCAGGTAATCGCGCCGGCCGACCCACAGTACCGTGGCGACCAGCACCGCGGCGACCAGGACGAGGATCCCGAACTTGCGATGGGCGCGCGTCATCGCCGGCGCCGGCGCCGGCTGATCGCAACGCCGATCAGGATCAGCATGAGCGGCAGCGTGACCAGGTAGCCGTAGGTGAGCACGCCGAGTTCCGCGCGGGTCGGCTTGAGCGAGGAGCCGGGTGCCGCGGCAGGCAGGCTCGCCAGTGCGTCGTCGCCGAGCAGCCAGTCGACGGTGCGCATCCCGAGCGCGAGATTGCCGGCGTCCGCTAGATAGGCGTTGGACAGGAAGTCGCCGTCGCCGATCACCACCACCCGCTGCGCGGCTTTTGCCGGACTCGGCGAGAGCCGGCTCAGCGCGTAACCGAAGCTGAGCGGTCCCTTCAGCGCGGCCGCGTCCGGGTCGCGCGGGATTCCCGCCGCCGATTCATCCGCGGCGCTCGCATCCCAGCTCCGCGCGCTCGACTGCAGGAACGCTTGCACCTTCCATTGCGTGTCCGGCAGCGACGCCAGCACCGCCACGCGCGGGAACAGCGTGTTCACCTGGAATCCATCGGTGATCGCCTGCTCCGGGTAGCGGGTCGCGACGACCTCGCGCGGATCGCGCGCGCCGGCCGCGGCGCCCTGCGGGTCCACGAGGACCCCGGGCAGGCGGCGGATGCCCAGCATTTGCGACAACGGCGCGAGCCCCAGGTCGTCAACGCCGGGTTCGGCCAGCCACAGGAGATTGCCACCCTCGGCGACATAGTCCTCGAGCTTCTTCACCGAGCCCGGCAACAGCGCCGCCTGCGGGCTCGCCAGCACCACGAGGTCGGCGTTGCGCGGTACCTCGGCGGCTTCGGCGAGGTTCAATGGCAATGCGCGCACGCCGCGGTCGGCGAGCCGCGCCACCAATCCGCCGAGGTCCGCGGCATTCTTGCCGGTGGCGTCGCGCTCGCCGTCGCCGGTGACGAATGCCACCAGCCGCGGGCCACCGCGCGCGAGCCGCGCGAGCGCATCGGCGAAGTCTCCTTCGTCGAGCTGCGTGACGTGCTGGTCATGCCCCTGCCAACTCAGCACGATTTCGCCGTCGGCCTGGACGCCCGCATCCTCGGTGGCCAGCGGACGCACGTCCGGATCGACGAACTGCAGCGCGAGGTCGGGCTTGAAGCGCTGGAACCGCGCAACCAGCAGGCGCGTCTTCGCGCGCAGCGCACCGGGCCGCGCATACGCGACCGCGGTGACCGGCCCGTGCAGTTGCGCGAGCAGCGCGCGGTTCTGCCGGGAAATCGTCGCACGCGCACCGGCGCTCCAGTCGTCGGTGGCGCCGAAGCGGGTCGACAGCGCGGCGAGGCAAACGGCGATCACCACGCACAAAAGCGCGTACAGCCAGGCCTGCCATGCGCCGCGCATCAGCCGCGCTCCCGTTCCGTGGCGACGCGGCGCATCGCGAGGGCCAGGGCCAGTGCCGTGACCACGAGGAAATACACGAGGTCCTGGCTGCGTACGAGGCCGCGCAGCGCCGGGGCGAGGTGGGTGTGCAGCGCCAGATAGCCAAGCCAGCCGTCTCCGCCGCCCGCAAGGCGCACGCCCGCATCGATCAGCGACAGGCCTTCCCCGATCAGGAGCGCGGCCGCCGCGGCCAGCGCGGGTTCCGGGGCGAATGCCGAAGCCGCGATCCCGATCGCCGTCAGCGCCCCCGTACACAGCGCCGTTGCCATCAGCCCCGCCGCGAACTGTCCCCAGTCGAGCTGGGTCGCTCCGCCGAGCACGAGCGGCATGCTCGCCACGACGATCAGCAGCAGCCACAGGAACGCCAGCCGCGCGAGGAACGTGCCGACGACGATCCCGGCGCCCGAAGCGCCGGCGGTTTCGAGCAACGCCAGGCGTTGTGCGCGGCGCTCGCCGGCCAGCGCCTGCATCGTGATCAGCGGCGCGATCACCAGGCACAACTGCAGGAAATTGAGGAAGTACGGTCCGACCACGCTGTCGGTGAATCCAAGCGCGCCGGTGGCGCCGGGAACGGCGGGTTCCGCATGCAAAAATGCGGAAAGTCCCAGCAGGAATTGCCACGCCATCATCGCCACCGCGATGCCGGCGAGCACCCACGGGAACGGCCGTACCGCGAGGCGCTTCAGGTCAAGGCGGGCGATCGCGATTGCGGTCATGCGGCGGCGCTTGCGGGCGAGCGGGCGATCGCGCGGAACTGCGCATCGAGCCGTCCCGGCTCGCCGTCGAGCCGCGCATCGTGCCGCACGGATCCTTCGTGCAGCACCACCACGCGATTGCACATCGCCTCGACTTCCGCGAGGTCGTGGCTGGAAAGAACGATGCCGCGCTCGGGCGAGAGGCTGGCGATTGCCTCGCGCAATTGCATCGCCTGCAGCGGATCAAGGCCGTTGCCCGGTTCGTCCAGCACCAGCAGGTCCGGCTCGTGCAGCAGCGCCTGTGCCAGACCCACCCGCCGCCGCTGGCCGAGCGACAGCAGCCCGCAGAGCCGCGTGGCCACGCCGCCCAGGTCGAATCGCGCGAGTTCCCGCTCGATCGTGGCTCGGCGCGCGGACCGACCCATGCCGCGTAGCCGGCCGGTGGCGTCCAGCGCCTCGCTGACCGAAAGCTCCGGCCACAGCGGCACGCTTTCGGGCACCCAACCGATGCGGCTGCGCCAAGCGCGGGCGTCGTCGGCGACATCGCAGCCATCGATCCGCACGGCCCCGGCATCTGGCGCCAACACGCCGGCGACGATCGCGAGCGTGGTCGATTTGCCGGCGCCGTTCACGCCGAGGAGGCCCAGCACCTCGCCCCGCCGCAGCGCGAACGACACCTCGCGAAGGACTTGGCGGCCGCCGAGACGGCGGCTGATGCGGTCAAGTTGCAGCAATGCCCCCTCTCCGGCCATTTCGTTAGATCGATGTGAAAACCATTGAAAGAATTGTCACCGCCATTACATAGTTCTAGCAAGCCGGTAGCGACGGGCAGGGTTCTCCCCTAGACTCGTCGGTGCGGGTTTGTCCTGACCCGTATCCCTCCCTTGCGTGACCGAGATGCTCGATACCCTTCTCAACTTTGCCTCGAACGGCCTGGCCAACGCTGGTTGGCTCACGATGGTGTTGTACGTGCTGGTGACCACCCAGCTCACGATTTTCGCCGTCACCCTATACCTGCACCGTAGCCAGGCGCACCGCGGCGTGGATTTCCACCCGGTCGTCTCCCACTTCCTGCGTTTCTGGAACTGGCTCGGCACCGGCATGATCACCAGGGAATGGGTGGCGGTGCACCGCAAGCACCACGCGCATTGCGAGACCGAGCAGGATCCCCACAGCCCACAAATCATCGGCATCCGCAAGGTGTTCTTCGAAGGCTCGGAACTGTACCGCACGGCGGCGGCGAATGAGGCCGACCTCGAGAAGTACGGACGTGGCACGCCCGACGACTGGATGGAGCGGCATCTGTATACGCCGCATCCGATGCTCGGCATTGCATTGCTCGCGGTGATCGACCTCGCGCTGTTCGGCGTGATCGGTGGCGCGATCTGGGCGGTGCAGATGGTGTGGATCCCGTTCTGGGCGGCGGGTGTCGTGAATGGTCTCGCCCACTGGTGGGGCTACCGCAATTTCGAAACTGCCGACAAAGCCACCAACCTGACGCCCTGGGCCCTTTGGTGCGGCGGTGAGGAACTCCACAACAACCACCACGCGTTCCCGAGCTCGGCGAAGTTCGCGTTGCGCCGCTTCGAGGTCGACATCGGCTGGGTGGTGATCCGCGGACTGGAAAAGGTGCGCCTCGCCAAGGTTCTGCGCGTCGCGCCCGCGCTCGATGAGCGGCCGAACGTGTCGCTGCCCGACATGGTCACCCTGAAGGCCCTGCTCACCCATCGGTTCGAGGCCATGACCGAGTACTACCGGATGGTCATCAAGCCGACCGTGCGCGAGCAATTGAGCGCCGAAGGCACCCGCCGGCTCGGTGCGATGCCGCGGCGGCGGTTGCGCCGTGCGCTCGCCAACGGCGGCCGCTGGCTGGACAAGAACGGCAAGACGCGCCTCGCGGCCGCGGTCGAGAACCGTCCGCGCCTGAAGCAGATCAGCGAATACCGCGCGCGCCTCGCCGCGCTGATGGAACAGCGCAGGCCGGAATCGGCGCTGGCGGCGCTGCAGCAGTGGTGCCACGACGCCGAGGCCAGTGGCAACCGCAAGCTGGCCGAGTTCGCCGCGCGCCTGAAGCAGTATTCGGTGGCGCGGGCCTGACGCCCCACGCAGCGGCACTGCTTGATGAGAATCGAAAACCCGCCGCAGGGCGGGTTTTTGCTTGTCGGCACCATGGGCTGGCAGCGACCGTACGTTCGGCGAAAGGACGCCGCCGGTGCGGGACGCTCCTCGGCCAGCGATCATCAGGCGCCCGTTCCTCTTCCGGGCGACGGGCGATCTGATCCGCAGCAGACAGCCAAAAGAGCGGCTGCATTCAGGCCCGGTCTCCGCCCCTGAATCGTGTCGGAATTCCTGACAGTTTTCTCGTTGCTTGCCGACGTGTCGAGGGTAGGTATCTGACCCGCAAGTGGATTGTCCCGTGGCATGGTTGTTGCTGGGGTTGCGGCGATCACGTTTGGGGGATTCCCGATGCGCATCTTTGCCTTTCTGACGCTGCTGGCCCTCGTTTCGGCCGATGCAATGGCCGTACCCATCTACTGGAATACCTGGGCGTCTGCTTCTTCTGGTTCGGTTGCCGCGGGCAGCAGCACCGTAGCCGTGACGTTTTCCACCACCAACTTCCACATCGCCGTCGCCAACTACCCGTCATGGTCGCCGTCGAGCACGTTCGCCGACGGGGTGGACGTAGACAACGGTCCCGTCGCAGCCAACGGAATCATGCGCTTGACCGGCGGCACCCCGTCCTTGAACACGCTGACTTTCTCGGTCCCCGTTGTCGATCCGGTGATGTCCATCTGGAGCCTGGGTCAGTCCAGCTCCGGCGCATCTTTCGACTTTGTCGGAGCCACCCCGGTGCTGGTCGCCGGCGGTCCCAGCGCAGAGTACGGCGGCGCCGCCATCACGGTGTCCGGCAACACCGTGAACGGCCGTGAAGGCAATGGCACCATCCAATTGATGGGAACGTTCTCGAGCATCCAGTGGGTAAATCCCTCCTACGAAAGTTGGTACGGCTTCAACGTGGGTATGGCCGGTGTCGGTACGGCAGCCGTGCCGGAACCACACCAGCTGCTCCTGTTCGTGCTTGGTCTCGGTCTACTGATGGGTGCTCGCACCTTTGCTCGCTCGCGTGGGTAATGGAGCTGCACGCGCCTGAATCGGATGCCGATGGCAACCGCAAACGGATCAGGCGCTGATCGCACGGTCCGGAAAACCCGCCGCAAGGCGGGTTTTTTGCTGCCCGTTACACGGGAATGGCACAATCGGCCACGATGACGGGCTCGTGGCATCCTGCGATACGCGCGGACTGGCTTGTGCTGCGGCGCACGGGGGCCGGTGCCTTCCTGCGAATGATCGCCGCCCCGGTCTTGCTGTCGGGGTGCTGCGCGGCCCTCGCTTGCGGCGATTTCCATGATGGCTACGGTTGGTGCCTCGCGGCAGGTGCATTGCTCGCGTTGGGCGGCAGTTACGTCATCGCCCATCGACGATTGCTGGATGCGACGGAGCGATGGCGATTCGGGTGGTGCGGCGCGCTGCCGGCTGCCCGCGGCGCGACCACGTCCACCTTGTTGCTGGCCTCGGTCGCAGCGTTGGTGGTGTCGTTGGCCTTCATCACCGTGCTGCTGTTCGCTGTATCCGTATCCGCCCCTCATCATGCGGACTTTGTGTACGCGGTGGCGGGAATCGACCTTGCGCTGGTCGTCGGCACCGTGGCTGCGGTGATGCGGGTGTTCCACAGTGGGGTGCTCGCGCGCTCGCATCAGGCGGACGGAGTCGGTGAACCCTTGCTGGCGCTCGCTTGGCTGAACGATGCGCGTTTGCCGCATCTGCTCGACTGGCAGCGGCGCGCAGCACTGGTGCGGTGGCGGCGTGGCGGCAGTCCCGTGATGGTCGGAATCGTCCTGGGCGTGGTTCCGATTGGCGCCCCCATGGCGCAAGTGGCGGGACTGGTTCTGCTGGTGCTCGCGTGGTCGTGGTTGGCAGTGGTGATGCGCGCCAGTGCCGATGCGTTCGCCGCGGCCGTGCGCCTCCTCGCTGCGGTGCCATGGGACGTCCGCTCCGCACGGCTGGCTTCGCTTCGCTACCCGCTGATTGCCGTTTCGTGTGCGCTGGTTTGCGTGGCAGCCGGGACTGCGCTGCTCCGGCACGGCGGCATTGCGCTGGCGTGGGTTGCCTGCGCGGCCGTGGTTTCGGCTCGGCCGTTCGTTCGCCTCGCGCGTGCCACG
Organism: Rhodanobacteraceae bacterium; assembly: GCA_025928585.1. Taxonomy (GTDB): domain Bacteria; phylum Pseudomonadota; class Gammaproteobacteria; order Xanthomonadales; family Rhodanobacteraceae; genus 66-474. The sequence continues at coordinate 8,427 of JAICJG010000049.1, forward strand.
CGCAGCGTGGATCCGCGCGCATGACAGGGTTGCTGCGTGCCGCGGCCCTGCACGTCGCATACGGCGATGTTCGCGTGCTCGATGGCATCGATCTGGCCATCGCACGCGGTGAATTCGTTGCATTGATCGGGCCCAATGGCGCCGGCAAGACGACCTTGCTGCATGCCATCGCAGGGATCGCGCCCTTGTGCGACGGGGATATCGACATCGATGGACACGATCTCGCGAACTCGCCGCGTGCGGCGAAACAAGCGATCGGGCTTGCCATCGATCCGCCAAGCTTGCCCGCGCTGCTGACGGGCCGCGAGTGTCTTGCCCTGTTCGCCGGTGCACGCGGATTGCCGGCCATTCCGGCCGCGACACTCACGCTCGGTGAAACCTTTTCGCTGACGCCGGTGCTGGACCGGCGCATCGATAGCTATTCGCTGGGCATGCGGCAGAAGCTCGGCATCCTGCTCGGCCTGTTGGGCGAGCCGCCGTTGCTGCTGCTGGATGAACCTTTCAACGGACTGGATCCACGCAGCGCGCTGGCGTTCAAGTCGCACCTCGCCGCGCTCGTCGCGCGCGGTGATGCCGGGGTGCTGCTCGCCACGCATTCGCTCGACGTCGCCGAACGGCATGCGACCCGCGTCGTGCTGTTGATGGACGGCCGCGTGCGACACACCTGGAATGCTGCCGAACTGGTCGCGATGCGCCAACATCCGGAGCGGTCGCTTGAGGATGCGATGGCCGAGGCGTATGAGGGGTAATCGAAAACCGTACCGCCGCGGTGCTGCTTGCTCGTGAGGTCGGACTCCGATTGCATTGGCACCGCGGGGCGGGAGGGCGCAGCCAATCCCGCCCTGCGCAACCCGGGCGGCATCAGAAGAATGGGAACAGTCCCGCGGTGTCCTAGCGGCAATGGTGGGCTGGCCGCCCCGCCAAAAGAAGACCTGGCGGCGGGTTTGTGTTTTCCAAATTGGATCCCGGGCTCAACGCTTCGCGTGGTCCTCGAATGATGTTTCGGCAAAGCCGCTGGATCCGGATCGCCGCTGCGGCGTCCGGGATGACGCGATGGCAAAGGCGTTCGCACAAAACGTGAACGCGCCAAAAAAGAAACCCGCCTGGCGGCGGGTTTCGCGCATCTCGACTGGATCCCGGGTTCAACGCTTCGCGTGGTCCCCGAATGACGTTTTGGCAAAGCCGCTGGATCCCGGATCGCCGCTACGCGGCGTCCGTCACTTGATCTTGCCTTCCTTGTAGATCACGTGCTTGCGGACGACGGGGTCGTATTTCTTGACCTCCATCTTGTCCGGGGTGTTCTTCTTGTTCTTGTCGGTGGTGTAGAAGTGGCCGGTGCCGGCCGAGGAAATCAGGCGGATCTTGTCGCGTTTGGTAGCCATGAGGATTCTCCTTAGACCTTCTGCCCGTTCTTGCGCAGGTCGGCGAGCACGGCGTCGATGCCATTCTTGTCGATGGTGCGCAGGGCCTTGCCGGACACCCGCAGTTTCACCCAGCGGTTCTCGCTCGCGACCCAGAACCGGCGTTCGTGCAGGTTGGGCAGCCAGCGGCGGCGGGTCTTGTTGTTGGCGTGCGAGACGTTGTTGCCGGTCGTCGCACCTTTACCTGTAACCTGGCATACGCGTGCCATGGCTATCTCCTCATGGTGATCCGCGTGGCCCGCGGACGTTCGGCCCGGCTGGATTCACGCGATGCGCCGGAACTTGCCGCATCGATCCCGCATCGCGTCGCGGGACACCCGGGAACATCCGGGCCGGCTGAAGGTAGCCGCGTAATGTAGCAGACGGCGCCCCGGCAGGCAATTGCAGCGCGTGCATCGATGCCCTGGGTGTGGGACAATCCCCAATCTTTGACTTCCCCGAGCGGAGCTTTACGAACATGGCAGAAGAGACCCCAGCCCCGAGCAATGGCCAAGCCGCCCCCCAGATGCAGATGGCGCTGCAGAAGATCTACGCGCGCGACGTCTCGTTCGAGGTTCCGAATGCACCCAAGGTGTTCCAGGAGGAAGGCCAGCCGCAGGTGCAGTTGAACCTCAGCCACAAGGCGAACGCCATCGAGGGCGAGAACTATGAGGTCATCCTGACCCTGACGGTCACCTGCACCTTGAACGAGCGCACCGCCTACCTCGCTGAAGTCCACCAGGCCGGCGTGTTCTCGTTCGTGGGTTTCGACCAGCAGAACCTCTCGGCGGTGCTCGCGACCTATTGCCCCAATGTGCTGTTTCCGTTCGCGCGGCAGACGATTTCCGACCTCGTCCTGAACGGTGGGTTCCCGCCGCTGCTGCTGCAGCCGATCAACTTCGACGCGCTGTATGCCCAGCAACAGCAACAGGCGCAGCAACAGGGGCAGCTCGGCGGCGACGGCGAGAAGCCCATCCTGAACGCCTAGGAACCTGCGCGGCAGAAGCGCGAGCGGCTGCGGCTCCGCCGTTTTGGGCCCTGTTCCGCGCCGCTTTTTGACCCATAGGCCACCATGGGCCTTCAAGTCGGCACGAAATCTGCCTTAAAACGGCCTGCGTCGCTCACATGGTTTCTAACGTCCAAGCTCCCGCCATGGCCGTGCGCGCGACGGTTGCCGTCCTCGGCGCCGGCTCGTGGGGCACCGCACTCGCCGCCCTGACATGCGGCAATGGAGTTGCGACCCGGCTGTGGGGTCGCGATCCGAAGGCGCTGGCGCAGATCGCGGCCAGCCGCCGGAACGCGCGCTACCTGCCGGACCTGAAACTTCCGGCGGGGCTCGCCTGCGTGGCGGAGCTGGCCGAAGCGGTCCGTGGCATCGATGTGGCGCTGGTGGTGGTGCCGAGCCACTCGTTCCATGAAGTCCTGGACGAAGTCGCGCCACTGCTTTCGCCAGGAACGGGGCTTGCCTGGGCCACCAAGGGCTTCGAGCCCGGTACCGGGCGGTTCCTGCACGAACTGGTCGCGGAGCGCCTGCCGGACACGCCGGCGGCGGTGGTGACCGGACCTTCGTTCGCGCGCGAGGTCGCGGCCGGCATGCCGACCGCCGTCACCGTCCATTCCAGCGACGACGCCTTCGCGCACCGCGTTGCCGAACTCCTGCACACCCACACGTTTCGCGCCTACACCGGCAACGACATGCTGGGTGCGGAACTCGGCGGCGCCATGAAGAACGTGCTGGCGGTCGCCACCGGGGTCGCGGACGGCATGGAGCTTGGCCTGAACGCGCGCGCCGGGCTGATTACCCGGGGCATGAACGAGATGCTCCGGCTGGGCGCGGCGCTGGGCGCCCAGCCGCAGACCCTCATGGGCCTCGCCGGCCTCGGCGACCTGGTGCTCACGTGCACCGGGCGGCTGTCCCGCAACTACCGGTTCGGGCACGCACTGGGCCGTGGCGTGCCGCTCGGTGAGGCGCTGGCCGACATCGGCCAGGTCGTCGAAGGCGCGGTGGCGGCCGACGAGGTGATGCGGCTTGCCCGTCGCCACGATCTCGACTTGCCGATTTCCGGACACGTGCAGGCGGTCCTGCGGGGCGAGATGACCCCGACCGATGCCCTGCACTCGCTCCTCGCCCGCGAACGCAAGCCCGAATATCCCGAAACCCTGTTCGGCTGACGCCGACCCCGTGGCTCCGTTCGGAGCTGCTGTTGCCAAAAATCAGGCCAGGGATGGCCGTTCTGGCGTCCATTGAGTGAATACGCCGTGGCGACCTCGTGGTTGGGCGGCCAGCGATCATGGATGATCGCAAAAGTACGTGTATGCTTGGGCCTTTTGGGTGCCCGACGCGCATGCAGCACCGCAGCAACCAACCGGAAGCGCCAGCGCCGCGCGTCGCCCCGCGGGCGGCAGCGCTGCCCTCCGCGTGGTCGCGCCTGCTTGCGACCTCCCCGGACGGTCCCGCGCCGCGCCACGAGGCGCCGACGCTCGGCTTCCTGCTGGAAATGCTGCAGGACGACCCGCCGCTTGCCCGCATCGAAGTCGCGCCCGTGCTGCTGGAAACCGTGGCCAAGGGCCGCCTCGGGCGGGCGGTTCCGCTCGACCCGAAGCAACTGCTGCACGCGGGGCTGCCAGAGGCCCAAAGCCGCCTCGCGGCCAGCATGCTGGGCTTGCCGCAGACCCGTCGCAAGGGCCGGAGCTATGCCCAGCTTTCCGGTGCGTTCGGCGATGCGCTGCTGCACGATGCCCTGACGTCCGCGCCCACCCTGCTCGGCGGGGTCGCCGGGCTGCGCCTGGCTCTCGGCAAGCCGCGGCCGCTGGAATGGGGCTGGCAGCTCGAGCGCGACGGCCGTCAGCGCCTGCTGCCGGATCTGCCACCGCACCAGCGGGTGGTGCGGGTCGGTGGGCTGTGGTATCTCGATCCGGAGCGCGCGGAACTCGGGCCGCTCGAAGCCGGTGGAGCGGAAGTGTCGCTGATCGATGCCCCGCCGCTCGCGCCTGAGTACGCCGAAGCCTTGGCCGAGCGCGTGGCGAGCTCGGGTTGGGCGGGTCGCTTCCCGCCGCCGCAGGCATTCGACGCGGTGGAGCGCTCGGACCTCGCGCCCAAGCCCGTGATGATCTTCCAGGCGCTGACCCGCCACGCGCGGATCGGCGCCGGTACGCCGCCGCTGGCGTACACGCGCCTCGCCTTCGACTACGGCGACGAGCGCCTGCCCGGGCGCGGCGGCGAAGCGATCGTGCGGCGGGTGCGCAATGGCAAGCTGGTCGAGATCATGCGCAAGCGCGCCGAGGAACTGGCGACGATGGAGCGGCTCGAGTCCTTCGGTCTCGCGCCGGCGGTGGACTGCGAAGGCCTGCCGTGGGACATGGCCGACGCCTTGCCGGAAGACGCCTGGGTGTTCCCTGGCAAGGGTTATGCCGGCGCGCTCGAAGTCAACACGCCTGCGCGCTGGCTGGGCGTGCGCGAAAAGCTCGAGCAGGACGGTTTCGCAGTCGAATACGACGCGAGCTTCCCGTTCGAGGTCCTGGAAGGTCCTCCGCGCTGGTATGGAGTCGCGCGCAAGGACGAGGGGGGCGAGGCATTCGAGTTCGAGATGGGCATCGAGGTCGAGGGCCGGCGCGTCAACCTGCTGCCGACGGTCGCCCGCGCCTTGTCCGAACACACGCTGTCGCTGGTTGCGCCCGAGAACGAAACGAAGGACGCAGTCTGGTACGCGCCGGTCGACGATCGCCGGCGGGTGGCGGTGCCGCTCGCGACCTTGCGCAAGCTGCTCGCACCTCTGGCCGAATACCTCGCGCACCCGCGCGACAAGCTGCGCCTGCCGCGCGTGCAGGCCGGAAGGCTCGAGGAATTCGCCGAGGCGCTGCCGAAAAACGGCAAGCTCGACGCCCCGAAGGACTTGACCGACTTCACGACCCGTCTGCGCGAGGCTTCGGAGCACGCTTCGGACGCGGTGCCCGAAGGACTGGCCGGCGAACTTCGCCACTATCAGCGTGAAGGCCTGCGCTGGCTGAACGCACTGGCTGCGGCGGGGCTCGGCGGCGTGCTCGCCGACGACATGGGCCTCGGCAAGACCGTGCAGATGCTCGCGCACATCCTCGCGCTCAAGCAGAACTCGGCGCTGACCCAGCCGGCGCTGATCGTCGCGCCCACCAGCCTGATTCCGAACTGGCAGGCCGAGACCGCGCGCTTCGCGCCGTCGCTCAAGGTGCTGACCCTGCACGGCCCGGAACGGGTCAAGAGTTTCGATCGTCTCGCCGGGCACGACGTGATCCTCACGAGCTACGCGCTGTTGCCGCGCGACCTGCCGGTGCTGCGCGAGCAGCTGTTCGCGCTGGTGGTGCTGGACGAGGCGCAGCAGGTGAAGAATCCGCGCACGCAGGCGCGCCGCGCGCTGCTGTCGATCGCAGCGAAGCGCCGTGTGTGCATGACCGGAACGCCGCTGGAAAATCATCTCGGCGAATTGTGGTCGCAGGTGGATCTGGCGGTGCCGGGGCTGCTCGGCGATGAAGGTTCGTTCCGCCGCCACTACCGGATCCCGATCGAGCGCCAGGCCGATGCCGATAGCCAGGCGCGCCTCAACCACCGGATCGCGCCATTCATCCTGCGTCGCACCAAGGTGCAGGTGGTCGCGGAACTCCCCGCGAAGACCGAGATCGCGCGCCGCGTGGTGCTGTCCGGCAAGCAGCGCGAGCTGTACGACGCGCTGCGCGTGAGCCTCGGCGACGAAGTCCGCGAGGTGGTGCGCCAGCGCGGCATCGAGCACAGCGGCATCATTGTCCTGGACGCCCTGTTGAAGCTCCGCCAGACCTGCTGCGACCCGCGGCTGGTCAAGCTCGACTCGGCGCGCGGGGTACGCGAGTCGGCCAAGCTCGAACTCCTGATGGAGATGTTGCCGGCGTTGCTGAGCGAAGGCCGGCGGGTGCTGCTGTTCAGCCAGTTCACCGAGATGCTCGCGCTGATCGCGCGCGAATTGAACCGCCGCCACCTGCAATACGTCACGCTGACCGGTGACACCCGCGACCGTGCCGAGCCGGTGCGCAAGTTCCAGGAAGGCGAGGTGCCGCTGTTCCTGTTGTCGCTGAAGGCCGGCGGCGTGGGCCTGAACCTCACCGCCGCCGACACCGTGATCCACTATGACCCATGGTGGAACCCGGCTGCCGAAACCCAGGCATCCGATCGCGCCCACCGGATCGGGCAGGACAAGCCAGTGTTCGTGTACCGCCTGATCTGCGCGGAAACCGTCGAGGAGCGCATCGAAGACCTGAAAGCGCGCAAGGCGGAGCTCGCGCAGGCCGTGCTGGAAGGCGGCGGCACCCGCGACAAGCTTGCGTTCGACGAGGAAGACTTGAATGCGTTGTTTGCGGCCGAATAAAGCCCTCGCCTTGGAGGGTTGGTAGGAGGGGTTGGGCGTTGCCTGTGGTGGTTCGAAACCCATCCCCTCCGACGTCCCCCTTGCAGGGGGAGGAGAACAGCGGCGTGCTTCGATCCGCTCGTGCAGCCATGCGTGTGCCGCGACGCGAAGTCCACACCCTTGTTATCGGGATGAGACGATCATGACGCTCGAAATTTTCGAGGGCGGCTGCGATTGCGGCTTCGTCCGCTACCGGTTGACGCGCGCGCCGCTGTTCGTGCACTGCTGCCACTGTCGCTGGTGCCAGCGCGAGACCGGCTCGGCGTTCGTGCTGAATGCCCTGATCGAAACCGAATGCGTCGAGCAGTTGCATCGCGAGCCCGAAATGGTGATGACGCCATCGGCAAGCGGCGAAGGCCAGAACATTGCGCGTTGTCCGGACTGCCGGGTCGCGCTGTGGAGCCACTATGCGGGTGCCGGTCCGCTGTTCGCGTTCGTGCGTGTCGGCACGCTCGACGAGCCGGACCGCTTCCCGCCTGACATCCACATTTTCACGACGTCGAAGCAGCCTTGGCTGATCCTGCCGGAGGGTGTGCCCGCGATGCCCGAGTATTACGACCGCGAGCAGTATTGGCCGAAGGAAAGCCTTGAACGGCGCGCGGCGGTGCTCGCAGGAACGTAGCGCTACGGCATGCCGTCTCCCGATGGCGAACGCAGCGTAGGTCGGCATGACCCCGGATCAAATCCGGAGGATGCCCAACATCCCGATTCCCTATCGCGTCGGGCGCCGCCGGATGAAGCCCGGCTCTCGGCCCAACCCACCATTTCTACCGCGGCTTCGGACCGCGCATGGGCAGCGGATGGCCGTAGGGCGACTTCGGCTCGCGCGAAAGCTGGTTCTTCTCCAGCGCGCCCAGGTATGACTGCCAGTTGCTGTCCTGGTTGATGCCGAGGTCGTAGAGGGTCTCCCACGAAAAGATTCCGGTGGCATGACCGTCGGAGAATCGCAGCAGAACCGCATAATTGCCGACCGGCTCGATCGCGCCGATGTTGACCTCGCGCTTGCCGGCCACCAGTACCCGCTCGCCGGGGCCGTGGCCCTGCACCTCCGCGGAAGGCGAATGGACGCGCAGGTATTCGCAGGGCATTACGAAGCGGTCGCCGGAATCGAAAGCGACCTCGAGGGTCCGCGACTGCTTGTGCAGGGTGATTTCGGTGGGCTTGGGCGTGGCCATGCGATCGATTTTATCGGGCCCCGTCGGGTGCCTGCCTGATGCGTGTCAACCATCGACGACTTCGAACCGGGGCTTTTCCCGGCATCCATTCGAAGCGGCTGTCGTGAAAGGTCAGGCCATGGATGGCCGTTCTGGTGTCCCGGGGCGCGAAATGTCCGCCCGCGCTGCGAGATGGGGCAAAACAGCGATCATGGATGATCGCCTCAATTTGCGCTGCCGAACCCCGACCCGGCGAAATCGATCCGCGGCGGCTGCCCGGCGACCTCCAGCAGCACCTGCGCGTAGGGTTCGTCGAAGCTCACGGTCGAGATCTCGTCCCAGCCGAAGAACGACGGTTCACGCAGCCATTCCGCGTCGGGGCTGACTTCCTGCAGGGTGAAACCGTCTTCCTCGATGCCGAGCGGACGGCCGATGTAGCAGACCTCGTGCTCGTCCTCGGTGTCGACGTGGACGCACATCACCGCCGCGTACTCGGCGGTAGCGCGCACCACCTGGGTGATGTCGTCCAGCGGGAAATTGCGCGGCAGGCGCGGATGGATGTTGCGCACCGCGAGCGCCTTTTCCATGAAGACGTGGTGGCTGTCGGGCGCTTCGACCTCGGTGATATCGGCGAGCCGCATCGCGTACAGGCCGTCGAAGCCGATCTGGTCCCCGATCACCCACATCAGCAGCCATTCACGGCCGATGCCGGCGAGGTATCCGCAAAAACTGCCGTCCTCGAGATTGCTGCGCCACACGCGCACCAGTTCGCCGCGCTGCATCGCTCCCCGGAGCTTCGGGCGCGGACTCTCGGATTCGAATTTCAGAACCTTGCCCATGGTTTTCATTGTAACCGGACGAGCCGTGAATGCCCCGAAACGCGTCTCAAAGGATGTAGCGGGAGAGGTCCTCGTTGGAGGCGAGCTCCTTGAGGTTTTTGTCGACGTAGTCGGCGTCGATGACGTACTTTTCACCGCTCTTGTCGGCAGCTTCGAACGAAATCGTTTCCAGCAGCCGCTCCATCACCGTCTGCAGGCGCCGGGCCCCGATATTCTCGGTGCTCTCATTCACCTGGAACGCCACCTCGGCGAGCTTGGCGATCCCATCCTCGCTGAATTCGAGGGAGACCCCCTCGGTCCTCAGCATCGCCGCATATTGCTTGGTCAGCGCGTTGTGCGGCTCATCGAGGATGCGTTTGAAGTCCTCGACCGACAGCGCCGACAGCTCGACCCGGATCGGCAATCGGCCCTGCAGTTCCGGGATCAGGTCGGACGGCTTGGCCATCGAGAACGCGCCCGAGGCGATGAACAGCACGTGGTCGGTCTTGACCGGGCCGTACTTGGTGGAAACGGTCGAACCTTCCACCAGCGGCAGCAGGTCGCGCTGGACGCCCTCGCGGGAGACGCCGGCGCCGCCCCAGTCGCTGCGCTGCGCGACCTTGTCGATCTCGTCGATGAACACGATGCCGTTCTGCTCGCAGTTCTCGATCGCCTGCGCGCGCATTTCGTCGTCGTTGAGCAGCTTGCCGGCTTCCTCATCGACCAGCAGCGGCCGCGCGGCCTTGATCGCCAGCTTGCGCTTCTGGGTCTTGCCTCCGCCCAGGTTCTGGAACATCGAACGCAGTTGCTGCGACATCTCCTCCATGCCCGGCGGCGCCATGATCTCGACGCCGACGTTCATCGAAAACTCGAGTTCGATCTCGCGGTCGTCCAGCGCGCCCTCGCGCAATTGCTTGCGGAGCTTGGCGCGGGTGGAGGATTCCTGCTCGAGGCGCGCGCTGTCGGACTCGCCCTGCTGGTCCCATCCGCCGCTCATGCTCGCGTCGCGGCGCGGCAACAGCGCGTTCAGGATCCGCTCGTCGGCATGTTCCTCGGCCGAGGAGCGCACCCTTTCCTTGGCGAGATCGCGGGTCAGCTTGTAGGCAACGTCGGCGAGATCGCGCACGATCGAGTCGACATCCTTGCCGACGTAGCCGACCTCGGTGAACTTGGTCGCCTCGATCTTGACGAACGGTGCCTTGGCGAGCGTCGCCAGCCGCCGCGCGATCTCGGTCTTGCCGACCCCGGTCGGACCGATCATCAGGATGTTCTTCGGCGTCACCTCGTTGCGGAAGGCGGGATCGAGCTGCATCCGGCGCCAGCGGTCGCGCAGGGCGATCGCCACCGCGCGCTTGGCGTTCTGCTGGCCGATGATGAAGCGGTCGAGTTCGTTGACGATTTCTCTGGGGGTCAGTTCGGACATGGTCGAAGCCGGGGAGCAGGGGTTGGGGAGCAGGGAAGAGCGGTCGGTACGGGTGCGGGTTCTTACCCTGCTCCCTGCTCCCGGCTCCCTGCGTCGAGCTCTTCGATCGTGATGTTGTGGTTGGTATAGATGCAGATGTCGCCGGCGATGCCGAGCGCCTTTTCGACAACCTGCCGCGCGTCGAGATCGGCGTTCTCGAGGAGCGCGCGGGCAGCCGCCTGGGCATAGGGCCCGCCGGACCCGATCGCGATCAGGCCGTGCTCGGGCTCGAGCACGTCGCCGTTGCCGGAGATCAAGAGGGAGGCGTCCTTGTCGACCACGGCGAGCATGGCTTCGAGGCGGCCGAGGCGGCGATTGGTACGCCATTCCTTGGCCATCTCGACCGCCGCCCGCACCAACTGGCTGCTGTGCTTGGCCAGCTTGTCCTCGAACAGTTCAAAGAGGGTGAAGGCATCGGCGGTTGCCCCGGCAAAACCCGCCAGCACGTCGCCGTTCTTGCCGAGCCGGCGGATCTTTTTCGCGTTGGCCTTGACCACCGTGTTGCCGAGCGTGACCTGGCCGTCGCCGCCGAGCACCGCCTTGCCGCCCTTGCGGACCGACAGGATCGTTGTTGCGTGGAAAGGTTCCATGCACAGCCTCGTGATGCGGGAGTGCCGACTAGGTGGGGGCGGGGCGCGCGGATGGCAAGCACGCGAGTGCCCCCGTCGCCGCAGGCCAGGTTCGGGGGTGGATACCCGCGGGTGGGGCGACGCGCGACCGCGGAAGCGGCGCCCCGATCCGGCGATTGCGCCGCGTCGGCCCGACGTGTATCGTTAAATCGAGGTTAGTTGAGTGACAGGGGTTGGTGCGCCGTACCACGGGTCCCTTCACCGGCTTGCCCGGGATGCCTCGGTGGACGCGCTTGTTGTTCCACATCCGTCGGGGAGAATCCCATGAACCACAAAATGAAACGCCTGTCGCTCGCCGTGCAGTTGGCATTGGCCACCGGTCTCGTCGCGATCGGGGGCCTGGCCCACGCACAACAAACGAGCAACGACCAGAACCAGGCGA
>JAICJG010000022.1 GCA_025928585.1 Rhodanobacteraceae bacterium
GCAGGGCGCGCCGGCTGACGCAGCTCGCCTCGGCGGCCGGCGTCCTGTGGGTCGTCCTGATGATCGGCTTGTCGCTGGCGGATTACCTGACCCGCGTGCACATTCCGGCACCGTGGTCGTGAGGGGGGCCGGGACCAGCGACTAGGGGCCCGGGACCCGCTGTTGTAGGAGCGGGCCGCGCCCGCGACCGCTTTTCTCCCTCCCCTTCAAGGGGAGGCGGCCATAGGCCGATCGCGTAGCGCGGAGGCGGCCACGCGGTGCGGCATCCAGCCCGCGCGGGTCGCGTCGTTCCCGCACAATCAGGATTCCGGTGAGCCGTACAGCTCCGACGAGGCGCAAGCGTGCCGGTTGTCAAAGCTGCGGGGCAAGTCAATAATCGCGGAAGCCGGGTGCCGCCGTTTCCGTGCACGCTCGGCTCCCACGGACCTGGGTGTGCAGCACGAATGGGGAACGAGGGATGATCGGTGATGGTGGGGATCTGACGCGCCTGCGCTGCATCGCGAGCAACGTCGGCGCCGAAATGTTGGCGGCCAATGCCGAACAGATCGACGCGAAGGGGATTTGGCCCGCTGAAAACATGCAGGCGCTGGCTGAGGCGGGTTTGCTGGGGCTGCATGTCCCGACCCGCCTCGGCGGGCACGGGCAGGGAATGCTCGCGCTCGCGGTCATCTGCGAAGAACTCGCGCGCCATTGTGGCTCGACGGCGATGTGCTTCGGCATGCATTGCGTGGCGACGCAGGTGCTGGTGGCAAAAGCGACGCAGGAGCATGAGGCGCGTTATCTGCGGCCGATCGCCCGCGGCGAGCACGTCACCGCGCTGGCGCTGAGCGAACCGGGCACCGGCGCCAATTTCTATCTGCCGAGGGCGCACTTCCGGCCCGCCGACGGCGGTTTCCTCCTGAGCGGCCGGAAGAGCTTCGTCACCAGTGGCGGCCACGCGGATTCCTACGTGGTTTCCGTCGCTGCTCCGGGCGGGGAGAATGATCCGGGCACCTTCACCTTCCTGATGGTCGACGGCGGAACGGACGGGCTGCGCTGGGGCGATCCCTGGCGGGGCTTCGGCATGCGCGGCAACAGTTCGCGCTCGCTGGAAATGAGCGATGTGCGGGTGCCGGCGGGCAACCTGCTGGGCGGCACGGGCGATCAGATCTGGTACGTGTTCGAGGTCGTCGCGCCTTATTTCCTGATCGCGATGTCCGGCGTTTACCTCGGCCTGGCCGCGGCCGCCCTGGATCTCGCGATCGAGCACCTCAAGACGCGTGAGCAGGCGCATACCGGCGAGCGTCTCCGCGAGCTGCCGGTGCTTTGGCCGGAGGTCGCGCAGTCATGGACCGAGTTGGAAGCCACCCGCCAACTGGTGCAGCACGCCGCGCGGCTGGGCGATGCGGGACACCCCGAGGCGCCGCTGGCCCTGTTCGCAGCCAAGGCCAGGGTGGCCGGCACCTGCACGCAGGTAACCGATACGGCGATGGCTTTGATGGGCGGCCGCGGTTACGGCGAGCACAGCGCAGTGGGTCGAATGCTGCGCGATGCGCGTGCCGCCCACGTCATGAGCCCCACGACTCACATGGTGGAGACGTGGTTGGGCCGTTCCCTGCTCGGGCTGCCGCCGCTCTAGCGTGGTGGCATCCATTCCGTACCTGCGGGAGTTTGTCGAAGAACGGGCGCGCAAGGCTTGCCCTCCAATGACTTGCCGTTCACTTGGGCTTCGACTTCGCATCGCTAGGCTCAGCGCGAACGGCCGGCAATAAGGGGTTTCCAGGATCCGTCGTGACTTTTTCGATTGCCTATCTCGGCGATGTGCATGGCGAGCGTGCGCTCCGCGATGCCCTGGAGGCATCCGACGCCGACCTGCGCCTCGTCGCCGCGGATGCGCCGGGAATCGACGTGCTGGTCTTCGACACCGCCGATACGGCCGGGCTGGTTGCCGCCGAGGGTGCGCGCCGACGCACATCGGCCGCACAATTGGTTTTGCGCGTTCCGGAACAACACGTGGAGCGGTTGCGCGCCCATTTGCCATTCGTTCCGCACATGGCTTCGGCATGGATCGCGGCAATGCCGGCGACTCCCGAGTCGTTGGCGGAGCTTTTGTCGAGGGCCGCTTCCGTGTCGGTGCGGCGCAGGGCCGTGGCCAGCCTGCGTCAGAAGATCAACCAGCAGATGCGACCCAGGGTTTCGGAAGGGGACGACGCCGAACACCGGCGCCAGCAGCAACTGGAGCGATCCGAACGGTACCTCGCCACGGTGCTCGCGCAAGCGCCCCAGGCATTCATCGCGTTCACGCCCGACGGCGAAATCATTTCCTGGAACGCGGCCGCAGAGCGGCTCTGCGGCGCAAGTGCCGGGGCGGCGCTGGGAATGAAATTGGTCGACGCGCTTCCAGCGAAGGCCGCAAGCGCGATTTCGGCGCTGATCGAGGAGACGCTCGCCAACGGCAGCGTCAGTTCGCGCGAAGTGAAGCTGGAGGTGCTGCCCGGCAGGGACTTCTGGGCGCAGGTCGACGCCGCTCCGCTGAAGGAGGCCGACCGGGTGCTGGGCGTCTCGATGAGCCTGCAGGATGTGACCGAGCGCCACACGACCATGGCGTTGCTGCGCGCGAGCGAGTCGCGCTACCACACGCTCATCGACACGCTGCCCCAGTTGATCTGGACGGCTCGACCCGACGGCAATGCCGCCTATTTCAGCAGGCAATGGCTGGAATACACCGGCCTCGACGAGGCCGAGCAGGTTGGAAGCGGATGGCTGGAACGCGTGGTGCATCCCGACGACCGCGGACGGGTGCGGGTGCACTGGGCAGGCGCATTGCGGGGGGAGCATGCCTACGACATCGACTACCGCATCCGCGGCGCGGATGGCGGTTTCCGCTGGTTCAAGCTCCGCGGCACGCCCTTGCGCGCCGAGGACGGCTCGATCGCGGAGTGGTTCGGAACGGCCACCGATATCGAGGAAATCGTGCGCGCCCGGGAAGCCCTGCAGCGGAGCGCCGACAAACTGCAGGCGATGGTCGAAAAGGAAATGCAGCGCCGCGCCAGCGTCGAACAGGCATTGCACCAGGCCCAGAAAATGGAAGCCATCGGCAATCTCACGGGCGGCATCGCGCACGATTTCAACAACATCCTGCAGGTGATCAGCGGCAACCTTCATCTGCTGGCCGGCAAGCTCGGCGGCGACGAGGTTGCCGAGCGCAGGATCCGCGAGGCCCTGCAAGGGGTTGCACGAGGCTCGAAACTGGCCTCGCAACTGCTTGCGTTCGGACGCCGGCAGCCGCTCGCGCCCAAGGTCATCAACATCGGCCGGCTGGTGCGCGAGATGGATGAAATGCTCCGCCGCACCCTCGGCGAAGGCGTCGAACTGGAAACTTCGATCGCCGGCGGGCTGTGGAACACGCTGGTCGACCGCAGCAATCTCGAAAGCGCGCTGCTGAACCTTGCCATCAACGCCCGCGACGCGATGGATGGACGCGGCCGGCTCACCATCGAGGCGGGCAACGCGTTCCTCGATCAGGCGTATGCCGACCAGCAGGACGAGCTGGAGCCCGGCCAGTATGTGATGCTCGCGGTGACGGATACCGGCTGCGGCATCCCTCCGGAAACGGTGGACAAGGTATTCGAGCCGTTCTTCACCACCAAGGCCGAAGGCAAGGGGACCGGCCTTGGGCTCTCGATGGTCTACGGCTTCATTAAGCAGTCTTCCGGTCACGTCCGGATTTACAGCGAGCCCGGGCAGGGCACCACGTTCAAGCTCTACCTGCCACGCTCGCACCAGTCCGAAGACGCTTTCGTCTCCGAGGAAAACCGGCCGGTGCTCGGCGGCACGGAAACGGTGCTGGTCGTCGAGGACGACGAAGCGGTACGCGAAATGGTCGTCGCGACCCTGGTCGACCTGGGCTACACGGCCCTGCAAGCGCCCGATGCCAGGTCCGCGCTCACCATCGTCGAGAGCGGGTTGTCGATCGACCTGCTGTTCACCGACGTGGTCATGCCGGGACCGCTCAAGAGCACCGACCTGGTGCGCAAGGCGCGCGAGCGGCTGCCGAACCTGGCTGTGCTGTATACCTCCGGATACACCCAGAATGCCATTGTCCATGGCGGTCGACTCGATGCGGGCGTGGAACTGCTGAGCAAGCCCTACAGCCGGGAAGCGCTGGCGCGCAAGTTCCGGCACGTTATCGCCAACCGGCGCCAGACTGCATTCCCTGACGCGTCCGCGGCCGCCCCGGCGCCCAGGCCTCCGGTGGGGTCGCGCACGATCCTTTTTTGCGACGATGAGTCGGTGATCCGCGAAACCTGCGGCGAATTGCTGAAAGCGCAGGGATACGGCGTGCTGCTGGCAGGCGACGGGGCCGAGGCGCTGGCGCTGGGCGCGAAACATGACATCGATTTGCTGATCACCGATCTCGGCCTGCCGGATATCCCGGGCGTGGAGCTGGCGGGCCGGTTGCGGGAAACGCATCCCCGGTGTTCGGTGTTGTTTGCGTCGGGCACGAGCGCGGAGTTGCCTGCCGGGCTCGAGGATGCGCGGTTCGTGCTGAAGCCGTTCCGCGCCCCGGAGCTCTATGACGCCGTATCCGCAGCGCTTCGCAGGCCGGGCTGATCCCGGGCCTGATCCGGGGAAGTTTTGCCAGATTGGGCGGATCGCGGACTTGTTCCGGGAGAAGCCCACCCGCTGGTATCGGGAGGGGCGCGACCTCGGCTGCGAATGGCACGAATCGGGGCCGTCGTCGTTGGGCTTCGCTGCGCTCAGCACCAACCTGCAAGAGCAACTGCCGCAACCGGGAGGGGCGCGACATTGGTGGCCGGTGGGACCAACCGGGACCGTCGTGGGGCTTCGCTGCGCTCAGCACCGACCTGCAACGAGCGGGCGACGCCCGGTGTCGGCCCGTATGAGACGTGCCCGCCGGAATCGGCCGCGGAGCCGCCCGTATAATCCCCCGGCCAGGCGATCCGGCGTTCGCCACGTGGGGATTTTTGCGCATGCGATTGGAAAAATCGGGAGAAGCCATTCGGATGCTGCCGGCGAGGAGGCATGCCTCCAGGCTCTCGGTGCTGGTTTTTGCCGGGCTCTGGGCAGGCACGGCGTGGTCTCAGGGCATGTTGCGGAACCTGGGCAACCTGTCCTTGCAGGATCTCGGCAAGATCATCGTTACCTCGGTGGCGAAGAGCCCCGAACGCCTGGCTGATGCGCCCGCGGCGGTGTACGTCATCACGCACGATGAAATCATGCGCTCGGGCGCCACCACGCTGCCGCAGATGCTGAGGCTCGCTCCGAACCTCGGGGTGTTCCAGCTCAGTCCGAGCAACTACATCGTGACCTCGCGGGGCCTCAGCGGCAGCCAGACCGCCCAGAATTTTCCGAACAAGCTGCTGGTGCTGATCGACGGGCGCAGCGTGTACAACCCGTTGTTTTCGGGGATCTACTGGGACCAGCAGTACGTCCTGCCGGAGAACATCGACCGCATCGAGGTGATCAGCGGCCCGGCGGGGGCCCTGTGGGGAGCCAATGCGGTCGACGGCGTCATCAACATCATCACCCGCAGCTCGGCCGACACCCAGGGCGGCCTGCTGGAACTCGGCTTCGGCAACCACGAAGCCAACGGCTCGATCCAGTACGGCGGCAAACTCGGCGATTCCGCGTGGTACCGCGTGTACGCCCATGATTTCCGCCAGCGCTCGTTCGACGACAGCCAGGGCCGGGACGCGCACGACGGCTGGAGTGCGCCGCAGGCTGGTTTTCGCATCGACTGGGACGCCGGCGGCGCCAATCTCATGACGCTCGAAGGCAACGCCCTTGCAAGCCGCGAAGGCCAGGGAGCGGGTGCGCCCGACGTCCGCTTCTACGGCACCAACCTGCTGGCGCGTTGGCGGCACGAATCCCAGGACGGCTCCACCTTCCGCCTGCAGGCATACTTCGACAACGGACATTCCGGTCCCTCGCTGTCCAGCGGCGGCGGAACCGTCACCACCTGGGATATCGAGGCACAACAGGATTTCGCGCTCGGCGATCGCCACCGCATTACCTGGGGCATCGGCGATCGCGTCTACCGCTACCGGCTCGCGCCCAGCATCCGCAGCGATTTCTCGCTGTTGTGGAACCCCGCGAGCGGCACCCAGAACCTCGCCAACGCCTTCGTGCAGGACCAGATCGCGGTTGCCGGGCGCACCCACTTGACGCTGGGCCTCAAGGCCGAAAGGGATCCCTATTCCGGGTGGTCGTGGATGCCGAGCGCGAAGCTGTCCTCGAAGTCCCCGGGCGGCACGCTGCTGTGGACGTCGGTCGCGCGCTCGGTGCGAACGCCCACGGTGTTCGACGAAACCGTGCTCGAACAGGTCAACACGCCGAGCGGTCCGATCAACTACGTGCAGGGCAATCCGGATTACCGCACCGAGAAGCTCACCGCCTACGAGGCCGGCGTGCGCAGGCAGTGGAGCACCCGCGCCACCCTGTCGGCGTCCGTGTACTACAACGTCTACGACGACCTGCGCACGATCGAGGCTACGCCGGCGAGCTTCCTGCCGCTGTACTGGGGCAACGGCATGCGCGGTCACACCTACGGCGCCGACCTGTGGGGCGGTTATTCCCTCGCCGACTGGTGGAAGCTGACCGCCGGCATCTCGCTGGAGCGCGAGCACTTCCGGTTCAAGCCGGGCTCGTCCGGTTTGCTCGGCACCGCGATTGCCGGTGACGATCCGGAGCATCGCGCTTTCCTGCGCTCGTCGATGAACCTCGGTGACCGCTGGACACTCGACGCCGACCTGCGCGAGGTCGGCGCGCTGCCCGCCCCGCACGTGGCGGGATACACGGAACTCAACGCACGCCTCGGGTGGTCGCCGACCGACCGATGGGAGTTTTCGCTGACCGGAATGAACCTTTTGCACCCATGGCACCGGGAATACGTGCTCGGACAAGCCGACCGCATCGGACGCACTATCTATTTCGATGCCCGGTTGAAGTTCTGACGGCCCCATGATCCGCACGATGCCGATGCCCGCTTGCCGCGCCGCTGCACCCGCGCGCCGTACACCACCGCGCGGGCGCGTGCGCATGGCAGAATGCGCGTTGCTGCTGGTGCTGATGCTGATGGGTGCGAAAAGCCACGCGCAGTCAGCGGCGCCCAAGGTTTCGCTCGAGTACGCCGTGAAGGCGACCTATCTCTACAAGATGGCGCCCTTCGTGAACTGGCCCCCACACACGTTCGCTTCCCCGAGTGCGCCGTTCCAGATCTGCGTGGTCGGCCAGAATCCGTTCCATGGCTTCCTCGAGAAGGCGGTGGCGGGCCACGGACTCGGATCGCATCCGTTCGTGGTGCGCCAACTGGACGCAACCGCCTCCGCTGTCGGTTGCCAGATCGTGTTCGTCGACTACGCCCGTTCAGCGAAGATCCGCGACGCGCTGCGTGCCCTCGACGGCAAGCCGGTGTTGACGGTGACCGATTCCAATGCGGCGGACGACTCCGGCAGCGTCGTGCAGTTCGTGATGGACGGCGGTCACGTCCGCTTCGTGGTCGACAACACGGCGGCCGCGCGCAACCACCTCACCATCAGTTCCAAGCTGCTCAGCCTCGCGCTGGCGGTGAAGGGTGCCGGATGAAATGGATAGCCTGTCGCGCCCGCAACGCATCGTCCTGAAGCCGGCCACGACGATTGCCGCGGCGGGCTTGCTGCTGCTGGTAGGCCTTTTCGCAATGGGTTACCAGTTCCACGCCGTCCGCGTCGAGCGCGTGCACCAGCTCACGTCGCAGGCCAACACTCTCGCCGCGAGCGTCACCGCGGCAATCGCCTTCAACGACCATGCCGCGGCGCAGGAGTACGTGAAGGCACTGATGCTCGATCCGGGCGTCGATGCGGTGGCCGTGTACGGTGAATCGGGGAGACTGGTCGCCGGCGCCCGGCGCGCGGGCAGCGCGCCGCTTCCCGCCACGCCGCGGGCGCGCGGAACACCGGCGCGGTCCGACGATGATCTGATGCAGGTGAATGTTCCCGCACGCCAGGGAACCACCCCGGTCGGTAGCGTCCTGCTGCGCGGCGCCAGCACCCCGTGGACGATGCAACTCGCGCGCATCTCCGGTGTCGCCCTGCTCACCTTGATGGCGGTGCTGATGTTGACCGTGGTCGCGCTGGCGCAGCGGGTGCTCGGCCGCGCCAACGCCGATCTCCACCGGCGCGCCGAGCAGCTCGTCGAAGCGAATCTGCGCCTGACGGCGGAAATGGAACATCGATCGCGCGCCGAGGAAGCGCTGCGCCAGAGCCAGAAGATGGAGGCCGTGGGGCAGCTTTCCGGGGGCATCGCGCACGACTTCAACAATGTGCTGATGGTCGTCAAGACCGCGCTGGCGATGCTGGAAAAGCGGCTGACCCAGCACGACGCGGCGATCGAGCAGTTCGCCCAGGCCGCGCAGGTGCAGGTCGCGGCCGGTCCGGAGCAGGATCCCGCAGGCACGCTCGCGGTCCTGGAGAACGGGCTGGAGCTGGTGGAGCAGGGACGATCGCGCCGGCAGCAGATCGCCTACTACCTCCAGATCGCGCACGGCGGCATCGACAAGGCCGCGGCCCTGACCCAGCGGCTGCTGGCTTTCGCGCGCCAGCAACCGCTGTCGCCGAGTGCCGTGCAACTGGACGCGGTGATCCGGGGCATGCAGCCGCTGCTCGAGCATTCGGTGGGGCCGAATATCGAGATTCGTTACCAGCTGGACTCGCGCTGGCACGTCCTCTGCGACGCCAACCAGATGGAGAACGCGATTCTCAATCTGATAATCAACGCACGGGATGCGATGCCGGATGGTGGCACCATCACGATCGCCACGCTGGACGTTGTGGTGGAAGCGGAGGATGATGCGGATGGCGAAGCGAGCGAGTACGTGAGCCTGCGGGTTGCCGATACCGGCACCGGCATGAGCGACGAAGTGCGCAGCCGGGCGCTCGATCCGTTCTTCACGACCAAGCCTGTCGGCAAGGGAACGGGGCTCGGGCTCAGCACGATCCTCGGCTATGTGATGCAATCGAACGGCCGCCTGGGCATTTCCAGCGAGCCGGGCACAGGAACCACCATCGAAATACTGCTGCCGCGCGAACTCAGCAGTGTTTCCGCGGAGGTAACGTAATGGACTCAACGACACAATCTCCGGTCCGCATCCTGCTTGTCGAGGACGAGGAGCTCCTGCGCGAATTCGCCGCGGAGAGCCTCCGTGAGGAGGGCTTCGACGTGCAGGCGGTGGGCGATGGCGACAAGGGGCTCCAGGTCCTGCAATCGGACGCGCAGTTCGACGTGTTGCTGAGCGACATCCGCCTGCCGGGTGCGAGCGGCTACGAGTTGGCCGAGGTCGGCAGGATGTTGCGTCCGAACATGAAGATGATCCTGATGACAGGCTATGCGCCGGGGCTGCCCGCGACGCTGGAGAACGTGGTGCATTGCGTGCTGCAGAAACCGTTCGGAATCTCAGCGCTCACCGGCGTGATCACCGCGGCACTCGCGGGCGGTACGGCCGCCGCTTCCTGACGGCGCCGCGGCCTCGCCGGCCGAGTGCGTGGACCCTCGGCAAGCAGGTTGGGTTGAGCCCGGACTTTGTCCGGGCGAAGCCCGACATCGAGGCGGTGGACGTGCCGGCCCGCAGGCGGCACCGCGGAGGTGACCCAAACTTCCACCTTCACCCGTGGGTGACAAGCGCGCGCCTATATTCGCAGCGCACAGGCGATCGAGGAGCGCGGAGGAGTTGAGGGCACGCATACGCATACGCATCGCGAGCGGGCCGGCTCACCCCGGGGGCGGAGAGGAAGACAAGGGCGGAATGCCCGGCGCGTGCGTTGGCCATGTGCAGCGCACGGCAACCCGCTGCCTCGGCCGCGCCGCCGCCGCACTGCTCGCTGCGTCCCTGGTTCCGCTTGCCGCCGCGGCACGGCAGACTGGTCAGCCGCCGTCCAGGCCGCGTACCCTGCAAACCATCGTGGTGACGGCGACGCGTTCGCCGCAACGGGCATTCGATGTGCCCGCGTCGGTCAACGCGGCGGCGCTGGACACGGAGGGCGCGGACCGGCCGAATGTGGATCCGTCGGAAGCCCTGCGCGAAGTGCCCGGCGTGCTCGCGCGCGACCGGCAGAACTACGCGCAGGACGAACAGGTCTCGATCCGCGGTTTCGGCGCGCGCTCGAGTTTCGGCGTGCGCGGGGTTCGGCTGTACGTCGACGGCATCCCGGCAACGATGCCGGACGGGCAGGGCCAGACGTCGAATTTCAGCGTGGCCGCTGCCGACCGCATCGAGGTGCTGCGCGGGCCGTTCTCCGCGCTGTACGGAAATTCCTCGGGCGGCGTGATCCAGATCTTCACCGCCGACGGGACTCCATGGCCCGAGCAGCGCTTCGGCATCGATGCAGGTCCCTACGGCGCGGTGCACATGGACGCGAATGCCCGCGGCAGTGCCGGTGCGTTCGGTTACAACGCCGATCTGGAAAATTTCCGCACCTCCGGGTTCCGCGACCACGGCGCCGCACGGCGGGCCAAGGGCAACCTGAAACTCACCTACGGCACGCGCAGCGGCGGGGAACTCACGCTGCTCGTGAACTCGGTGTGGCTGCGCGCCGACGATCCCCAGGGCCTCACCTGGTTGCAATACCTCGCCGACCCGCGCCAGGCGGCGCCGAGTTCGATCGCCTACGACACCCGCAAGACGGTGCGGCAGAACCAGGGCGGTGCGGTGTTCCGGCAGCCGCTCGGCGATCACCAGGAGCTGCGCGTGCTGGCGTATTACGGTGACCGCGCGATTACGCAGTTCCTGTCGGTGCCCGTGTTCGCGCAGGCGAGTCCCTTGAGTTCCGGGGGTGTGATCGACCTCGCCACCGGCTATGGCGGTGTCGACGCGCGCTGGTCGTGGCACGGCGAGTGGCTCGGTCGTCCGCTGCACCTGTCGGCGGGCACGAGCTGGGATCGCGAAGACCAGCATCGCCTCGGCTACCAGAATTTCGTCGGCACTGTCCTCGGTGTAGTCGGCGCGTTGCGCCGCGACGAGCGGGACGACGTGTACGATTTCGACCAGTACGCGCAGGGGGCGTGGGACTTCGCTCCGCGCTGGTCGCTGACCGCGGGGGTGCGCCACAGCAAGGTGCGCTTCGGTACCGTCGACGCCTACGTCACCGCGGACAACCCCGACGACAGCGGGCGCGTTGCCTATCGCGCGACGACACCGGTCGCGGGCCTGCTGTTCAAGGCATCCGCGGATTGGCACCTCTATGCGTCGTTCGGCCGCGGCTTCGAGACTCCGACCTTCAGCGAACTCGCCTACCGCGCGGACCGCAGCGCCGGCATGGCCTTCGATCTCGCGCCGGCGCGTTCGGACAACTTCGAGGCCGGATCGAAACTGCGCTGGGCAGACGGTGCCGGCAAGCTCGACGTCGCACTCTTTCGATCCGACACCCGCGACGAGCTGGCGGTCGATACCAGCAGCGGCGGACGCACGACCTACCGCAACGTTGGCAGCGCGCGGCGGAGGGGCCTGGAAGCCGGGCTGGACGTGCCCCTGCCGCGCGGCTGGCGGCTGCATGCGGCATACACCTGGCTGGACGCGCGCTTCACCGGCACCGCCGGCTGCCGCGCACCGTGTGCCATCGCGCCCGGCGCGCGCATCCCGGGCGTCGCGCGCGACCAGCTCTACGCCGAATTGCGCTGGCAGGGGGATGCCGGCTGGCACGTCGCGGTCGATGCCTTCGCGCTCGGCGCGGTGTTCGTGAACGATGCCGGCAGCGCGCGCGCGCCCGGTTATGCCGTGGGCGGCTTCGATGCCGGCCGCGTCGTGCACCTCCGCGGCGCGACCATCGCACCGTTCCTGCGGATCGACAACCTGCTCGACCGCCGCTACATCGGCTCGGTGATCGTCAACGACGGCAACGGCCGCTATTTCGAGCCTGCACCTGGACGCAGCGTCCTGCTGGGCGTGCGCGTGCGCTTCCAGGAGCGCTCGCCGACGCCCTGATCCGCGAGGCGACCTGCAGGACGGTGCCGCGCTTCCGCCGATGCGGTGAAGCGGATTCGCCAAAAAATTTCGGATCGCGCGGGAAACATTTCCCGCGCGCGCGCCGCGCCGCGCGCGCGATCGCCCCAGTCGCGGCTCCACGGCTTGGCACGCTTCGTGAGAGGGGAGCCGTGCAGCCCACCGGCACGCTACGTCAAGACGCAGGTGCCGGGCGTTGCAGCCTCGGGTCATCGAGGCTCACCGTGGTGCATGGATGCGCCGCACGCGGGCCGAGGGCTCAGCCATTCGACCCGCAACGCCGGGTCCGGGTGCGCGTCAGGCCCGGCGCGCCCTGGATCGATCCGGGAAGGATCGATTCAGGGCGCCCTTTTCGAGGCGCGGATCCCGCGGAGTGCGTTCGCAGGCGAATGCCGTCTCCGCTTCAGCAAGGAGCAATCATGGCAGATGGAAATCCACAAAGCATGGTAAACCTCGAACGCAATGCGGTGCGCCACGCACTGGCCATCGAGCGGGTGCGGGCGGGCCGCTTTCGCCAGGCCCTGGCGGATGCCCGGGACGGCAAGCACCGCGGGCGCTTCCGCAGGAAGCTCGACACGGCGTTCGGCCGCGCGGCGGTCTTGGCGCTCGCTCTGGTCGACATGGGCGAAGAGGTTCCCATGGCGAAGGTTTGCACGGAGTTCGATGGGCGCCTGCTGGACGCGATGGATGTCCTCCTGCACGGGCAGGCGAAGCCTGGGCGGGCGACCCACGCGTGCGCGCGCGCGGGCGTCCGCCTGCCCGCACGCAGGACCAGGTGAGTTCTCGCAATTCGTACGAAGGAGTGCAGCCCCATGGCAACCAAGGCAGGCGAGGTGATGACGCAGGAGTGCCTGGTCGTCGCGCCGGAACAGACGATCGCGGAAGCCGCAATGCTGATGCGGGACAAGGACGTGGGCAGCCTCGCGGTGGGATCCGACGACAGGCTGGTCGGGATGCTGACCGATCGTGATATCGCCGTGCGCGCCACCGCGCAGAACAAGGGACCGGAAACACCGATCCGCGAGGTCATGAGCGACCGGGTGAAGTATTGCTTCGATGACGAGGACGTCGAGGAGATCGCGCAGAACATGGCGGATCTGCAGGTCCGCAGGCTGCCGGTGGTCAACCGCGACAAGCGGCTGGTGGGATTCATCTCCCTCAGCAACATTGCCGAATCCGGCAACCCCGGCCACGGCACCACCGTGCTGCACGGCGTCGCGACGCCACATTGACTCCGCGGACCCGCGGGATCGCTTGGCGAATTCCTTGCTGCGGCGCGCGGCGCGCCAGCAGCAGCCGGGCGCGCGCGTGAAGCCAAGCGTCCACCCTCCCGGGCATCGGCGCAATCGGTCGACTCCCTTGGCTTTCCCGCAGAGAAATCTTTTCCGCAGGGGTGGGGAATCATTTACCAAACCCGCCCCCGACGCTGCAGTTGGCAGGCGCTATCAAGGCTCGCGGGGTTGGCACGCTTCTTGGATAAGAGGGAACCGCGATGCACCGGGCGGTTTGCCCAGCCTTTCCCCCCCGGCATGGTCTTCCAATGACCCGGATCATCGCGGCACCCGGTGGGTGTCTGCGCCAAGCACGGGAGTGCCGGCACGGCCGCAAGGAAAGCAGGCCACAAGGACGACGCGGCAGGACGCCGCAACCGCAGGGACGACGCGGCAGGACGCCGCACGGACAAGGACGACGCGGCAGGACGCCGCATGGGGCCCCGCCGCGATGGCGGGGCCCCGGGGCAGGGAGGCCCATGATGCAGCTCCAGGGAATGGAGTCGACAAGGACTCGGCAGGAAGCCGAGCGGAGCCGCCGCTATGGCGCGATTCCGGGCAGGGATGCTGGCGGGGCCGGTCGTGCAAACGGCCGGCCCCCCGAATTTTTACGACGATGGTTTGGTGATTCGCGCGGCTTGGAGCGCATGCACGCAACGCCTGCGAAGGGGCGGCGGGCAGCCGCGGAAGCGGGCGTTCGATGCGATGGCGGCGTGGAGCGCCTTGAGTAGAATGCCGCGATGAGTGTTGCGAGCGACATCTCGGAGGGCAGCGACCGTGGGCCTTCTCCGCGGGCCGAGCCCGCGGCATCGGCAGCCACCCTCGAGGCATCGCAGAACGCGTCCTGGGGGGAATCGCCAGTGCGATCGACGTCCAGCGAACCGTCCGCCGCAGGCAACAATGAACCCGACGCGCACGACCTGCGCGCGGCCAACGAGCGGCTGCTTGCCATGATCCAGGAATTGCACGCGCGAAACGACGAGCTCGCGCGCGCCAACAGTGAACTCAACAGCCTGATCGCCGCTACCGGCATCGCCGCGCTGTACCTCGATCGCGAGCTCCGGATTCGCTGTTGCACGCCGCCGGTGGCCGGAATCCTCGGCCTCGAGCCCGCCTGCACGGGTCAGCGTTTCGCCGATGCCGTCCCACACCCCGAGGCCGCGAACCTCGTCCTCGATGCCCGGCAAGCCTTGCGCGCGCGGACCGCGGTCGAAAGGGAACTGACCGGGGACGACGGGAGGTCCTACCGGGTGCGCCTGCAGCCCGGCCGTACCGGTGGCCACGATGCAGAGGGCGTCGCGCTGACCTTCGTCGAGACCAGCGAACCCGAGCGCAACGATCGTGGGGCGCGCGCGCTGAACGCGCAACTGCAAGCCGGCAAGGCGTTCGCCGACAGCATCATCGCCACCGTGCGCGAGCCGATGCTGGTGCTCGACGGCGACCTGCGGGTGGTCACGGCCAGCCGTGCGTTCTACCGCGCCTTCAAGACCACCCCCGAATCGACGCTTCAGGAAATGCTCTACGACCTCGACGGCCGCCGCTGGGATCTTCCCGAACTCAGGCGCCTGCTCGAGGAAGTCCTTCCGGAGCGCACCACCATCGAAGCCTTCGAGGTGCGCTACGCTTCCGCTGTCGGCGAACGCATCCTGCTGCTCAACGCGCGCCGCCTGCGCCAGCAGCCCGGCCTGGAACCGCTGATCCTGCTGGCCTTCGAAGATGTCACCGAACGCGTGCAGGCAAGGGCCGCGCTCGCCACCTCGGAGACCAAATATCGCGCGCTGTTCGAGTCGATCGACGCGGGGTTTTGCATTATCGAGATGCTCTACGACGCGGCCGCCAAGCCCGCCGACCTGCGCTTCCTCGAAGTCAATCCCGCCTTCACCCGCAACAACGGCCTCAGTGACGTGGTAGGCAAGACGCTGCGTGGCGACCTCGGCGTCGACCTCGAACAATCGTGGTTCGACGCGTATTCGAGCGTCGCACAGACCGGCGAACCGATCCGGTTCCAGCAATACAGCCGGGCTTTCCGCCGCTGGTTCGACCTGAATGTGTTCCGCGTCGACCTGCCGGCGTTACGCAGGGTGGCGGTCCTCTTCACGGACATCACCGAGCGCAAGCGCAGCGACCGCGCCGTGACGCGCCTGGCCAGCATCGTGGACAGCTCGGACGACGCGATCGTGAGCAAGGACCTCGAGGGCATTGTCACCAGTTGGAACAACGGCGCCGAGGCGATGTTCGGCTACACCGCGGCGGAAGCGATCGGGCAGTCGATCGCATCGCTTATCATCCCCCCGGACCGCCAGGACGAAGAAGACGAGATCCTGGGCCGGATCCGGCGCGGCGGATCGGTCGATCATTTCGAAACCGTGCGCAGGCACAAGGATGGCACGAGGCTGGATGTTTCCGTGACGATCTCGCCGCTGCGTGATCGGCACGGACGGGTCATCGGCGCCTCCAAGATCGCGCGCGACATCGGCGAGCGCAAGCGCCACGAACGGCATCGTGAATTGCTGATCCAGGAACTCAACCACCGCGTCAAGAACACGCTGGCGAGCGTGCAGGCGCTGGCGGCGCAGACATTCCGCGGCTCCGGCATGCGGGATGCCGTGGCCAACTTCGAGGCCCGCCTGCTCGCGATGTCGCGTGCGCACGACGTGCTGACCCGCGAGAGTTGGCAGGGAGCAGCCATCCGCGAGGTCGTGGGCGATGCGGTTGCGGCATGGGTCGGCAAGTCCGGTGGCCGCGCGACCGTCGACGGACCGGAGATCCGCCTGCGCCCGGCCATGGCGATCGCGCTCGCCATGGCGCTGCACGAACTCGCCACCAACGCCGTCAAGTACGGCGCCCTCTCGAACAAGCAGGGCAAGGTGAATATCCAGTGGTCGGTTTCGGACGACCCGAAGCCGTGCTTCCGTTTGCGGTGGCTCGAGCACGGCGGCCCGCCGGTGCATGCGCCGGGGCGCCGCGGCTTCGGTTCGCGGCTGATCGAATACGCGCTCGCCCGTGACCTCGGCGGCACCGTGGAACTTTCATTCAATCAAGCGGGCGTGGAATGCAGGATCGAGACGCCGCTGGAAGAAATCCGCGAAGCGGACACGGTCTGATGGACGACGCCGACAATCTGGAAGGCTGCCGCGTGCTGATCGTCGAGGACGACGCCATGATCTCGATGATGCTGCAGGACGTGCTGGAAGACATGGGCTGCCGGGTGGTGGCGGTTGCATCGCGCCTGGAGGAAGCGCAGCGCAGGAGCGAGGCGGATGACTTCGATGTCGCGCTGCTCGATGTCAATCTGCGTGGCGAGCACACCTTCCCGATCGCCGAAGCCATGCTGCAGCGCCGCCGACCGTTCGTGCTGACCACGGGTTACGCGACCACGATCCTGCCCGATTCCCTGCACGGAGCGACGCTGCTGCAGAAACCCTACCGGCGCCAGGACCTCGAGGCCGCGCTACGGGATGCGCGGCACGGCGGGTAAGGGAACCGGAATCCGACTCGGCCCTCCCGAAAAGCCGCGGGTGGGCGCCAAGCGAAGCGAAGCCCAACGTTCTTCGACGGCTATTGGGCTTCTCCCGGAACAAGTCCGGGATCAGCCCAACCTGCCGGACCCGTTTGCTGACGAGCAAGCAGGAGGCAACGGACAGTTCCTGCAGGTGGACGCCTGGCGCAGCGAAGCCCAACGGTGGTCCTGCGAGCTTGGCTGGCGCTGAGCGCAGCGAAGCCCAACAGGGTCCGGAAAAGCGGAAGCGGCCAGAGGCCGCGTACCGTGCGAAATAGGTCGTCTGCGCGAGGCCGGTGGCATCGCCTGCGCCGCCACCCGCTGCTGAACGGGGTCCGAACCCTCGCCACCATCCCGCCGCGTGGAAAACATTTCTTGGCGATTGCTTAACCTTCCTCGATTTCCGGCCTATTATTCTCGTTCTCCTTACGCGCATTTCCGGGAACGCGATGAAAGCCGCCTCCGCCACGGGCAACGTCCTGCTGGTCGACGACAACGAGAGTTTTGCGCGCATGCTGGAAGAGGCGGGTCGGCAGGCGGGCTGCAAGGTGTACCACGCGGCCGACCTGGAAGGTGCGCGCACCCTGCTCACGGAACGCAAGGTTTTCGACCTGTTGCTGGTCGACATCATGTTGCCGGACGGCAACGGCCTCGAACTGGTCGAGAGCATGGACCTGGCCGACCAGGGCCGCATTTCGATCGTCACCGGGATGCCGAGCGTCGAAAGCGCGGTGCGCGTGCTGAACACGCCGGTGGTCGATTACCTCGTGAAACCCATCCCGGCCGCGACGCTGCACGAGCTGCTGCTCGGCGCACGCGAGCGGGCGGTTGCCCGCAGCCGCGTCACGCGTCCGCTCGGCGACATGGTTGGCTCGAGTCCGCAGATGCGCACCCTGTTCGACCAGATCCGGCAGGTCGGCCCGCTCGATGTCTCGGTGCTCGTCTACGGTGAGAGCGGAACCGGCAAGGAACTGGTGGCGCGGGCGCTGCACGAACAAAGCGGGCGCGGCGGCCGCTTCGTGGCGGTCAATTGCGGCGCCATCACCCACGACCTGCTCGGCAGCCAGGTGTTCGGGCACGAACGCGGCGCGTTCACCGGCGCGGTGCAGGCCCACACCGGCTACTTCGAACAGGCTGACGGCGGCACCTTGTTCCTGGACGAAATCACCGAGATGCCCGCGCAGTTGCAGGTGTACCTGCTGCGGGTGCTCGAGTCGCGCATGCTGACCCGCATCGGGGGAACCCGCGAATTGCCGGTGGACGTGCGGCTGATCGCCGCGACCAACCGCGATCCGCGG
This sequence comes from Rhodanobacteraceae bacterium, assembly GCA_025928585.1. Taxonomy (GTDB): domain Bacteria; phylum Pseudomonadota; class Gammaproteobacteria; order Xanthomonadales; family Rhodanobacteraceae; genus 66-474. The sequence goes on from JAICJG010000022.1 coordinate 18,043, forward strand.
GCCGCGGTCGCGGCCGGCGTGCTGCGGCAGGACCTGTATTACCGGCTGATCGAGTTCCCGCTCTTCATCCACCCGTTGCGCGAGCGCCGCGAGGACATCGCGCTGCTCGCGAAGCATTTCCTCGAACGGCTCAACCGCAAGTACGGCACTTCCAAGACCTTCCAGCCGGATGCGCTGGTGCGCATGACCGAAGCGCCGTGGCCCGGCAACGTGCGCGAACTCCGGCATGCAGTCCAGCGACACTTCATCCTGTCGGGCGAATCGGCGCAGGTGGGTTTTCGCCAGGACGACGTGCCGGCGGCCGCGGAATCCGATGCCGACACGATACGTTTCTCGGTCGGCATGACGTTCGATGAAGTCGAGCGGGAGATGCTCCTGAAGACCCTTTCCCGCTGCGGCAACAACAAGAGCCGCACCGCGAACGTGCTCGGCATCACCGCGAAGACGATCTACAACCGCCTGCTGCGCTACCGTGCCGAAGGCCTGATCGACGACAGCTTGTTGCGCGGTGGTCCGGGCGAGCACGAGACGCCCGGCTGACGAGGCAGCGTTGGCACGGTCCGCCCTGCGGATCGCCTTTCCTCTTTGCGGTTGCTGCTCTTGTCTTGCCCTCGCTTGCGAAGAGGGGGAGCAAAGCGGACGCGCGCGCAGCGCCCCCGAAGGTGGACGACCTTTCCAGCACCCCAGCGCGCACCCCCCGGAGCCCGGCGTGCGCCACCCTGAAGGCAATCTCCGGTCCGCGGCGAGATCCCGACCAATGTGCCGGCATCCGGTAGCGGCGATTGCGAAAAAAATCCCGCATCGCGCGCCATCCTGGTAATCCGTTTCCGATTGGCCCCGGATTGCTGCCCACGGGCCGTACGCCGGCACCTGCCGCGCGGACCGGTTCAGAAGCCCGGGAAGCCATCCGCCGCATGGGTTGCCGGCGCCGTCCGCGGCAGGCCGCGTTGCGGGGGTAGCCCCGGCATGCAATTTGCTTCCGGGCGTCATATACGGGGCGCAAGCCAAGGAGTTTGGAATGGATTCCATCCGGAGGAACCCGGTCGCCGGCAATGGACTGCGGGCGGTCGTCACCGGCGGCGCCGGCTTTCTCGGCAGCCACCTCTGCGCACGCCTGCTGCAGCGTGGTTGCAGCGTGGTCGCGATCGACAACCTGTCGAGCGGCGACATGCGCAACATCAACCCCTTGTTCGGCTGCGGCGATTTTCGCTTCCTGGAGCACGACATCGTCGCGCCCCTGACGCTGCGGGCGGACTGGATCTTCAACATGGCGTGCTGCGCGTCGCCCACGCACTACCAGCGCGATCCCGAGAAAACCATGCGCACCTGCACGGACGGGGTTTTGAACCTGTTGCGGGAGGCGCAGTCCTGCCATGCCCGGATCTTCCAGGCCTCGACCAGCGAGGTGTACGGCGAACCCGAGGTCCATTCGCAGGCCGAAAGCTACCGCGGCTCGGTGAACCCGGACGGTCCGCGCGCCTCCTACGACGAGGGCAAGCGCTGCGCGGAGGCGATGTTCTTCGACTTCCACCGCATGTACGGCGTCGACATCAAGGTCGCGCGGATTTTCAACACCTACGGTCCGCAGATGCAGGTCGACGACGGCCAGGTGGTCTCGAACTTCATCGTGCAGGCGCTGCGCAACGAGCCCCTGGCCATGAACTCGGATGGCAGCCAGACGCGTTCGTTCTGCTACGTGGACGACCTGATCGACGGCATCCTGCGGCTGATGGCAGCGCCCAAGCGGGTGACCGGTCCCGTCGACCTCGGCAACCCTGCCGAAATCACCGTCGCGGAACTCGCCGAGCGCATCATCGACCTGACGGGCTCGTCGTCGCGGATCGTCACGCGCGCGCTGCCGGTGGACGACCCCACCCGGCGCTTCCCGGACATCTCGCTCGCCCGGACCGCCCTCGGCTGGACGCCGCGGATTTCGCTCGACGAGGGTCTGTCACGCACGATCGCGTGGTTCAAGAACGACCTCGGCCGGCTCCGCCGGTTGCCTTCGCCGCCCGAGGCCGAGCGTGCTGTCGCCTGACGGAAACGGGCACGCCAGCGCGCCGGTAACGGTGCTGATCACCGGGGGCACGGGGTTCGTCGGATCCCATCTCGCCGACGAATTGCTGCTGCACGGCTGCCCGGTGCCCGTGCTCGACAACCTCGACCCGCAGGTGCACGGCCCAGGGCGCGAGTGGCCGGACTACCTCGACGCCGATGTCGAATGCCGCCGCGGCGAGGTGCGCGATGCCGAGGCGGTGCGCGACGAATTGCGGCGGGTCGATGCGGTCTTCCACTTCGCGGCGGCGGTCGGCGTCGGCCAGAGCATGTACGAGATCGAGCACTACACCGACGTCAACAACCGCGGCACCGCGGTGTTGCTCGAAGTGCTCACGCGCACGCCGGTGGCACGGCTCGTCGTCGCATCCGGCATGAGCATCCATGGCGAGGGGCTCTATTGCGACCGGGATGGCAACGAGGTCGCCCCGCCCGAGCGCCCGCGGGCGCAATTGCAGGAAGGCCGCGTCGAGTTCGAGGCTGCCGATGGCGAACCATTGACGCCGCTGGCGACGCCGGAGACCAAGCCCACCCACCCGGCGTCGGGGTACGCGCTTTCCAAGCTGGACCAGGAAAAACCGTGTCTGATGATCGGCGCCGTCGCGCGCGGAATGCAGGAAGCGATGGCCGCGGTCGCGGACGGCGCGCTGGATCCGTTTCCGGTGATCACCCACAGCATCCCGCTCGCCGACCTCGGACGCGCGTTCGACTTGATGCGCGCGCGCCCCGACGGCTTCATGAAAGCGGTAGTGTGGCCATGAGCGCGACGCGCGATGCCGTGGTGCAGATGTGGCCGCGCGGGTTGTCCACGCGCGGTCCGCGGTTGGGCTTCCTCGGGCTCGGCTGGATCGGTCGCGCGCGGATGCAGTCGCTCGTGGAGGCGCGCGTCGCGCAGGTGGTGGCGGTCGCGGACACCGACCCGGCGCTGCTGCGCGAGGCCGCTCCGTCTGCCCGGGTGCATGCCTGCGAGTCGCTCGCGGAACTGTTGGGCGAACGTCTCGATGGCGTGGTGATCGCGACGCCGCGCGCGCTGCACGCGGCGCAGGCGAGCCTCGCGCTCGAGCATGGCTGTTCGGTGTTCTGCCAGAAGCCGCTGGCGCCCAACGCCGCGGAAGCCGCGCGGGTGGTGGCGACCGCGCGCGCGCGCGATCGCTTGCTGGGCGTGGATTTCAGCTACCGCTACGTGCAGGGCCTCGCGGCTCTCCGCGAACGGATCCTCAACGGCGAGCTGGGCGAGCTGTACGCGGTCGACCTCACGTTCCACAACGCCTACGGCCCCGACAAGGATGGGTTCCACGACGTCGCGCGCTCCGGCGGCGGCTGCGTGATGGACCTCGGCGTGCACCTGATCGATCTCGCGCTGTGGATGACCGGATCCACCCGCGCGCTGGACCTGGATGCGCAACTGTACCGGCAGGGCAAGCGCCTGCGTCCGCAGCTCGGCGAGACCGAGGACTACGCGAGCGTGCAGTGCCGCCTCGACAGCGGCGCCTGTATGCGGATGACCTGTTCGTGGCGGCTGCCGGCCGGCGCCGACGCGCTGATCGAGGCGTCGTTCTACGGCACGCGCGGCGGCGCATCGCTGCGCAACGTCGCCGGCTCGTTCTACGACTTCACCCTCGATCGCCACGAAGGCGCCCTTTGCTGGCGCATTGCCTCGCCGCCGGACGCCTGGGGCGGCCGCGCGCTGGTCGCGTGGGCGCGGGAGCTTTCGAGGGGCGGGCGCTTCGACGAGGAGGCGCACCGCTTCGTGGACGTCGCGGCAGTCGTGGATGGAATCTATGGGCGCTGATTTCGCCGAACCCGTGCGCGTGCCTCGCCGGATCCTGATGACCTGCGACACCGTGGGCGGGGTGTGGCGCTACTCGATCGATCTTGCGCGCGAACTGTGTGCGCGCGGTTGCGCGGTGACGCTGGCGGCGATGGGACCGCCGCCCGACCATGCGCAGCAGACGGAGGCGGCGTCGATCCATGGGCTCGCGCTGCAGTGGCGCGCCTGCAAGCTGGTCTGGATGGACGATCCCTGGCGCGACGTGCAAGCGGCCGGCGAGTGGTTGCTGCACCTCGCCGATGAGGTGCGTCCGGAGATCGTGCACGCCAACGATTTCGGGCACGTCGCTTTGGCGTGGTCCGCGCCGGTGGTGTGCGTCGCGCATTCCTGCGTCGCGTCGTGGTGGCGCGCGGTACGCGGCACGCCTGCGCCGGCGAGTTGGGATCGTTACCGCGCGCACGTGCAGGAGGTATTGCTCGCGAGCGACGTGCTCGTCGCGCCCAGCCGCGCGATGGGCGATGCCTTGCTGGCCGAATACGGGCGCCTGGCACATGTGCGGGTGATCCCGAATGGCCGGCGCGCAGGCGAGCCGCATGCTGGCCGGAAGCGTTGCATGGTGCTCGCGGCGGGCCGGCTGTGGGACGAGGCCAAGAACCTGCAGCGGCTGGCCGCGGTCGCGCCCGCGGTGTCGTGGCCGGTCTGCATCGCCGGCCCGGATCGCGCGCCGGGCGGCGCCCGTGTGGCGTTCGTCAACGTGCGCAGCCTCGGGTTGCTGCGCGCCAGCGCGATGCGGCGCTGGTTCGCGCGCGCGGCGATCTACGCGCTGCCCGCGCGGTACGAACCTTTCGGCCTGTCGGTGCTGGAGGCCGCCCAGGCCGGCTGCGCGCTGGTCCTGGGCGACATCCCGAGTCTCCGCGAAAACTGGGACGGGGCCGCCCTGTTCGCCGATCCCGAAGATGACGACGCCCTGCGCGAGGCGTTGTGCCGGCTGATCGAAGACGACGCGGCGCGCGCACGCCTCGGTGCCCGCGCCCGGCGCCGCGCGATGTTCATGACGGCGACGCGGATGGCCGACGAATACCTCGGGGTCTACGAGCCCCTCATCGCACGCGGCGCCGCCGCCGCACACCTGGGAGCCTGTGCATGAAGTTCGTGTTGTTCTACCACTCGCTTGTTTCCGACTGGAATCACGGCAACGCGCATTTCCTCCGCGGCATCGTCGCTGAACTGATCGCGCGCGGGCACCAGGTCGAAATCCACGAGCCCGCCGACGGCTGGAGCCGCCGGCACCTGATCGCCGCGCACGGCCAGGGCGCGATTTCGGCGTTCCAGCGGCGCTTCCCGTTGCTGCGCAGCCGCACCTACCTGCCAGGCCGCCTGGACCTCGGCATGGCGCTGGATCGTGCTGACGTGGTGATGGTGCACGAATGGAACCCGCCCGAACTGGTCGCGCGGATCGGCCGCGAGCGCCGCAGTCGCCACGGGTTCCGGCTGCTGTTCCACGACACCCACCACCGCTGCGTCACCGCACCGGAGGAAATGCAGCGTTATGCCCTCGGCGACTACGATGGCGTGCTGGCCTTCGGCGCCGCCGTGCGCGAGTGCTATCTCGACAAGGGCTGGCACGACCGGGTCTTCACGTGGCACGAAGCGGCCGACACCCGCACGTTTCGCCCGCGGCCATACGCCCGGCACAACGCCCAGCTCGCCTGGATCGGCAACTGGGGCGACGGCGAGCGTGCGCGCGAGCTTGGCGAATTCCTGATCGACCCGGTACACGCGCTGCGCCTGCGCGCCACCGTCCACGGCGTGCGCTACCCGCCCGAGGCGCTGGTCGCCCTGCGCGCAGCGGGAATCGATTACCGCGGCTGGGTGCCGAACTGGCGCGTGCCGGAAGTCCTGACGCGCGCGGCGGTGACGGTGCACGTGCCGCGTCGCCCGTATGCGCAGGCGCTGCCGGGCATCCCGACGATCCGCGTGTTCGAGGCGCTGGCTTGCGGGGTGCCGCTGGTCAGCGCACCGTGGTCGGATTGCGAGGGATTGTTCGAACCGGACCGGGATTTCCTGATGGTTCGCAACGGCGCGCAAATGCGCGAGGGATTGCGGGAGGTGTTGAGCGACCGCGCGTTCGCGGCCGAGATCGCGGCCAGCGGATTGCGCCGCATCCGTGCCCGGCACACCTGCGGCCATCGCGTGTCGGAACTGCTTTCGATCATCGCGGCACTCGGCAAGCGCGAGACCAGGGTGGTCCCGGTGCGGATCGGGCACGTGCACGGCGAACCAGCCCGGATCGAGGCGGTGCGGGCCGAACCGATGCCGAGCAAGCCGGGGCCGGACGAGCCGCTTCGGAACGAGGTGATGCATGGCTGAGAGACTGCGGATCGCGATGTTCGGTTCGAGTCTCGTATCGTCGTACTGGAACGGTGCCGCGACCTATTACCGCGGGGTACTGCGCGCATTGGCCGGCCGCGGCCATGCGATCCGGTTCTACGAGCCGGACGCGTTCGAGCGCCAGCAACACCGCGACATCGCCGACCCGCCGTGGGCGAAGGTCTGCGTGTACCGGCCCGGCGAAGCCGGGGTCGCCTATGCCTTGGGCGACGCGCAGCGGAACAGTGACATCGTGATCAAGGCCAGCGGCGTCGGCGTCGACGATGCGTTGCTGGAGCACGAGGTGGCCAGGATGAAATCGTCTGGCTGCGCGACCGCGTTCTGGGATGTCGACGCGCCGGCCACCCTGGAGCGGCTGCATGCCGATCCCGACGATCCCTTCGTCAAGCTGGTTCCGCGCTACGACATCATCCTGACCTACGGCGGCGGACCGCGCGTCATCAGTGGCTACCGCTCGCTCGGGGCGCGCGATTGCGTACCGATCTACAACGCGCTCGATCCGGACACCCACCACCCGGTGGCGCCCGAGCAACGCTATGCCGCCGACCTCGCGTTCCTCGGCAACCGGCTGCCCGATCGCGAGGCCCGCGTACACCGGTTCTTCTTCGGCCCGGCCGCGCGGCTGCCGGCGCGCGCGTTCCTGCTCGGCGGTGCCGGCTGGGGCGCGTCTTCCACCCCGGCGCCTGCCAACGTGCGCCTGCTCGGACACGTGCCGACCGCCGAACACAACGCCTTCAACTGCAGCGCGCGGCTGGTGCTCAACATCAACCGCGACAGCATGGCGCGCTTCGGCTGGTCGCCGCCGACCAGGGTGTTCGAGGCGGCGGGCGCTGGCGCCTGCCTCGTGGTGGATCGCTGGGAGGGCATCGAGATGTTTCTCGAACCCGGCCGCGAAGTGCTGGTCGCCGACGACGGCGAAGCGGTCGCCGAATTCGTCCGCAGCGTGGGCAGTTCGCTGGCGCGGGAGATCGGCGAACGCGCGCGCCGGCGCCTGCTGCGCCAGCACACCTACTCGGCGCGGGCCTCGTTGCTCGAGGCGGCCCTGCTCGGACAACAACTGGAGGCCGCCTGATGGTGCGCCGGCTCGACGTCGCGATCCTCGGCCTGTCGTGGCGCTCGGCGTGGGGCAACGGACATGCCACCACCTTTCGCGCGCTGGTGCGGGCCATGCTGCGGCGCGGCCATCGCGTGCGCCTCCACGAACGGGATTGCCCGTGGTACGCGCAAAACCAGGACCTTCCGGACGACCTTGCGGCATGCCTCGCGATCTACGACGGCATCGAATCGCTGCGCGAATCCCACGGGCGGGAAATTGCCGCAGCCGACGTCGCGATCCTCGGCTCGTTCGTTCCCGATGGCGCGCGGGTGGGTGACTGGCTGCTCGATGCGGCGCGCGGCCTCACGGCGTTCTACGACATCGACACCCCGGTGACGCTCGCCAAGCTGCACGCCGGCGATTGCGCGTACCTGCGCGCCGACCAGATCGGCCGCTTCGACCTGTACCTGTCGTTCACCGGCGGCCCGACGCTGGACCTGCTGCGCCGCGGCTACGGGGCGCGCGCCGAACCGCTCTACTGCGCGGTCGACCCCGAACGCTACGCGCCTTCCGGCGCGACGCCCGAATACGACCTCGGCTATCTCGGCACCTATGGTCCCGATCGCCAGCGGTTGCTGCACTGGTACCTCCTCGAAGCGGCGAAGGCGTGGCCGCAAGGCCGCTTCGTGGTGGCCGGTCCCCAGTACCCGTGGGGGATACGCTGGCCGGACAACGTCACGCGGATCGAGCACCTGGCGCCTGCCCGCCACCGCCCGTTCTATTCCTCGCAGCGGTTCACCCTCAACCTGACCCGCGCCGACATGACGGCGGCGGGCTGGTCGCCCAGCGTGCGGCTGTTCGAAGCCGCGGCCTGCGGGGTGCCGGTGATTTCCGACGCGTGGCCAGGCATCGAGTCCTTCTTCGCGCCCGGCAAGGAAATCCTGATCGCGCACGAACCGGGCCAGGTGCTGGAGTGGCTGCAACGCATGCCGGAATCCGGGCGCCGCCAGATCGGCAGCGCCGCGCGCCGGCGCGCGCTGGCCGAACACACGGCAGAGCATCGCGTGCGGACGCTGGAAGGCTACATCGACCGCGTCATCGACGGGCGATGCGCGGTGGCGGCCGAACAGGAGCGCGTGTCATGACGAGCCAGGCGAAGGAAACCACCGATCACGGCAAGATCCGCCGCTGGGCGGAGATGCGCGGCGGCAAACCCGCGACCGTCCGCGACACCGCCGCGGCCGGCGGCGAAGCCGGCATCCTGCGGATCGCCTTCGGCGACGAGGAGGACCTTGAAGAGACCGACTGGGACGGGTTCTTCGACAAGTTCGAAGCAGCGAATCTCGCGTTCCTGTACGAGGAGGAGACCCCCGAGGGGGAGCCCAGCCGCTTCTGCAAGTTCGTGGCCCGCGGCCCATGAGCGCGTCGGTCGCCGCGGCCGATCCGCGCGCCACCCGCAGTGCGATCGAGGCGCTGGCTCCCTGGTTCCACAACCTGCACCTGCCGGACGGTGAGCAGACTGCGCCGAACCATCCGCTCGGCGATTTCACCTCGTTCAAGTGGCGTCAGATCGCGCCTCACGTCCCGGACGACCTGGACGGCCTGCAGGTGCTGGACATCGGCTGCAACGCGGGCTTCTACAGTTTCCAGCTCGCCGCGCGCGGCGCGCGCGTGACCGCGATCGACATCGACCCGCATTACCTTGCGCAGGCGCGCTGGGCATCGCGGCGCTTCGGCCTCGAGGACCGCATCGAGTTCCGCTGCATGCAGCTCTACGACCTCGCGCGCGAACGCTCGCAGTTCGACCTCGTCTGGTTCATGGGCGTCCCCACCTGCGGCATCCGCTGTTCGCGCTCGACATCCTGCGCCGCCGCACCCGCCGCCTGCTGCTGCTGCAGACCCTGGCCATGCCGGGCGAGGCGGTGGCCATTGCACCGCCGGACTTCCCGCTGGAGGAACGCGATCGCCTGCTGGCGGCGGGATGGCCGACGATGGCCTTCCTCGAGGAACGGATGAGCGGCGATCCCGCCAACTGGTGGGCTCCGAACCATGCCTGCGTGGAAGCGATGCTCCGCTCCGCGGGTTTTTGCGTTCGCGGACGCGTGGCGCACGAAACCTACCTGTGCGAGCCCGCCGCGGACGGTCCGTGCTCGGTGATGATCGAGCAGGAGCTGCACGCCGCGACGGGCACCTGAGCGGGCGGCCCGTCAGTCGTTCGACAGCCATCCGCGCCACCTGAGTATGGCGAGCGAAACCAGGATGCTGCCGAGGATCAGCCCGAGCGCCATGCCGTAACCCCACGGTTGCGACAGTTCGGGCATGGCCTTGAAGTTCATGCCCCAGATGCTCGCGAGCAGCATGGGCGGTGCGGCAACCACCGACGCCACCGTGAACAGCTTCATCACGTTGTTCTGGTTGGCGCTGATCAGGCCGAAGTTCGCGTCGAGCAGGAACTGCAGTTTCTGCGTGAGCTGGGCATCGAAATGGTTCAGGGCGTCGAGGTCGTTGCGGACCATCGCGATCCGCGATTGCGTCTCCGCGGGGACCCAGGCGGGCGCCTTTTCGCTCAGGAACGCCACCACGCGCGCGACGCCGAGCAGGGCGCCGCGGCTGCGTGCCAGCCGCGCCTCCAGGCTGCCGACGCGCACCAGCCAGCGGCGCAGGCGGCGGGTCCCGGCCTGCCTGTCCGCGAACATCTCACGGGAAAGACCCGTCACCCGTTCGGAGATGCCCTGCATGGTCTGGGCGGTTCGCTCGGCCATGTTTTCGAGCAGCTCCGCGAGGGCGCTCGCGGAGCCTCGGTTGACCGGGTCCTTGTGCCACTCGCCGGCGGCGACGTCGAACGTTCCGGAATTCGCATAGCGCTGGGTCACCAGCACCTTCGGGGTCAGGACCAGGGAAAGCGGCGTGGCGGGCGCCCCATCGCGATCGGCTTCGAGATCGGGGAACCTCGATACCTGCAGGAACACGGCGTCGTCGATGCAGTGGTTGCGTCCGGCAAGGCCGACTCCGGCGATGTCCTCGCGGTCGGGGAGGCGCAGTGCCAAGAGGTCTTCGCAGGCCCGGATCTCCGAGGGCTGCGGTTCGCAGAGGTCCAGCCACACGGCGTTGCCGGGAAGGGCGGTGCCGGGCACCCAGACCGAGGGGTGCGGCGCGCCATCGCAATGGATCGTCAGCATGGATGGTGATCTCCGGAAGCCAGTGGCCAGGGTGGGGGCGAAGCGCATGCGCCCTGATGATGGCGCCGGCGGCAGCGGACAGGCAAATGGCGGTCGGCGCGGCGGTCTGGCATGGCTCAACAGGCCGGCGCCGGCGGCCGGAAAATAGGGACCGGTAACCGGAAATATTTTCGGAGAGCGGAAAGGGTGCGGTGGGCACAGAAGGCCGCCGCTTGCGCGGCGCGAAAGGCGAAAGCCGGACTGCGGCGGTTGGCGCGGCGCATGCAAGGGGGTGGCGAGCCGCGCCGGGTGGCCACCGTGTACCATCGAGGGTATCCCGCCGGCGCGCAGGGTCATCAGGTGCACGAGCGTACCGGCGACGATGGCATGCCGTGGGCAAGGATTGGACAGGAGGATTCGACGTGGAATCGCTGCTTTCGACGCTTTCCGAAGAGGAAGCGGATCACACGGTGCGCAAAGGGCGGGCGCTCGCGAGCGCCGATCGGACCCTGGATGCGACGCTGGGCGAAATGACCCACGCGGTCCTGAATGCGCTGAACGCCATCGCGGCCGCCGCCGAGTTGTCGAAATTGGTGCTCGCGCGCCGCGAGCCCACGGAGGCCGCGAAGTCGCTGGCGCGGATCGAGCCGGAGTGCATGCGCGCGGCGCGCCTGCTGCGCGAGGGGCGCGCGTTGCTGACCTTCCCGACCTGCGCGACCGCCGGGGAGGTCGATGTGGCCGGGCTGTTGCGTGCCTGCGCGGAAACCTTCCCGGATCGCGTGGACGTGACGGCCGACCCCGACGTGCCGCCGATCCTCGGCGACTCCGCGGCGCTGCGCCGACTGTTCATGGAGATCCTCGGGAACGCCTTCGACTTCGGCGCCGGCCGGGTGCAGGTCACAATGGAGCAGGACAGCGAAGGTTTCGCGCTGTGGATCGGCTTCCACGACGACGGGCCTGGTGTCGAGGTGCCTGCGGCGCGCGCCTTCGAACCCTTCTTCAGCACCCGGCCGGACCAGCACAGCGGTCTCGGCCTCGCGCTGGCCACCCGGATCGCGTCCGCGCACGGCGGCCAGGTGGGATTGTCCGATACCGACCGCGGTGCGTTGTTCTGGGTTGAGTTGCCGGCGCGCGCGATCTGAGAGCAGGGCATCGAACGCCGCCGCAGGGTGGGTCCTGCGGTCGCTCGGCGCCGATGATCC
>JAICJG010000021.1 GCA_025928585.1 Rhodanobacteraceae bacterium
CGGTTTTCCCACAAGGCCGAGCGCGAGGGCATGGTCGTGATCGACGACCCGACCTCGATCCTGCGCTGCACCAACAAGATTTACCTCAACGACCTGCTGCGTTCGCGGAAGCTCGCGGTACCGCGATCCGAGGTGCTGTACCGCGAGGACCCGAAGCAATTGCGTGACCTGCCCGAGCGGCTGGGCTTTCCGCTGGTCCTGAAGATCCCCGACGGGTCGTTTTCGCGCGGCGTGGTCAAGGTCGAGGACGAGCAGCAACTGCTCGAGGCCGCGCAGCACCTGTTCCAGAGCACGGCGCTGCTGATCGCACAGGAATTCCTCTACACGGAGTTCGATTGGCGGATCGGCGTCTTGAACCGCAAGCCGCTGTACGCGTGCAAGTACTTCATGTCGCGCGGGCACTGGCAGATCTACAACCACAGTGCCCGCGGCAGCGCGCGCACCGGTGGTTTCGAATGCCTGCCCCTGGAGGACGTGCCGCCCGAAGTGGTGCGGCTCGCGGTGCGCGGCACCGCGCCGATCGGCGTCGGCTTGTACGGCGTCGATATCAAGCAGACCCGCGACCGCACCGTGCTGATCGAGGTGAACGACAATCCCTCGATCGACGGCGGCGTCGAGGATGGCGAGCTGGGCGAAGAACTCTACCGGACCATCATGGCCGAGCTGTTGCGGCGGATGGAAGCGAAGCGGATCGGGGTCGTGGCCTAGCGCGGAGTCCGGAGCGACCGGGGTTTCCGCGCGCAAGCGCATTTCGCCAGCAACAGCAGCAACGGCGCCGCCAGCGCCCAGAAGGTGAACGACCAGCCGAGGTGCGCATCGTGCAGGGGCAGCGGCGTCAGCCCCAGCAACACGATGCCGCAGGCGAGCCAGGTGGCGGCGCCGAGGATCACGGGATCGGTTGTCGCGGGCGCCGTGCGGTTGCGGTGCCTTGCGGCAGCAAAGCGCTCCTGGCGAATCGCCGCAGGTGCGCCCCACCTGCGGCGGTCGGAGGCCGGGTAGCCGCGGCGGAAGTCGGGGCGCCGGCGTACGGCACGGATCGGCGGGTTCGGATGGCCCATGGACTTGCTCCGGTGACGGTTGCCGGCAGTCTGCGCGGCTCACGTCTCACCGGTTGCGACCGCGCCCGCCCCGGTTCCTCCCCACGGCCTGACCCGGGTGTTGTTACGCTGTCCCGAACCCGGAATTCCCAATCCCGAACCCGATTCATGCCGACGCAACGCTACGCCGTCTTCGGACACCCGGTCGCCCATTCGCTGTCGCCGCGCCTGCATGCGCTGTTTGCCGAACAGACCGGCATCGACCTCGAATACCTCGCGATCGACGCCTCGCCCGAAGATTTCGAAGGCGCGGTCCGGTCGTTCCTCGAAACGGACGGGTGCGGCGCCAACGTCACGTTGCCGCACAAGGCGCGTGCCTTCGGGCTGGCGGATGTGCACACCGCGATGGCCGGAAGGCTGGGCGTCGCGAACGTGCTGACCCGCCTGCCGGACGGGCGGATCGAGGCCGACAGCAACGACGGCGCCGGGATGCTCGCCGACCTCCGCGCGCGCTGCCGGATCGAACCGCGCGGCCGCGACGTGCTGCTGCTCGGCGCCGGCGGCGCCGCGCGGGCCGCGGCGTTCGCGTTGCTGGATGCCGGGACGCAGTCGCTCGTCGTGGCCAACCGCACCCTCGACCGCGCCCACGCGCTCGCCGCTGCGCTCGCGCAGCCCGCGCGGCTGCGCGTGCTGGCTTGGGGCGATCTCGCGGCAGCGGCCCCTTTCGGCCTGATCGTGAATGCGACGTCCGCCGGCTTGCGGCACGATTCGCCGCCTGCGTTGCCGCGCACCCTGGCGCAACCGCACACCATGACCTACGACCTCAGCTACGGCCCCGCCGCGGGATGGTTCCTCGATTGGGCGCGTGCCGCGGGCTGCGCGCGTGCGTGCGATGGCCTCGGAATGCTGGTCGAAACTGCCGCGGGCTCCTTCGAGCGCTGGCATGGGGTGCGCCCGGACGCCGACGCCGCGTTGGGCGCGTTGCGCCGCACGCTCCCGTAGGAGGGGCCTGCGCGAAGCGCTTGCTCGTTCTTCTGCCCGCGACCGCATCGCGCGCCCCTGCATCACCGCGCGAGGTATTGGTCCTTCAGCTCGACATAGTGGCGCGCGGAATAGCGCAGCGCCTCGATCTCGGTATCACTCAGGCGGCGCACGCAGCGCGCGGGGCTGCCGACCCACAGCTCGCCCTCGCCGACGACCTTGCCGGGCGCGATCAGCGCGCCCGCACCCACCAGGGCATGCCGTTTGACCCGCGCCCCGTCCAGCACCGTCGCGTGCATGCCGATCAGGCAGCCATCCTCGATGGTGCAGGCGTGCACCACCGCGCCATGGCCGATGGTGACGTCGCTGCCGACGATGCACGGGAACCCACCGGCCGTATACGGGCCGTCGTGGGTCACGTGCAACACGGCGGTATCCTGCACGTTGGTGCGCGCGCCGATGCGGATGCGCTCGACGTCGCCGCGCAGGACCGCGCCCGGCCAGACCGATGCATCGTCGTCCAGCTCGACATCACCGATCACGCTCCCGGCGGGGTCGACATAGACCCGCGCGCCGAGTCTCGGCGATGCGTTTCCGAAAGCCCTCAGTTGGTTCATTGCACTTTGGCCCCGCGCGGATCACGATCCGCCCATCGTAACGATCGCGCGGCACCATGGATACGCATTCCGTCGACTTGCCCGGTTTGCTCGAGCGCCAACGGGCCGCTTGGCGCGCCCACGTGCCCGAGCGGGCGCAGCGCCTCGACGACCTGCTGCGCCTGCGCGCCGCGTTCAAGGCGCGGCTCGAGGATTTCGTGCGTGCGGTCGGCGACGACTTCGGCCAGCGGCCGCGTGTCGAGACGCTGCTGGCCGACGGCATGCCCGTGTTGCACGAAATCGACCACGTGCGCAGGCGCCTGCGGCGCTGGATGCGCCCGCAACGCGTCGCCGCCGAGGCGACGTTCTGGCCGGCACGGTGTGAAATCATCCCGAAACCGCTCGGCGTGGTCGGCATCATCAGTCCGTGGAATTACCCGATCAATCTCGCGCTGGTGCCGCTGGTGGACGCACTCGCCGCGGGCAACCACGTGATGCTGAAACCTTCCGAGCGCACGCCGCGCACGTCGGCATTGCTGGCGGAACTGCTGGCCGGGGTGTTCCCCGCCGAGCGGGTCGCGGTGGTGCAGGGCGCCGCCGACGTGGCCGCCGGGTTCGCGGCGCTGCCGTTCGACCATCTGCTGTTCACGGGCTCGACCGTGCTCGGAGCGAAGGTGTTCGCCGCCGCCGCCTCCAACCTGACACCGGTGACGCTGGAACTGGGTGGCAAGTCGCCGGTGATCGTGGCGCCGGGTTGCGTGAACGCGCGCAACGTCGACCGCATCGCGGTGGGCAAGTTTTTCAACGCGGGCCAGACCTGCATTGCGCCCGACTACGTGCTGGTGCAGGAGGCCGAGTGCGAGGCATTCGCCGAGTGGTTGCGCGGATACGTCGCGCGCCACTACCCGTCGCCCGGTGCAGCGTCCGACTACGCCAGCATTGTCAACGATGTGCACTACGCGCGCCTGTGCGAATGGCTGGACGAGGCCCGTGCGGCCGGCGCGAAGATCGTTGCGTTCCCCGGGGACGCGGCGGATGACCCCGCCCGGCGCATCCTCGCGCCGCGCGTCGTGCTGGGCGCGCCGGAGTCGGTGGCCTTGATGCGCGAGGAAATCTTCGGCCCGATATTGCCCCTCGTCCCCTATCGCAAGCTCGACGAGGCCATCGAGTACGTCAACGCGCGGCCACGCCCGCTGGCGCTCTACGTGTTTGCCGATGACCGCCTGCGTACTCGCAAGGTGCTCGATGCCTGCACTGCCGGCAGCGTCGCGGTCAACGACTGCGTGTTCCAGTTCGCGCAGTCGGGCCTGCCCTTCGGCGGCGTCGGCGCGTCCGGCATCGGCGCTTACCATGGCCATGCCGGGTTCCTCGAGTTTTCCAAGCAGATGCCGGTATTCCGGCAGGCGCGCTGGTCGGCGACCCAATGGCTGCGGCCGCCGCACGGTGCCCGCAGCGAGCGGTTGCTGCGCTGGCTCCTGCGCTGATCCCCGGCGGGGTGGCAGGCCGGGCCGCAGGGCGCGGCGCGATTGCACGGCGGCCGGCCTGGCCGGCCGGGGTGGGATCGTGGCAAAGGTGCGGCGCGCCTTGATGTCCGCCGGCCGGAACAGCACGCTGGGCTACCCGCCGGAGTCCGTATGTCCACCGACAATCCCCTGCTCGGCAACGCCCAGTTGCCCGCTTTCTCGAAGATCCGGGCGTCCGACGTCGGGCCCGCGATCGATGCGATCCTCAACGACTACCAGGCCGGCGTCGACGCCCTGCTGGCATCGGATGCGCCGCGCGATTTCGAGCACGTGATGCTCGAATCCGAGCGCCTCGACCAGCGCCTCGCGCGGGCGTGGGCCCCGGTGTCGCACCTGCACGCGGTCGCCGACACCGCGGAACTTCGCGCCGCCCACGACGCCGCGCTTGAGAAGATTACCGATTTCGAGAGCGCCCTCGGCCAGAACCGCGAATTGTTCGCGGCCGTGCAGGCGGTCGCCGAAGCGCCTGGATTCGGCGCGCGCGCGCGTTCGGAGCGCGCCGCGGTCGAGCACGCGCTGCGCGACTTCCGGCTGTCCGGCGTGGCGCTGGAGGAGCCTGCGCGCAGCCGATTCCGGGAGATCGCCAGCGAACTGGCCAGGCAGACCACCGCATTCGCCAACGCGGTGCTGGACGCCGGCGAAGCGTGGCACGAGCATATCGAGGACGAACGGGACCTCGCCGGCATCCCCGAATCGGGACGCGCCGTGCTGCGCGAGTACGCGCGCGAACGGGAACTTTCGGGCTGGCTCGTCACCCTGAAGCAGCCGTCGGTGCAGGCGGTGCTGACGTACGCCGACGACCGCGGGTTGCGCGAGCGGGTGTACTGGGCGTACCAGACCCGCGCCTCCGACCAGGGCCCGGACGCCGGACGGTTCGACAACTCCGCGCGCATGGAGAAGATCCTCGCGCTGCGCTTCGATGCGGCGAGGCTGCTCGGTTTTGCGAATGCGGCCGAGGAATCCCTCGCGACCAAGATGGCGGGGACCGCCGATGAAGTCCTCGCGTTCCTGCGCGACCTCGCGGCGCGTGCCAAGCCGGTCGCGCAGCGCGAGCTCGAGGAACTGCGCGAGTTCGCGCGCACCCGCCTCGGTCTGCAGACGTTGGAGGCATGGGACATCGCCTACGCGTCGGAGAAATTGCGCCGGGCGCGCTACGACCTCGACGAGGAACGATTGAAGGCGTACTTCCCGCTGCCGGCGGTCCTGAACGGACTGTTCGCGGTCGCCGGCAAGCTGTATGGCATCACCGTCGAGCCCGCCCGCGAGCGGATCGACGTCTGGCATTCCGACGTGCGCTACTGCGAGGTGCGCGATGCCGGCGGCCAGGTGATCGCGGGGGTGTATCTCGATCTCTACGCGCGCACCGGCAAGCGTGGCGGTGCCTGGATGGACGTGTGCCGCGCACGTTTCCGCGACGGCGGGCGCACGCAATTCCCGGTGGCCTTCCTCACCTGCAATTTCGCGCCGCCCGCGGGCGGGCATCCCTCGCTGCTGACCCACGACGACGTGCAGACGCTCTTCCACGAATTCGGGCATGGGCTGCATCACCTGCTGACCCGCATCGAGCTGCCCTCGATCGGCGGGATCGATGGCGTGGAATGGGATGCCGTCGAGATGCCCAGCCAGTTCATGGAGAACTTCTGCTGGAACCGGCAGGTGCTCGACCTGTTCGCGAAGCATTGGTCGAGCGGCGAGCGCCTGCCGGGCGAGCTGTTCGAGGCGATGCTCGCGGCGCGGCATTTCCAGGCCGGCATGTTCCTGGTGCGGCAGCTCGAGTTCGCCCTGTTCGATTTCCTGCTGCACCTCGAATACGACCCGACGCACGGCGCGCGGGTGATGGAAACGCTGGAAGCCGTGCGGCGCGAGGTAGCCGTGCTGCATCCGCCCGCCTGGCAACGCTTTCCGCACGCGTTCACGCATGTCTTTGCGGGCGGCTACGCGGCGGGCTACTACAGCTACCTGTGGGCGGAGGTGCTGTCCGCCGATGCCTTCGCCGCATTCGAGGAACAGGCGGGCGAAGGCGGGGACGTCGTCGATCCCGCGACCGGCGCGCGGTTTCGCGACGAAGTGCTCGGCGTCGGCGCGAGCCGCCCGGCGCTGGAGAGCTTCATGGCGTTCCGCGGGCGCGCACCGCAACCGGACGCACTGCTGCGTTCTTACGGGTTGGAAGTCTGAAATCCCCCCGGCCGGAGCGGGTTGCCCCGTGCACGTGATCCATGTAGGCCGGCAAGCCCGCAGGGCGGAGCCGGCGTTGCATGGGCGCATGGGAGCCGGCGATTTCGCTTGCCGGTTCCGTCGCTGCGCTCCTTGAACCGGCCTACGCCGCGGTGCGGCCGTGGCTTGCATGGCGGCGCCGGTGCCGACGCGAGCGGGGGGCAGGCAGCGGGGATTCCCCTACAATCCCGCGATGCGCATTGCTTCCTGGAATGTCAATTCGTTGAAGGTGCGGCTTCCGCACGTCGAGCAGTGGTGCCGTGACGCGTGCCCCGACGTGCTGGCGCTGCAGGAAACCAAGGTCGGCGACGACAAGTTTCCGCGCGAGGCGATCGAGGCGCTCGGTTACCAGGTGGTGTTCTCGGGCGAGAAGGCCTACAACGGCGTCGCGATCCTCGCTCGCGAACCGCTGCTCGAGGTCGTGGCGGGCGTGCCCGAGTTCGGCGATCCGCAGCGCCGCGTGCTCGCCGCGACGATCGCCGGCGTGCGGATCGTGAACCTGTACGTGGTCAACGGACAGAGCGTCGGCAGCGACAAGTACGCGTGGAAGCTGGAATGGTTGCGCACGGTCACGACGTACCTGCGAAGCGAGCTGCAGCGGCACGCATCGGTGGTCGTGCTCGGCGACTTCAACATCGCGCCGCACGACCGCGACGTGCACGATCCGGATGCCTGGCGCGGCAGCGTGCTGTGTTCGGAGCCCGAACGTGCCGCGCTGCGCGAGATCCTCGGTCTCGGGTTCATCGATTCGTTCCGTGCGTTCGTCGGGGAAGCCGGGCATTTCAGTTGGTGGGATTACCGGCAGGCGGCGTTCCGGCGCAACCTCGGGTTGCGGATCGACCTGATCCTCGCGAGCGAATCGCTGCGCGGCCGCCTGCGGGCGGCATCGATCGACCGCACGCCTCGGACCTGGGAGCGGCCGTCCGACCACGTGCCGGTGGTGCTCGACCTGGCTGAATGATCGTCGCCGCCACCGGAGGCGCCTGCCGGCGAACGGTCGGGCCTCCGGCCTCGCGAACGCGGCTCCGAGGCTTGCGAACGGCGCGCTCTGCCCCGATCATGCATTCCATGGATGCGAATGCCGTGACGCGTGAAATCATCGACGATGCCGAACTGGAAGTGCTCGACCGCTTCCTGCGCGGCCGTGCGCGCGAATCGGACGAGACCCTGCTGCTGGACGGCGTCCACGGGATGCTGACGGCGCTGGCGATCGGTCCCGACCCGGCGCTGCCCGAGGAGTGGCTGCCCGAAGTGCTGCACGCGCCGTTCGAGAATCCGGAGCAGGGCGCGGCGGTGCTCGGACTGCTCGCCAAGCTCAATGACTCGATTCCGGTGGAGCTGGAGGGCGAGGTGTACGAGCCCGTTCTCGGCGAAATCGATTCCGACGAACCGGTGCACAGCGACCTCACCGCGGCCGGTTGGTGCGAGGGTTTCAGCCGCGGCATCGACCTGCGTGCGGCGATCTGGGAAGCGCGGCTCGCGGAGGACGGCGAATTGCTCGAGATGCTGGGCCCGATCATGGCGCTCGCGGTCGACGAGGGCGTGTTGACTGCGGACGTGCCGATCGCGAGGCTCGATGACCGCGAATACGAGGCGTGCCTCGCCCAGATTCCCGAGGCCGTGGAAGCCGTCGCGCACTACTGGCGCGTGCGGCCTCCGACCGAGCGCGAACGCACCGCCGGCGGTGGCGCTTCGTCGAGTTCGTTCCCGAGCCTGCCGGCCCGGCGCGGTGGCCGCTGGGTGCATTGATTTGTGCGATCGTCCCCGATCGCTGTTTCGGTGTGGTCGTGCGTGATTTGCGGCGCTTTCGGGCAACTGGGCCAGAACGGGCATCCATGCGCTGACTTCGACCCTGCGATCGATCCCTGATCGCAGCTCCGCTGAACCCCGTCGCACTTGGGCAGCATCAGGCAGTGGTCGGCACCAGGACGACCAAGAATCCCTTCGCCCGCAGCCCGTGTTCGTTGTGGGGCCGCTCGTGAACGCAGTGTTTCCGCGGCGGGCATTGTTTCCAGCGCGCGGGGGGCGCATCTTGGTGTCATCAGATCCTCCCGGAGGTGGCCCATGGCTTCCCGCAAAGTGACCCGCCGCGTGCGCGGCATCCCGACATCCGATGGCGCCGGCGTGAAGCTCACCCGCGTGATCGGCCAGCCGAAGCTGGATTCGCTGGATCCATTCCTGCTGCTGGACGAATTCGGCTCGGATTCGGCAAACGACTACATCTCCGGCTTTCCGGATCATCCGCACCGCGGCTTCGAGACCGTCACCTACATGCTGGACGGCCGCATGCGCCATCGTGACAACCACGGCAACTCCGGCCTGCTGGAATCGGGCAGCGTGCAGTGGATGACCGCCGGACGCGGCATCGTGCATTCGGAGATGCCCGAGCAGGACCACGGCCTGATGCGCGGCTTCCAGTTGTGGGTGAACCTGGCCGCGAAGGACAAGATGATGCAGCCGCGCTACCAGGACATCGCGCCGGACAAGATCCCGGGCGTCCAGCCTGCAGCGGGCGTCACGGCGCGGGTAGTCGCCGGCGAGCTGTTCGGGGTGACGGGACCGGTCAGTGGCATCGCGATCGAGCCAGTGTACCTCGATGTTGCCTTGCAGCCGGGAGCGAAGTTGTCCGTGCCGCTTCCGGAAAACCACAGTGCGTTCGCGTATGTGTTCGAGGGCGAGGGCGTGCGGGTCGGCGAGGACACGCTCGGCTTGCGCGAACTCGGCGTGCTCTCGCCTGGGGGAGTGGTGGAGCTTTCGGTTGCAGCCGATGCACCGGCTGCGCGCGTGCTGCTGGTCGCGGGTCGTCCGCTCAACGAGCAGGTCGCCCGCTACGGACCGTTCGTGATGAACACGCCCGAGCAGATCGTGCAGGCGATGCAGGATTACCAGGCGGGACGATTCTGACGAATCCGCGGCGGACCGGCTCCGGAACCCTCGCTCGGGGCGGGATCGATCCGCGGGAAGTCAGTGGGCGCCGCTGGTTGCCCGTTTGCAGCAGCCTGGATGCGCGTTCGCGCACAAAAAAGCCGGACGGCTTGCGCCGTCCAGCCGAAGTCGCGCTGCAGGAGTCAGGGGGTCTCCGCCGCGCGTACTTTTCGAATGCGGCTTCGGAATCGGGATGCCCGCACCCGGAGAGAGCCGGCGCATGCTTCCGAAACCTGATCGCGCCTCCATCTCGCGAGGCGCGACCGCTCCCTCGACCCGCGGGGCGTTACCGTCAGCGCGCCTTCTTGGCGGGCGCGGCGGCATCATTGGCCGTCTTCAGGCTGTTGCGGGTCAGCTCGCCGAACTGCTCGGCGGTCTTCTGCGCGACGACCAGGATTTCCTGGCCGGCCGCGTAGGCCGATTCGACGCTGTCGCGCGCGAAGTCGATACCTTTCGGCCACAGTGCGGGGACGTCCTGGATTTCGCGGGTTTCCAGCGAATCGGCGAGGAACGCGAGATTCGACTTGGCCTGCGATTCCAGCGCCCTGACCTGCAGGCCCTGGATTTCGGCGATGCCCTTCAGCGCGGTGATCTGCGCCTTGTAGGCCTGCTCGGCGAACTGCTTGCCGAGGTCGAGCGACTGCTTCTGGAACTGGCTGTACATGGGGTGCGCCCTCTTGTCAGGGTGGTGCTGGGATTGACAAGCAGTGTAGCGCGTTCGATTGTGCAGTGCAACATTCTAGGCGGATCGTTCAGATGCGGTTTATTAGAACGCTTTGCAGTTCAATGATGTGCATTTGAATGGCGCCGTATCCGCTTTGGTGCGGCGCAACGTTGCGGCCTCCGATGCCCGGCATTCGCGGGACGCGCGCCATGACCCTTCCGATACGCAGGGCCACCTGGCCGCGCCGCGCCGGTATGCTCCGAGCGGAGCAGCCATCGCGGGATGGCGGGAAAGGCGGCCGGAGGATATCGTGGCGAACGGGGGAACCACCGAGCGCGCAAGTTGCGCAGCCGTGCGAAGAACGCCAGGCACGGCCGGGCGCCGCGGACCCCGTCCGCAGCCGTGTCCGCCGGTCCTGGCTTGCGAAGGTCCGGCGGTCAGCGCCCGTTTCGTTGCAGATGGTGGCAGCTCCCCTCATGCAAGACGCTGAAGCGGTCCGGGCTGCCGCTGCGGCAGGCCAGCCCGCCACGGCCGCGGGCAAATTCCACAAGAGCCTCAACCTCATTGATTTGACACTGATCGGGCTCGGATCGATTTTCGGGTCGGGCTGGCTGTTTTCAGCCAGTCATGTGGCGTCGCTGGCGGGGCCGGCGGGCATGCTGTCGTGGGTCATCGGCGGCGCCGCGGTCCTGCTGCTCGGCATGGTGTATTGCGAACTCGGGGCGGCATTGCCGTGGGCGGGCGGGCCGGTGCGCTACCCGATGTTCTCGCACGGTTCGCTGGTGGGGTACCTGATGGGCCTGATGACGCTGATCGCGTTTTCGAGCCTGATCGCGATCGAGACCGTCGCCTGCCGGCAATACGCCGCGGCGTGGATCCCGCGGTTGAGCGCGCCCGGCTCCGGCCATCCGACGCCACTCGGCTGGTTGGTGCAGCTCGCGCTGCTCGCGGTTTTCTTCGCGCTCAACTACTCCAGCGTCAAGACCTTCGCGCGCGCCAACAACCTCGTCAGCATCTTCAAGTTCGTGGTCCCGCTGCTGGTGATCGTGGTGCTGCTGTCGTTCTTCCGGCCGCGGAACCTCGCCGTGCACGGCTTCGCGCCGTTCGGAGCCGCGGGCGTCGAGGCCGCGGTTTCCGCGGGCGGCATCATCTTCGCGTACCTCGGGCTGACGCCGATCGTCTCGGTGGCGAGCGAAGTGCGCCATCCCCAGCGCACCATCCCGATCGCGCTGATCCTCTCGGTGCTGCTGTCGACCGTGATCTACCTGCTGCTGCAGGTGGCGTTCCTGGGCAGCATCCCGGCGGGCCTACTCGGCGAAGGCTGGGGCCCGATCAGCAAGAGCTTCTCGCTGCCGTTCCACGATATCGCCATGACGCTCGGGATCGGCTGGCTGGCATTCCTCGTGGTGAGCGATGCCGTGATCTCGCCGAGCGGGTGCGGCAACATCTACATGAACGCGACGCCACGCGTGGTCTATGGCTGGGCCCGCGGCGGCACCTTCTTCAAGGTATTCACGAAAGTCGATGCGGCTTCCGGGATTCCCCGACCGGCGCTGTGGCTGACGTTCGCCTTGGCGGTGTTCTGGACGCTGCCGTTTCCTTCCTGGGCGGCGATGATCCAGGTGGTCTCGGCGGCCCTCGTGCTGAGTTACGCGGTCGCGCCGGTGACTGCCGCCGCGCTTCGCCGGAACGCACCGGATCTCGCCCGGCCGTTCCGGGTCGGCGGGTTCGGCGTGATCGGGCCGCTGTCGTTCGTAATCGCTGGCCTGATCGTGTACTGGTCTGGCTGGGCCACGGTGTCGTGGCTGCTGGGGCTGCAGCTCGTCCTGTACGCCGCGTATGTCCTGTACGCGGCGACGGTTCCGCGGCGGCGCGCCGCGCTCGCCCAAGACGTGCGTTCCTCCCTGTGGCTGGTCGCGTTGTACGCAGGCCTGATGGTCGCCTCGTGGCTCGGCACGTTCGGCGGCACGAGCCTCATGCGCCATCCATGGGATTCGCTGCTGGTCGCGGCCATCGCGCTCGTTACCTATTACTGGGGCGCGTGCACGGGTCTTCCCGAACGCGAGCTCGCGTTGGGAAGGGGCGACGAGGACTAGCCTCAGCCAATGGTTCGGGCCGGAAGGCGATTGCGGTCGTGCGGTGCGGCGAAATCGATTGCAGGACCGATCGGAACGATCCGTGACGGATTGATCGTCGGGTGGCTGCGGTAATAGTGCTGCTTGACGTGGTCGAGGTTCAGGGTGTCGGCGACCCCCGGAACCTGGTACAGCTCCCGGCAGTAGTTCCACAGGTTCGGGTATTCGCGAAGCTGGCGGACATTGCACTTGAAGTGGCTGTAATACACGCTGTCGAAGCGCAGCAGCGTGGTCAAGAGGCGCCAGTCGGCCTCGGTGATGACGTCGCCCACGAGGTAGCGCTGGCGATCCAGCTTCGCCTCCAGTTGATCGAGCGTTTCGAACAACGCACGCGCGGCTTCCTCGTAGGCGGCCTGGCGGGTCGCGAATCCCGCCTTGTAGACGCCGTTGTTCACCTTGTCGTACACGAGCGCATTGATGGCGTCGATCTGGCCCCGCAGGGCTTCCGGATAGTAGTCGCCGGGTTTTGCGCCCGACCCGTCGAAGGCGCTGTTGAAGATCCGCACGATCTCGGCGGACTCGTTGTTGACGATGGTTTGCCGGCGCTTGTCCCACAGCACGGGGACGCTGACGCGGCCGGTGTAGTCGGGCACGGCCCTGGTGTAGAGCTCGCGCAGGAAGCGGAAGCCGTTGACGGTGTCGGGGATGCAACCCGGACCGTCGGAGAAGAACCAGCCGTCCTCGCCCATGAAAGGATCGACGATCGACAAACCAATCATCGACTCCAGTCCCTTCAGTTTGCGCAGGATCAGCGTGCGGTGGGCCCACGGGCACGCGAGCGAAACGTACAGGTGGTAACGACCGGCGATGGCCGGAAATTCCGCGTCTGCATTCGGCAAGACCCGGTTCCTGAAGGAGGTGGCCGGTCTCTCGAAACGTCCGCCCGTCTTCGTGGTGTCATACCAGTCGGTGTGCCATTCGCCATTGACGAGCAAGCCCATGTTGTTGCTCCCAGCAGAGGTCCAACAGCAGCCGGCGAAATTTCCTCGCTGCCTGACAATGCAACCAGGATGTGGTGTTCACGCGAGGCCAATCCAAGTGGCGCATGCGAAGGACGGCGAAGCGCCAACAGACAGGCATTCGCGCGCCCCCGACGCTTCGGCATGCGCTGTTTGACGGCAGCGCCGATCCACCGGAAAAATCCGCGCTGACATCTCGCAATCGTTCGCCTATGGAGGGGGGCATGGGTCCGGTGATCCGCTTGCTGGTCATTCTTGTGCTCGGCCTGTCCGCCTTCGGCGCACACGCCTCGGCGCCGACATACGACATCGTGATCCGCAACGGCCACGTGATCGATGGCACCGGCTCGCCCTGGTATGCGGCCGACATCGCGATCAAGGACGGGCGGATCGCCGCGATCGGCAGGTTCGGCAAGGTCGATGCGAAGCAGGTCATCGACGCGCACGGCATGCTGGTCGTGCCGGGCTTCATCGACATGCTGGACCAGTCGGGACACACGCTGCTGGTGGACGGCCACGCGCCCTCGAAAATATTCCAGGGCGTGACGACGCTGATCACCGGCGAAGGCGAATCGGTCGCGCCGCTCGACGACAAGATCCTCGCGGAAGAGGGTTCCCGCCCGAAACCTGCGTGGCGCTCGCTGAATGGGTATTTCATGCAATTGCAGGCCCACGGCATCGCGGTGAACCTCGGCACCTACGTCGGCGCGGCCACCGCGCGCGAAATGGTGATCGGCTATGGCGACCGCCGGGCGACCGCGGATGAACTCGCGCAAATGCAGGCGATCGTCGCGCGGGCGATGCGCGAGGGCGCCTTCGGCGTCTCGACCGCACTGCAGTATCCGCCGGCGACCTATAGCACCACCCCGGAACTCATCGCGCTGGCGAAGACCGCCGCAAGCTACGGCGGCATCTACGCCACCCACATGCGCAGCGAAGGCAACGGTGAGGCGGCCGCGCTCGACGAGGTCTTCGACATCGCGCGCACGGCCCGCATTCCGGTCGAGATCTTCCACCTCAAGGTCGCCGGTCACGAGAACTGGGGCTCGATGCCGAAGGTGATCGCGAAGATCGACGCGGCCCGCGCGCAAGGCCTGGACATCAGCGCCGATACCTACGCCTATACCGCGTGGGGCAACGACCTGGCTTCGTTCATTCCGCCGTGGGCGCACGCCGGTGGGAATGACAAGCTGCTCGCGCGGCTGAAAGATCCGCAAACCCGCGCGCGGATCGAACAGGACATGCAGACGCCTTCGGATGCCTGGACCAACGACTGGCTGGAAGTCCCCGGTCCCCACGCGGTCGAAATCACCTCGGTGGAGAATCCGGCGCTCAAGCCAGTCGAAGGCAGGCGGCTCGACGAGATCGCCGAAAGCTGGGATGAAAAACCACTCGACGCGCTGATCGATCTGTTGATCAAGGATCATGCGGCAACGGATGTCGCCGTGTTCGGCATGTCGCAGCCGGACGTGACGCTTGCGCTCGAGCAGCCATGGGTGTCGATCTGCGACGATGCCGCGGCCCAGGCGCCGACAGGCCCGCTCGGTCACGGCCACCCACATCCGCGCGCCTACGCTGCCTTCGTCCGGATCATCGCCAAGTACGTCCGCGAGGACCACGCGCTGGCGCTGCCGGAGGCGATCCGCAAGATGACGGCGCTGCCCGCGCAGCGGATGGGTCTCGCCCGACGCGGCGTGATCAAGCAGGGCATGTGGGCCGACATCGACATCTTCGATCCAGCGAAATTGCGCGCACCGGCGACTTTCGAGCGGCCGAAGCAACTCGCGCAAGGCATCTCCTGGGTGCTGGTGAACGGCGTGCCGGTGATCGCCGACGGCAGGATGACCGATGCGTTGCCGGGCAAGGTCCTGCGCGGGCCGGGCTTTCATCGGGTGGCCACTGGCCATTGAAGGCCGGCCCGCCGAGCAACAAAAAAGCCCATGAAGTCATGGGCTCGTTGCAGATGGTGGCTAGGGGCGGGATCGAACCGCCGACCTCAGCATTATGAGTGCCGCGCTCTGACCGGCTGAGCTACCTAGCCTTGCTGGAATTGTATCCCGCCGCGGTTCCGCACCCGTGCGCGTGGTGGCCGCGAAAGCAGCCGATCAGTTTACCGAGCGCTCAACTGCTGTCAACCATCCTGCGGGGTGCGCGCGCATCAACGATATACTGGCACTTGATCATCGAGAGGTTTGCAAGCCGCTCCATGCGACGTTTCCATCTGGCCGAACCGCTTGTGATGCTGGCGACCGTCGTCCAGTGGCTGGTCCTCTCGATTTTCACGGGCGCCGTGATCGGCGTCGGCTGCACGATCTTCCTTCGGATCCTGTTCGCGACCGCCGGGCGCGCGTACGCGGCGCCCTTGTGGCTGCAGATGACGTTGCTGCCGGTCGGCGGCCTCGCCAACGGCCTGCTGCTGCACTATGGCTACCGGCTCAGCCGCAGCGGGTTCAAGGACAACCCGATCGTCGCGGTCAACGAGCAGCAGGGCAAGATGCCGTTCCGTACCCTGTGGATCAAGCCGCTTGCGGCGCTGGTCACGCTGGGCTGCGGCGGCTCGGCCGGCAAGGAAGGTCCGTGCTCGCACATCGGCGCGAGCCTCGCGGCCGGCGTCGGCCGGGTGCTGCACCTCAATCCGGAGATGCGCAAGCGGCTGCTGGCGTGCGGCGTGAGCGCGGGTTTCGCGAGCGTGTTCGGCACGCCGATCGCAGGGGCGATCTACGGTGTCGAGGTGCTGGCGATCGGGCGCATCCGCCACGACTTCCTGTTCCCCGGCATCGTCGCCGGCGTCACCGCGTTCGAGGTGTCGCGCTATCTCGGCGTGCCGTATCCCGTGTACCACATCGCCTTCGTCGGCGACTTCACCGAACTGCTGTTCCTGAAGACGGTGGTGATCGGGATCCTGTGCGGCGCGGTCGCGTGGATCTTCGTGGAACTGATCCGGATGATGCGCAGCGCCGCCGGCTGGTTGCGGGCGCGTTACGCGTTGTGGCCACCGTTGCTGCCGTTGCTCGGTGGCGTGGCGCTGGCGATCCTGATCCTTGCGATCCCGACGCAGTACCTTGGCCTCAGCCTGCCGTTGATGGACGACGCGCTGCACGGTGCGCCGATGCCCTATCTCGGTTTTTTCTGGAAGGCGCTGCTGGTCGCGATCACGCTGGGCTCGGGGTTCTACGGCGGCATCGTGACCCCGCAATTCGTGATCGGTGCCGTCACGGGTGGCGCGTTCGCGCATGTCCTCGGTCTGCAGGCGGCGCTCGGCGCGGCGGTCGGGCTGGTCGCGGTGGTGGCCTCCGCCTCGAATGCGCCGATCGCGGCGGTGCTGATGGGCGTGGAACTGTTCGGCGCCGATTCGACGCTGTACGTCGCCGGCGCCTGCGTCGCGGCCTACCTCATCATCGGCCACCGCAGCGTGTATCCCGAGCAGCAGGTTGCCTATTCCAAATCGTCCTGGATCTTCGCCCGCGCCGACCTGCCGGTGGGGCAGGAGAAGGTGCGCCTGTCCTACGGCCTGCTTCGCTGGTGGCGGATGCGGCGCAAGCGTGCCAGGAAATCGGGACACGCTGGTTCGTGAGCCGGGGCACCTCGTTTATACTAGCCAGCCCGGCGCGCACCGCGCGTTCGGTTCTCTCAAACGCGCTCGTAGCTCAGCTGGATAGAGTACTGCCCTCCGAAGGCAGGGGTCGTGGGTTCGAATCCCGCCGAGCGCGCCAATCGACTGCATCACGCATGCGTCCCGTCGGGCGGGGCGGATCGGCTATGGCGACGGACGTTTGCTTCCGCCGCCCAGCAGCCCGGGGACGTCCGCGTCATCGCGACCGGCAGCCGGAAACCTCAGCCATCTGCATGAACACTGGCGTCGCTCCTTGCCGACGCAACCTGAATCCCGCGACCGTCGACCTCGGTCATCGACCTTGGACAGATATCGCGCCCGCGCGCCGGGTCGCCGCCCGCGTGCGGCGCTCAGGCTGATGCCGAAGCGGGCCGGGAATGCACGGCTGAAGTTGGCGACGCGACCATAGCCGATGCGCCAGACGATTGTCGTCACCGGCAGGTCTCCGCTCTGCAAAGCGTGCGGCGCGCTCGGCGTGCGTCCGCGGCGCAAGGTGACCGATTCGAGCAATGGAGCGCGGCATCCCTTCGGCACGGGCTCGAGCGCACTGACCAGCGCCGGTGTCAGAGCTGCAAGAATGGCAGCCATGTCCGCGGGGGTGCGCCAGGGGTCCCCCGGGAGGCTGCCAGCCGCTGGTCAAGCTCTCGGACGCCCGCGCGCATACCGCTCAAGGCAAGGTTTCTCGACCCCCGTGAGTGAACTGCCCCGGGTTCCACCTGAAGGTCGCCACGCTCTCGGCCGGCATGTTGTACCTGAAGGACAGCTTGCCTTGCCCCACGCTTATTCCGTGCGCGACTTTCCCGCTATTGGTCACCACCAGCACAAGCGCGCCATCGCCGGCATTGCGAAACGCCACGTTGCGAATGTCTGGACCGGTTGCGGTGGACCATACCCGCACTGCACCGGGCAGAATGAAGCGGCTGAAATGGGCGAACGCGTAGTATTCATCGTTGCGGCTCACGGCGCCTGTGCGCGAGTCGATCGTGACCAGGCCCTTGCAATCACCGCAGCCGCCGGAATGTGGCCCATGGTTTTCATCGAGCGCGAGGTTCCAGTAGACCACGCCGCGCGCCCAGTTCCGGAGGCTGCCCAGCAGCAAGTCGCGCGCGAACCACAAGAGCTCGCCGTTCTTCGCCCATTCGCCACCTGAGCATTCGGTGACATAGGTGTCCTTGTGCGGAAAGGCCTGGTGCACGCGGCTCTGTGCACCCGGATCGCCCGCGTAGCAATGCCAGGCGATGCCGTCGATATAACGCGCGGCAGCGTTGTCGCCGAGCACGCTGAGCGGCTGGTCCGGCGCGTCCCAGTTGTGGTCCCAGCCGAGGATGCGGGTGCGCGGCTCGTGGTTCGCCAAAGCCGGCCCGAGGTATTGGCCGATGATGCGCGCGCGTGCAGCAGGAGTCAGTTCCATGCCGGGATAGGTTCCGGGTTGGAAGGCGGGCTCGTTCTGCACGGTGAGCGCCCAGATGGGGATGCCGTGGCCGCGCATGGCGTCGACGTACTTGACAAGGTACGCCGCAAAGGTGGATTCGTCCTGCCTCAACAACGTGCCACCGATCAGGCTGTCGGTGGTTTTCATCCACGCCGGCGCACTCCACGGTGACGCGATGATGTGCAGCCGCGGGTCGACCGCCAAGGCTTCGCGCACGGTCGGGATCACATCCCGGAGATCAGGCGCGATGCCGAAGTGCTGCAGCCCCGGGTCCGTTTGCCCGGCGGGGCGGTCGTCCAGCGAGTAATGCTGCAGCGAAAAATCCGAGGCGCCAATGGTCAGGCGCGTCATGTTCAACGCCAAACCCGGTGGCGGCCCGAACATTTCCCGCAGGAACACGTTGCGCTGCCGTTCCGTGAGTCGGTGCTGGATCAACCACGACGACGAGTCCGTCAGCGCCGCGCCGAAACCCACGATGGTCTGGAAGGTTCGACTGGTGTCGATGACGATGTCGGCCGTTGCCGTCGCGGACACGCCGGTCGGGATGTCAGGCTGCCGGGTCAGGCGCAGCCGGCGATCCTGCGTGCTCAGCCACAACTCGACCGTGGGCGCGGTGGCTGCCGCCGGCGACGACCCGCGGGCCAGCGGCAGGTGCACCGGCACCTGCTGCGCGGCCAGCGCCCCCGCGGTGAGCAAGGCGACCAGCGCCGCGGCGATCCAGCCAGAGGCATTCCGACGTTGCTTCATGCGCGACGCTCCCCCCCACAATGTGCCTGTGCCACGCTCACCGAACTCCCACATTGGCGCAGGAAAGGTCGTGGCGGTTGGGGGACGTGGCGGCGCTGATGCGGATGTTGGCGAAGGCGGCGGCGAACGGTGCCGCGGCCGCGATTTCGAACGGCACATCGACACGCGCGAGGTCGACGCCGCGTTTCGCGAAGCACTCCAATGGAATCGACACGGTCTGCCGCGTGCCTTTCGGGTAGCCGGCAAGTACCGCGCCCAGCTTGACATCGCCGCCGCAGTTCTTGCCGCAACCCATGCCGAGCGTCACCGGGCCTTGCGCGGGTGTGTCGATCACCACGTCGAACTGCAGTGCCGCGTGGCGGGTCGCGAGTTTCGACAGATCCACCGGATGCAGGCTGCGCGCAAGGAAGCGGCCGGCACCCAACCAGCTGATGGCCTTCGCATCCTGCTGGAAATTGACCTGCACCGTGCGCAGGCGCAACACGGGATGCTCACGCGGCCAAGCGAGTTCACCGTTGAGATCCGAACCCACCGCGTGGTCGTGGTGCACGCCGTCGGCGAGGTACAGCGCGAACGGCGCCACCGCGAGCGTGTGGAACACCGGCAGCGTGGATGTGTCGGCGCACGCCTTGATGTCGGCATGCTCGGCCAGCGCGGGTACGTCATGCCGCGTGGGATAGCCGAGTCCGTAGCCCGGCGGGAACAGCCAGCGCGCCGGTCCGGCCTTGGCCGAGTCGGGGCACGGCACGCCAGGCCATGGCCGCGGCAGGGTACCGCTGAAGTTGTAACGTGTCTTGCCCTTGCCGCCGGCGAACAGCACGTCGGCCACGCCGCCGCCCTCGGTGCCGGGCAGCCAGGCCATCACGAAGGCGTCGGCGCGGTTGAGCATGCGGTTCACGAACAACGGGCGCCCCGCCACGAATACCACCACGACGGGCCTTCCGGACTTCGCCACGTTCTCAAGCAGTGCCAGGTCCTGCGGATAGCGGTCGCCAAAGCGCAGCGTGGTAGAGGGCGGGATATCGCCCATGGTTTCCGCATACGGCGTTTCGCCGATCACCACCACGATCGCGTCGTAGTCCTTCGGGTTCACACCCTGCGCATCGGCGCTGTAGGTGACGTTCGCCGCGCCGTCGGCCGCGCGCAAGCCGCCAAGGATCGTCTCGCCATTGGGGAAGTCGGCATTCGTGTTGTCGGTGCCCTGCCAGGTCAGCGACCAACCCCCGGCCTGGTTCGGCAAGCTGTCGGCGCTCCCTCCCACCACCAGCAGCTTCATGCCGCGCTTCAGCGGCAGCACGTCGTGGTTGTTCTTCAGCAACACCAGCGACTCGCGTACCGCGCGACGCGCCAGGGCACGATCCTGCAACAGACTGGCGTCGCCTGCGCCGGGCAGCTGCGATGGCCGCTTGCCGAACAGGCCCATGCGCAGTTTGGCGCGCACGATGCGGAATACCGCGTCGTCGATGCGTGCCAGCGGGATCTCGCCGTCCTTGACCTGCTGGATGGTGTTGGCGATGAAAGCCTTCCAGTCGTCCGGCACCATCACCATGTCGATGCCAGCGTCTATCGCCTGTGGGCAACTGGCGTTGCTGCAGCCGGGCAACTGCCCGATCGCGTTCCAATCCGACACCACGAAACCGCGGAAGCCCATCTTGTGCTTCAGCGCGCCAGTGAGCAGCGCCGGCGCGCCGGACATCTTGCCGTAGTTCACGCCATCGGCGAGGTCATTCCAGCTGTTGTAGGAGGCCATCACGCTGAGCACGCCGGCCTCGAGCGCGCCGAAATAGCCGGCGCCGTGCACGTTGATCATCGTCGCCTTGTCGACCCGCGCGTCGCCCTGGTCGATGCCTTGCCAGGTCGCGCCATCGCCGATGAAGTGTTTGGCGGTGGCCATCACATGGTGCGGACCGAAGTCACCCTGGAGTCCTTCCACGTAGGCACGCGCGTAGGCACGCACCAGTCCTGGCTCGCTGGAAAAGCTCTCGTAGCTGCGTCCCCAGCGCACGTCCTGCGCCACGGCGAGCGTAGGCGCAAACGCCCAGGTGACGCCGGTGGCACGCACCGCCTTCGCGGTGGCCGCGCCGATCGCTCGGATCAGCGCCGGATCGTGGGTCGCGCCGAGGCCGATATTGTGCGGGAACAGCGTGGCGCCGAACACGTTGCTGTCGCCGTGTACCGCATCGGTACCCCAGATGACCGGGATTTTCACCGCCATGTCGGTGTGCATGGAGGCGTCGTAGTAGGCGTCCGCGAGATGCAGCCAGTCGCCTATGGTTGCGTGCTTGTTCCGCTGCGGCCAGGAACCGCCGCCGTTGAGCACCGAGCCAATGTAGTACCGGCGCACCTCGTCCGGCGTGATCGACTTGATCTCGGCCTGGGTCATCTGGCCGACCTTCTGCGCCAGCGTCATGCCGGCCACGATCTTGCGCGCGCGGGCATCCAGCGCCGGATCGGCGGGATGGTCGGGCCTGACCGCCGGCCAGTCGGTGTAGTGCGTCGGTGCAAGCGACGCGTGGGCGCCCTGCACCGAAAGTCGATTGGCCGCATGTGCACCTGTAACACAGGCCACCGCGGCCAAGGCGATCTGCAGCCGCCAGGATAAACCAGTACCAACCATGCAAGCCCCCTTCGTCCAGAACATCCGATCGACGCGACGGGACGCCGGGCGGCGTTGGGCCGCCCGACGCCGTATCCGCTACAGCTTGTAGCTGAAACCGAGCAGGTAGGTGCGCCCCCAGGTGTCGTATTCGAGCGGCCGGCTGACTTGCATCCCGTTGGGCAGCCCGGCGACCTGCACCGTGGCGTCCGGCGAGTTGCCCAGGTTGTTGACTTGCAGCAGGATCGACAGGCCCTTCCAGCGCCCCTCTGGGAATTCGTATCCCAACTGCAAGTCCGTCTGCCGGTTGGCCAGGATCTTGGTGTAACCAAGTTGGTCGAACAGCGCCACTGCCTCGCCGGTAAACGAGGAACGGTAGCGGTAGGCCACGCGCGCCGAGAAGCCATTGCGTTCGTAATACAGCACGATGTTGCCCACCTTGCGCGACAGTCCCGGAAGCGTCGTGGGTCCGCCGGGAATCGCCGAGATGGAGCTGGTCGGGATGTTGCTGTTGGTCAGCGAAAAATTGGCCAGCACTCCGAACCCTTCCAGCGCCGGCGTCAACAGCCCGCCCTCCAGCCCGCCGGACAACTCCAGGCCCTTCATGGAGCCGCCCGTGCCGTTCTGGGGCGTGGTGAAGGAGCCGTATTGGCTCGTTGGCACCAGGGTGGGCGAGTTGTTGATGTAGCCGGAGAAATCGTAGTGGAGGACGGTCTGGTTGTAGATGTAGTTCAGCAGGTTCTTGCGGAACACTGCCACCGCAACGTAGCTGGCCTTGCCGAAATACTTCTCCCACGACAGGTCGATACCGACCGCGACATAGGGCTTCAAGAGCGGGTTGCCGCCGCTGCCCGACCACACCACCTGGCCGGCCTGCGGCCCGTTGGTCACCTGGGACACCCAGGCGGAGGAGGACACCTTTTCGTCGTCGATGCGACCGCGTGCCATGGTCTTGGCCAAGCCGAAGCGCAGATACTGGCCTTCGCCAAGTTTCGCCACCAGGTTGAGGCTGGGCAGCACCTTGTTGTACGCGGTGCCGCCGTGGATCGCGCCTGCCAGATTGCCGCTGGCGTCGGTCTGCAGTGCATCGGACGATTGATCCGTGTGCACGAACTGCATGCCGATGTTGCCACGCACCGGAATGCCGGCCACGTCGGTTTGGATGTTGAACTTGGCGTAGGCCAGCGGCACCTTCTCCTCGACGGTGTAGTTGCGGCTCCAGTCGCCGGCGCCGTTCTGCGGCGTCAGGTAGAACTGGCTGTACATCGCGCCCAACACGTTGTAGTTGAGAATCCCCGGGATGCCGCCGTAACCGAGTGAGGTCGGCCCGTAGAGGAGGGCCGGGTTGATCGGCGTGCTGAAGTGGTTCTGGTACGTCCCCGAAGTGCTGCCATTGCCGTTCAGCCATGCGAAGCTGACGTCTGCATGCTTGGTCTTGGTGCGGTCCGAATAGTCGAGGCCCAGGTCCACGCTGCTGAAGATCCAGCCGAGCGGATGGCTCACCTGCAAGCGCACGGCATTGATCTTGTCGCTTTGGCGATCGAACTCTTCGCGGCCGTTGTACCCGTAGCCGTCCGGATCGGTAAAGACGACGGTCCCGGGATCGGCCAGGTCGATGGCCGGCGTGAAGATGGGATATCCGTCACCCGAAGGCGTGATGAAAGCCACATCCGTGAACGCCCCGCCGGACAACCCGCTGAACAGGTAGGCGTCGTGCAATCTCACCTTGGCAGATGAAGACGACAGATCCAACGTGGTGGTCCAATCACCGAGATACAGCGTGTTTTTCCAGCCGATCGAATACAGCTTGTCGGTCTCTTTCGTGTACTCGTTCTGCAGGATCGGCGCGATGTTGCTCATGGTGCCCGAGGTGACGATCGGGTAAGGCGAAGCCGGTGTCGTGCTGACGTTGCTGTAGGAAACGTTGTCCCACGGGGTGGAGGACCACTGCGCACCGTTCTTGAACTTGTGCTTGTTGAAGGTCGAGTAGTACATGTCGAGCTTCGAGTAGTACCACTCGTTGGGCGCCCACTCCAGCACGGCCATCACGCCATCCCGCTTCGCCTTCTCGGACTGCGCGCGCAGCTGCATGCCCTCCTCCGAGATCACGTTGTCCGGCATGCCGAGCGTGTGCGGTCCGCCCCAGTTCTGGTCGATGCCCGCACTGCCATTGTCCACGCTCCACCACCACGCCTGGTATTGCTTTTCCTGGACTGGCTGGTCGATCTGGGCGACACCGATGGCCAGGCCCAAGGTGTGATTGAGGAACTGGTCAATGTAGGAAAAGCTCGCCCGGTGGCCACCTGTCCCCGTGCCGGTGCCGGGGTTGAGGTCGCCGTTGCTGTTGTGCTGACCGCGCAAATTGAAGGCCATCGTGCGCTTGGACAGGTCCAGCGGATTGATGGTGTGCAGGTCCACCGTGCCGGACAGGCCCTGGCCGACCAGACTGGCATCGGGCGTCTTGTAGACGGTCGCGCCATTGATGAGTTCGGCCGGATACTGGTCGTATTCCACGCCGCGGTTCTCGCCGATCGTCGCCTGCTCGCGGCCGTTCAACGTCGTGCCGGCGAAGTCCGGTGACAAGCCGCGGATCGAAATTGAACTGGCCTCGCCGTTCACGCGCTGGGTGGCCAAGCCCGGAAGACGCGCCAAACTGTCGGCGATGCTCACGTCCGGCAGCTTGCCGATGTCCTCGGCGGAAATCGCCTCGACGATGTCGTCAGAACTCTCCTTGATACGCAGCGAGCTTTGAACGCTCTGGCGGATGCCGTACACCGTCACCACGCCGAGCTGCTGGGTGTTGGCGGCGGCAACCTCCTTGACTGCCTTCTTCTGTTTCGTTGCCTGCTGTTCGGCCTTGTGCTCGGCCGTCGCCTGCTTGGACGCAGCCTGGTTCGAAGTGTCCTGGGCGAAGGCTGTATTGCCTGGTGCGGCGAACAGCCACACGGCAGCGCAGGCAGAGACCAGTGCCCGTATCTTCAACGAAGT
This sequence comes from Rhodanobacteraceae bacterium, assembly GCA_025928585.1. Classification (GTDB taxonomy): domain Bacteria; phylum Pseudomonadota; class Gammaproteobacteria; order Xanthomonadales; family Rhodanobacteraceae; genus 66-474. Next base: position 24,411 of record JAICJG010000021.1, read on the forward strand.
GGCACGATTGCCGGGCACCTGTACGTGGTTCAGGCCCAGCTCGCGGCGGCCCGCGGCGCTTCGCAGTCCGGCAAGGCCGGCACTTGTCAGTGCCAACCCGATCGACTCGTGGTTTTTCATGACTCACCTCCAGCGATGGGAAAGTTGGTGACACCACACTTGGCAGCCCTGGACCAGGGCCACCGCTTGTTCATGACGCGAAAACCGCGCACCGCAGCGCGCGAAGTTTTCGATCCCTCAAAATCATGTGGATGTTTCACGCGACGCTTGCGCGCTTCTTCCACTCACGAGGCGTTGGCGGCTGACCTCTGGACGGGTACGCCATCGCAAAGCCGACCGCGCGCAGCTGCGCCCGCCCGACGCAGTCCGAGGATCGCCTCCGGCTACCTTGCGGAACCTTGCCAAATACGCTCACCGGTCTCGACTGTCGCTACGACGCGTACAGCGACGGCGCGCAAGCTCGTGGCTCCCATGACCCCCGTCTGACACGTCCGCACGCGAGCCGACCGGCCCTATGGCCGCTGGCGCGTGCTTACCTACCCCGACGAGCGGGAATGGCACTGCGCCATACCGACCGTCCCCAATGAATCGCAGGACAGTGTGCGCGTGAAAAGACAGCGCTGTCAATTTGCGCTGCATCATGAGCGTGCGCCGGATGATTGCCTCGGCCGCGCGCTTCCGGGCGCGCCCGCGCGCGGCGAGGGTTTCCGGTGCTGCGTCGCAGCATGGATCGCCCCCGGGGATGCATTGCCAAACCAGCAACGTGTGCCACACTGTGGTCCACCGCTGCTTCGTGACAGCGCTGTCACGGCGCGGTCGAACGCCATCACGAGGATCGCCAAGTGGGATCCGTAACCCTCGACGATGTCGCCAGGCAAGCCGACGTTTCGGCGAAAACGGTATCGCGGGTCGTCAACGGCGAGCACTCGGTGCGCCCGATAACCCGGCAGCGAGTGCTGCGCGCGATCGAGCAGCTCGATTACCGTCCCAACATGCTCGCGCGCGGCCTGAGTGGCGCCCACGCCTACACGATCGGGCTCGTTTACGACAATCCCAACGCCTACTACATCATCGGCATGCAGGAGGGCGCACTGTCGGCGTGCGATGACCTGAATTTCGGGCTGCAGGTGCGCCCGGTCAATTCCAGAACGGACGGATTGGCCGACCGTCTGCGCGGCTTCGTGCAACGCTCGCGCCTATCGGGGCTCGTGCTGACAACGCCGGTATCGGAACGGGTGGCGGAGTTGCGCAGGCTGGCGACGTACCGCATCCCGTTTGTGCGGATCGTGTCCGCCGCCCGCGATCCCGGTGGCGAGTTTCCTTGTGTCTACGTCGATGACCGCGATGCCGCACATGCCATCACGACCCACCTGCTCCAGCTCGGGCATGTGCGGATCGGCTTCCTGCGGGGTGGCAAACACCATCACGCCAGCGCCGAGCGCCTGAGGGGCTACAAGGACGCGCTGCGGGACTACGGCATCCCATTGCGCAACGATTTGATGATCGAAGGCGATTATGTGTTCGATGACGGGTTTCGCGGGGCCCGCCGCCTGTTCGACCTGGCCGAACCGCCCACCGCCATTTTCGGATGCAACGACGAAATCGCGGCCGGCGCGCTGGCCGCCGCGCAATCCACCGGATTGCATGTCCCCTACGATGTCTCGATCGCCGGCTTCGAAGACAGCCCGTTTTCACGTCACTCGTGGCCGCCGCTCACCACGGCACGACAGCGCGCCGACATCATCGTGGAGCGGGCGACGCGCATGTTGATCGCGCGGATCAGGGGCGAGGCCACCGAGAACGAAGGGTTCAATCCCGAGTTGCTGGTTCGCGGCTCGACCGCTCCGCCGCGGCCCAGAGAGCAGCGACGGAAACGTCGATGACCGGCACTTTCGCAGCGTGGGCGCACCTCGATTACGGCCTGTCCCGGGGCGAAGCCCGGCCGCCGATTCGAGGCAATGGAAGCGGTCATCAACGCCGTGAACTCCCGCCGGATGGCACACGCTTTTGAGCCCCCACCGCGTGCCCGATCAGCAGGCGTGGCCTCGATCGCTCCGTGCCATTGGGTGAGGCGCAACCCCGAACCGGCGGGCAGGTGCAATGACCAGGTTTGCCGTGGCGACGCCTCCGCCCGATGCTCGGCCTCGAGCCGGCGAGTGCTAGCGCACCACCGCGCGGTCGCGCGCGTCGGTGTCCCACGCGGGTGCGTTGCGGATCGCGGGCAGCACGTCTTCGGGTTCGGCGGCGATGGACCACATCGCGGCGTGCTCCGGATTCATGAAGCGCTGCTCGATCACCTGGTGCAGGAACGCGTCCAGCGGCTGCCAGTAGCCGAGCGTGTCGAGCAGGACGATCGGATTGAAGTAGAGTCCAAGGCGCTTGAGCGTGATCGCCTCGAACAGTTCCTCGAGCGTGCCGCAACCGCCGGGAAGCGCGACCACGGCGTCGGAATCGGTCAGCAGCCGGTGTTTGCGCTCGCGCATGTCCTCGACGACCTGCATGTTGCCGATCCCGGGATGTTGCCATTCGAGGTCGGCCATGAAGCGCGGGATCACGCCGATCACCTCGCCGCCCTTGGACAGCGCGCCGTCGGCGACCGCGCCCATCGAGCCGGTCGAGCCGCCGCCGTAGACGACCTGGTGCCCGTTCTCGGCGAGCAGTTCGCCGAGCCGGAACGCGGCCGTGCGGAAGCGTGGATCGGCCTGGTTGCTGGAGGCGCAGTAGACGCAGATACGCATGGCGATCGGGAATGGCAACGGCAAAATGAGGAAAAGGGCGAGCTCGCCTTGCCGTTCGGAGCATAAAAGAGCGCTCCGCAAGAGGGGAACCCTTTTCGGCCGCATGCAGGCGCATCCCACGCGCCTTCGGCGCGACCCGCTTCCTGCGGAAGGAGGGGATTTCTGGCGACCGGTACGCTTTCGCGAACCCCGCGAGCCTCGCCGCATCTTGCGGCTCGCCCTAGGTCGACAGTCAGGCTGGCCCCAATCCGAAAATGGGTTCCGGGTTCCGCTCGCGATGTGGCGCAGCGAACGGACCAGGATGACGACAGTCTTAACGCTGTTGACTCCCGATTCCCGATTCACGAACCCCGAGTCCCGAGTCCCGAGCGCCGAGTCCCGAGCGCCGGATCCCGAATCCGGAGTTCCGAATCCCGAGGCCCGGCTTTCCTCAGCGCTTCATCGCGTTGAAGAACTCCTCGTTGGTCTTGGTGTTCTTCATCTTGTCGAGCATGAACTCCATCGCCGCGAGCTCGTCCATCGGGTGCAGGAGCTTGCGCAGGATCCAGATCTTCTGGAGCATGTCCGGCGGGATCAGGAGTTCCTCGCGGCGGGTGCCGGAGCGGTTGATGTTGATCGCCGGGTACACGCGCTTTTCGGAAATGCGGCGGTCGAGGTGCACTTCCATGTTGCCGGTGCCCTTGAATTCCTCGTAGATCACCTCGTCCATCTTGGAGCCGGTGTCGATCAGCGCCGTCGCGAGGATGGTGAGCGAGCCGCCTTCCTCGACGTTGCGTGCGGCGCCGAAGAAACGCTTCGGGCGCTGCAGCGCATTGGCATCGACGCCGCCGGTCAGCACCTTGCCGGAGGACGGCACCACGGTGTTGTAGGCGCGCGCGAGGCGGGTGATGGAATCCAGCAGGATCACCACGTCCTTCTTGTGCTCGACCAGGCGCTTGGCGCGCTCGATCACCATTTCGGCGACCTGCACGTGACGCACCGCGGGTTCGTCGAAGGTGGACGACACCACCTCGGCGCGCACGCTGCGCTGCATCTCGGTGACTTCTTCCGGGCGCTCGTCGATCAAGAGGATGATCAGGTGCACCTCGGGATGGTTGTGCACCAGCGCCTGCGCGACGTTCTGCAGCATCATCGTCTTGCCGGCTTTCGGCTGGCTGACGATGAGGCCACGCTGGCCGCAGCCGACCGGCGCGATCAGGTCGAGAATGCGGCCGGTGATGTCCTCGGACGAGCCGTTGCCGCGTTCGAGGTGGAACGCCCTGCGCGGGAACAACGGCGTCAGGTTTTCGAACAGCAGCTTGTTCTTGGAGGCCTCCGGCGGATCGCCGTTGATGTCGTCGACCTTGAGCAGCGCGAAATAGCGCTCGCCTTCCTTCGGATGCCGGACGCGGCCGGTGATGTAGTCGCCGGTACGCAGGTTGAAGCGGCGGATCTGCGACGGCGACACGTAGATGTCGTCGGGGCCGGCGAGGTAGGACTCGTCCGCCGAGCGCAGGAAGCCGAAGCCGTCCTGGAGGATTTCCAGCACGCCCTCGGCCCAGATGCTGCCGCCGGATTTGGCATGGGCGCGCAGGATGTTGAAGATCACGTCCTGCTTGCGGGCACGCGCGACGCCTTCCTGGATGCCGAGTTCCTCGGCCAGCTCCAGCAACTTCACCGAGTTTTTCTGTTTGAGCTCGGTGAGGTTGATCAGCCGATCCGGATCGCCGGCATCGGCTTCGTCGCCGTTGACGTCGGCGGGCAGGCCATTGGCGTTGCCGCCCTGGCCGTTGCCGCCGCGGGAATGGCGGCTGCGCCGGCGGCGGCCGCGCTCGGGGCGGTTGCCGCGCTGCGGCTGGCCTTCGCCACCGCCGTCGTTGCCGGCGGACGTATTGGATTCGGGGGCAGGAGCGGACGCGCGGACGTCCTCGCCCTTTACGGTGTTTTCAGTCTCTGACACGGGAAAAGCCTCATCGGCGCCGGAGCGCGGGAGGGAGCAAAACAGAAGGGGGCTGGGCAAAAGCACCACCAGCCGTGGAGCAATCTAGCACTGCGCGGCGTCGCTGCACAAGCGGGGGCGCGCGAAACGGTTCAGGCGGTCGGGTGGGGACTGGCCGCCGAAAGCTGCCGGCGGGCGCTTGCCCGCAAGGCGGCACGAAAAGCAAAAACAGTCCGCAAATGAACGCGAAAAACGCAAATCAAGGCAAGGGCCAACCGAGTTGGCCGGTGCTCTATTCGCCTTCATTGGCGGACAGGAGGGTCTCAAACGACCTTGTCGATCATCTGCGTCAATTGGCTCTTGCCGACCGCGCCGATCTGGGTGGCCTCGACCTTGCCGCCCTTGAACATCATCAGGGTCGGGATGCCGCGGACGCCGTAGGTCAGCGGGGTCTTCTGGTTTTCGTCGATGTTGATCTTGACGACCTTCAGCCGGCCCGCATATTCCTTGGCGACGTCGTCCAGCATCGGCGCGATCGACTTGCATGGCCCGCACCACTCGGCCCAGAAGTCGAGCAGGACCGGGGTATCGGACTGCAGCACCTGGGTGTCGAAATCGGAGTCCTTGACGTGGGTGATGTTTTCGCTCATGGGGGAACCTGGATGGGAATGGAAACGAGTTGGGGGCTGGGCGCGACATTGCAAGCACGGGCGGGTCCGGGCTTGCTGCTACAATAAAACAGTCACTTGTGCGTTTCGCGCGGCTTCGACCGCGCGACGCTGCCACGCAAGGCTGGCATTTGATCGCAACCGGACATCCGGATCAAGTGCGATACCGATGCTCCTGCCGTTCGCCATGACGGGCGGTGACATCCCTTTCCTATTGAACAATTCCGTGGCCGACCAAGTCCTCACCGACACCTTCTTCGAACAGTTCGATCTGCATCCGCATCTTGCCGCCGGCCTCGCCGAATGCGGCTTCACCCGCTGCACGCCGATCCAGGCGCTGACCTTGCCGGTGGCCCTTGCCGGGCGCGACGTCGCCGGCCAAGCCCAGACCGGCACCGGCAAGACCTGCGCGTTCCTGGTGGCGGTGATGAACCGCCTGCTCACCCGGCCCGCGATCCCCGAACGCAAGGACAACGACCCGCGCGCGGTGATCCTCGCGCCGACCCGCGAACTCGCGATCCAGATCGACAAGGACGCGCAGGCGATCGGCCGCCACACGGGGTTGCGCTTCGCGCTGATCTACGGTGGCGTCGACTACGACAAGCAGCGCCAGCAGTTGAAGGACGGTTGCGACATCATCATCGCCACCCCAGGCCGCCTGCTCGATTACTACAAGCAGCAGGTATTC
>JAICJG010000061.1 GCA_025928585.1 Rhodanobacteraceae bacterium
CGAGGTGCATGTAGCGGGGCGGATTGAAGAAGTGCACCCCGAGGAACCGGTGGCGCAGGTTTTCCGGCAGCGCTTCGGCGAGCCGGTTGATCGAAAGGCCGGACGTGTTGCTCGCAAGGATGGTGTGATCGGGGATGTGCCCGGCGACCTTCCGGTAGAGGTCGAGCTTCCAGTCCATCCGTTCGGCGATCGCCTCGATCACCAAATCGCAATCCTTCAGCAGCGCTAGGTTTTCATCGTAATCGGCAGGCGCGATCGCGGCGGCGAGATCCTTCACCGCGAGCGGAGCGGGCGACATCTTCCCGAGGTGCTGGATCGCCTTTACGGCGATGCCATTCTTCGGGCCGTCCTTGGCGGCAAGGTCGAACAACACGGTCTCGATGCCGGCGTTGGTCAGGTGGGCGGCGATCTGCGCGCCCATCACGCCGGCGCCCAGCACGGCGGCTTTGCGGATGCGGAGGGTTTCGGATGGCATGGGATCTCCGGGAATCAAAGTGGTAACTGGCAAAAGAATGGGGGCGTGGGGTGGGTAGTGGGCGCGTAACAGCCCAGCGTCAATGCGGAAAGCGGTTGCGGAAATTCGTATTCGAAGCGGCTGTCGTGAAAAGTCAGGCCATGGATGGCCGTTCTGGTGTTCCAAATTCGAGCGAACCCGTGTGCTGCCAGTCGCTCAGCGACGCGGCGATCATGGACGATCGCACCATTAAGCCCGCAGGCCTGCGGCAGTGAAATGAATCAGGTGCCGCGTCATCTGTTCGCGGTGCTCGCGTTCGCTCTGGCCGGTGCGCCGCTGGATCACGCCGAAGTCGGCCATCGCGTAGGTGAGCGCGCCGACCGCGATGTCGAGGCGCCAGTACAGCTCTTCCCGGTCGAGGTGGGGCAGCAGCCGGGCGAAAGCCGCCGCGAAATCCTTGAGGACGTAGCCGTAATTGTCGGACAGGAACCGCCGCAGGTGGCTGTTGTGTTCGGCGAAGGCACGCGCCAGTACGCGCATGAACACCGAACCGCCCCGGCGATCGAGCGAGAGCTCCAGCGCCGGGGTGATGAAGGCGTCTAGCAGCGCCTCGAGGTGTGCCCCGCCCGCGGCGTCGATCTTCGCCAGCAGCTCCAGACGCTTGCGGCTCAGCTCGTCCAGGCGGCGGCGGAAGACTTCCTCGATCAGGTTGTCCTTGGAGCCGAAGTGGTAGTTGACCGCGGCCAGGTTGACATTGGCCGCTGCGGTGACCTGGCGCAGGGACGCACCCGCGAAGCCCCGCTCGGCGAACAGCGCCTCGGCCGCGCCCAGGATCCGCTGGCGGGTGGAAAACTGCGGTGTGCCCTGCATGCCTGTCCCTGCTCGAACCCTGTTTTCAAACAATCGTTTGAAGTCTAGGCGGGCCCGGAACGGGGGTCAATCGGGCAGCCGGTGCATGGCGAAGACGGCGCTTTTCGGCTAGAATTTGTCATTCTTTTGTGAGCTAAACCCGCATTTCGGCGGGTTTTTCGGACTATGCTCACGAGCCGAAGGGCGTCGTGCGCAGGTTCTTACCCTTCGTTCAACAGTCGAGGAACCCATGGCGCTGGAGCGCACCCTTTCGATCATCAAACCCGATGCCGTCGCGAAAAACGCGATCGGCAGGATCTACGCGCGTTTCGAGGAGGCCGGTCTCCGGATCGTCGCCGCGAAGATGCAGCAGCTCTCGCGTGCGGAAGCCGAGGGCTTCTACGCGGTCCATCGCGAGCGCCCGTTCTTCAAGCCGCTGGTGGACTTCATGGTCTCGGGCCCGGTGATGATCCAGGTGCTGGAGGGCGAGGGCGCGATCGCGAAGAACCGCGAGTTGATGGGCGCGACCAACCCGAAGGAAGCGGCGCCCGGAACCATTCGCGCGGATTTCGCACAAAGCATCGACGCCAACGCGGTGCACGGCTCGGACGGGGCGGAGACCGCGCACTTCGAGATTGGTTACTTCTTTGCCGCGACGGAACTCTGTCCGCGGTAGTTTTTGCGTTCAGCCATGAACGCGGGGATCCAAAAACGGCCATCGATGGCCTGACCTTCAACACGAGCCGTTCCAATGAACGTCAGGACCAACCTGCTGGATTTCGATCGCGACGGACTGCGTGCCTTCTTCGCCGGACTGGGCGAGAAGCCTTATCGTGCCGACCAGGTGATGAAATGGATCTATCACCGCCTCGAAAGCGATTTCGGGGCGATGACCGACCTCGGCAAGTCGCTGCGCGAAAAGCTCCCCGAAGTGGCCGTGATCGCGCCGCCCAGGCCCTTGCTGGACAAGGCGTCGAGCGACGGCACCCGCAAGTGGCTGCTCGGCATGGATGCGGGCAACGCGGTCGAGACCGTGTACATCCCGGAACCCACGCGGGGCACGCTGTGCGTGTCCTCGCAGATCGGCTGCGGGCTCAATTGCCGATTCTGTTCCACCGGGACCCAGGGCTTCAACCGCAACCTCGCCACCTCCGAAATCATCGGGCAGGTGTGGCATGCGGCCAAGCAACTCGGCAACGTCACCCACCGGCAGCGACGGATCACCAACGTGGTGATGATGGGCATGGGCGAGCCGCTCCTGAACTTCGACAACGTGGTCAGGGCGATGAGCCTGATGCGCGACGACCTCGGCTTCGGCCTCGCCTCCAAACGCGTGACGCTTTCGACCGCCGGCGTGGTGCCGATGATCGACAAGCTGGGCGAAGTCGCCGATGTGTCGCTCGCGGTTTCCCTGCATGCCCCGAACGATGAATTGCGCACGCAACTGGTGCCGCTCAACAAGCGCTGGGGCATCGACGAACTGCTGGACGCCTGCGCGCGCTATGCGGCGCACAAGCCGCGTTCCACGATCACCTTCGAGTACACCCTGATGAAGGGCGTCAACGATACCCCGGTGCTGGCGAAGCAACTCGTCAAGCGGATGCGACGGCTGCCCGGCAAGGTGAACCTGATCCCGTTCAATCCGTTCCCGGGCACGCAGTACGAGCGCTCGGACGAAACCGCCATCCGCGCGTTCCAGACGATCCTGCTGGACGCCGGGGTGCAGACGATGGTGCGCCGCACCCGCGGCGAGGACATCGATGCGGCGTGCGGGCAGTTGAAGGGGAAGGTCGCGGACCGGACCCGCCGCCATGCGGAATTCCAGCGTCGTGTGGAAGCGGCAGCGCAGCCGGAGGTCCAGGCCCATGCTGCGTAAGTCGATCTGCGTGCCGGCGGCCATGGCGCTCGCGTTGGGCTTGGCGGCGTGCAAGCACGACCCGGGCATCATCAAGTACCCGACGCCGATGGCCAACCTCAAGAACGCGCCGTCCGACTCCCCGCAGCAGGACCAGCAGTCGGCTGCGCAGACCCACACCCAGCTCGCCGCGGCGTACATCGGGCAGGGGCGCCTGAAGGAGGCCCAGGACGCGCTGACCAAGGCGCTCGGTTTCGACGGCAAGTACATCCCGGCGCATACCATGCTGGCGATCCTCGACTGGCGAATCGGCCGCCTGCAGGACGCCGACAAGGAATTTCGCACCGCGATCTCGCTCGATCCGTCCAATGGCGACACCAACAACAATTACGGCAAGTTCCTGTGCGAGCAGGGCAAGCCGCAGGACGCGATGCGCTACTTCAAGCAGGCCCTAGCCGATCCGTTCTACAAGACCCCCGCGGTGGCCAACACCAACGCCGGCAGTTGCCTGCTGAAAGGCGGCGACTACGCCGCAGCCGAGCCGTACCTGCACAAGGCGCTCGAAATCGACGCCAATTACGGCGCGGCCTTGTTGGCGATGAGCCGACTCGACTACCGGAAGGGCGATGCCTTCGCTGCGCGCGGCTACCTGCAGCGCTTCGAGGCCGCCGGCCAGGCCACCCCCGAATCGCTGTTGCTCGGATACCAGATCGCCACCCGTCTTGGTGACAAGGAGACCGCCACCAATTACTCCAATCGCCTGCAGGACCAGTTCCCGAATTCGGAGCAGGCGCAATCGCTAAACGGTTCCAGCCAATGACCGACCGCGAAGACAGCCCTGACCTGTTTACCGAATCGACCGAACGCGACAGGGAGGCGCACCCGGACACCTGCGCCTGCACGCCCGCCGGAGACGCATCAACCGGCGAGCGCCTGCGTGCGGCACGCGAAGCGAAGGGCCGTTCGCTCGCCTCCTGCGCCAGCGAGTTGCACCTGCCGATCAAGGTGCTGGAGCGGCTGGAGCGCAACGAGTTCGGACAGGCCGAGCATTTCGTGTTCCTGCGCGGCGCACTGTCGGGGTATGCGAAGCTGCTCGGCCTGCCGCCCGGCAGCTGCGACCAGACGTTGCGCGAGATCGCACCGGCCGAGCAGCCGGCGCTGGTGTCGGTGACGCAGACCTCGCGGGCGCGCTGGCTGCTGCAGCGTTACGGCACCGCGGCGACCTACATCGTGCTGACCGCGACCATCGCGGTACCGTTGGTGTTGCTCGGCCTGCGCGGCGGGCTTGAGCGGCCTGCGACCCGGATCGTCTCGCTCGATCAGGCACCCGGGGCATCGACGCAGCCGGTGCAACCGAAGACTTCTTCCGCGCCTGCGGGACGGTCCGCGCAGTCCGCCGATGCCACGCCGTTCCGTGCCTCGATGACGCCTTTCGCGGCGATCGGCCTCAGCGACATCACCGGCTCCAGCGCGGTCAAGACGCCGGTCGCGCCGGCGCCGCTCCCGCCGGCGGTGACCGCCGGCCAGCATGCGTTGACGATCACCGCCAGCGCCGACTGCTGGTTCGAGATTGCCGGCGCCGACGGCGGCAAAATCGACTCCGGCCTGCTGCACGCAGGCGATACGCGCACCTGGCATGCGGCGGGCGTGCTGCACGTCACCCTCGGCAACGCCGACGGTGTCAGCGTGACCCGCGACGGCCGGCCGCTCGCGCTGGCTCCCTACCAGCGGGCGAACGTGGCGCGCTTCGACGTGTTCGGCAAGCCTGGCGACAGCGCCGGAACCGAATGACCGGCGTTGACGGCACCCTGTCGCATGGGCTGCATGGCCTGCCGGGGATCGGATTTCGCGGGGCCTGATCCGCCGAAGCCGCGTGCGGTCAACCCGGCAGTTGAAAAAAGTGCAGGGCGAGCACTTTTTCAACAAACGATGGGGTTCCTGTATCCTTGGTCGTTTCCCCGCGCAGGGCGGGGTGTCGCTGTGCGTGGATGAACGATGGCTTTCGAAGACTACGACGAATACGAGCAGGGCGAAGCGGTCCGCAAGTGGATCCGGGAGAACGGCATCGCGGTCGCAGTCGGCGTGGTGCTCGCGCTGCTGCTGATCTTCGGATGGCGGCAATGGCAGGCACACAAGACCAGTCACCGGGTGCAGGCGGCCTCGCAATTCGCGGTGCTGCAGCAAGCGGTCCAGGGCAGCGACAAGCAGGCGATGGCGGCTGCGCTCGGCGACCTGCAGAAGAACTTCGCGGACACTCCATACGCCGCCTTCGGCAGTGCGGCGGTCGCCGAATTCGACGTCGGCAACGACGACCTCAAGCCGGCCGCGCAGAACCTGCAATGGGCGATGGCCCACAGCAAGCAGCCTGCGTTGAAGTCGCTGTTCACGCTGCGGCTTGCGCGCGTATGGATCGCCGAGGGCCAGGCGAAACAGGCGCTCGCTGCCCTGGACGGCGTGCCGGCCGGCGACTACGGCGCGATCGTTGCGGAACTTCGCGGCGACGCGCAGCTCAAACTCGGCAAGTCCGATGCTGCGCGCACCGCTTACCAGCAGGCGCTGGCCAAGCTGGACCAGGCCGCGCCGCAGCGCAACGCGGTGCAGATGAAGCTGGACAATCTCACGCAGCCCGCGGCTGCACCGACCGGAAAACACGCCCAATGAAGCAGCGCATGATGAAGCGTCGCCACCTTCTGCTGTTGCCGCTGCTGGTCGCGACCGTTGCGCTGTCCGGATGCGGGTTGTGGAACAAGCTGTTCAACCGCGGCGAGAACATCCAGCCGCCCAAGCCGCTGGTGGAGTTCACGCCGAGCGTGCAGGTCCAGGAGGTTTGGTCGACGAGCATCGGCGACGGTGCCGGCCGCTCGGGGGTGCGCCTGCAGCCCGAATACGCGGACGGCAAGCTGTATGTGATCAGCACCGACGGCAAGATCGAGGCGCTGGATGCCGCCACCGGCAAGAGCATCTGGGAACAATCGACCCGCACCGGCGATGGCATCTGGCCGTTCCGGCACAAGAAGCCGGGGCCGGACGCGCGCTACGCCGGCGGCCCGACCGTATACGGCAACCTGCTGGTGGTCGGGACGCTGGACGGGCACGTCTACGGCATGGACGCGTCCACCGGCAAGCAGTTGTGGAGCGCCGAGGTGGACGACGAGGTGATCTCGCCGCCCGCGATCGATGCGGGCACGGTGTACGTGCGCACCAATTCCGGCTACGTCTACGCGTTCGACGCCAATACCGGCGAGCGCAAGTGGCTCAATGACCAGTCCAACGTGCCGCTGCTGAGCCTGCGTGGCAATGGCCCGCTGCTGGCGGGGCACGGCGTGGTGATGTTCGGTACGGACGACGGCAACATCGAGTCGCTGCGCAGCGATACCGGCGCGGTCCAGTGGAAAATTCCGGTGACCAAGGGCCTCGGTCGCACCGACATCCAGAAGCTCAATGACGCGGACGACAGCCTGCAGATGGAGGGCAACGTGCTGTACGCGACGGCCTACCACGGCGAACTGGTCGCGATCGACGCCGCGCAGGGGCAGTTGCTCTGGGATCGCCCGTTCTCGAGCTACGTCGGGGTCGGCGTGGCCGACAACGCAGTGGTCGGCGTGGACGACGACTCACTGGTATGGGGCTTCTCGAAGAACGGCGGCGGGGACCTCTGGAAGCAGGACGCGCTGCAGTACCACTGGCTCTCCGCGCCCGCGATCCAGGGATCGTATGTGGTGGTCGGCGGAGTCGAGGGTTACGTGCACTGGCTGGACCTTTCCGACGGCAAACTCGCCGCGCGCGTGCGCATGTCCAAGGATGCGATCCGCGCCCGCCCGGTGGTCAACGGGGACATGGTGTACATCGAGGACGTGGACGGACGCGTGGCCGCCTACCGCATTTCGGGAACCGCTGGCTAGGGTCACCCGGACAACCACGGTCCCGACCATCGGGTGCAGGAGCGGCCGTGGCCGCGACTGCTTCGCCACTCCGCCGGGTGAGAACCGCGCGTGACGGCAAAAGACGGCGTTGCGCGCCGGCGCCCGCCTGCAACGGCAACAAAGGTAGTTGCGCGCGATGCGCGCGACATCGCTCGCGGCCATGGCCGCTCCTGCGGGATGGCGCGTCTGATACGCTGCCACGATTTGGAACCGTAGTTTATGTTGCCCGTTGTTGCCCTGGTCGGCCGTCCCAACGTCGGCAAGTCCACGCTCTTCAATGCGCTGACGAAGACCCGCGACGCCCTGGTCGCGGACCTGCCAGGCGTTACCCGCGACCGCCACTATGGCGTGTGCCGCATCGGGGCGCATCCATTCGTGCTGGTCGACACCGGCGGTCTCTCCGGCGCGCGGGTAGAGATCGACGCGCTCACCGAACGCCAGGTGCAGCTTGCGATCGAAGAGGCGGCCGTGTGCGTGCTGCTGGTGGATGCGCGCGAAGGCTTGCTGCCGCAGGACCGCGCGATCCTCGACCGCCTGCGCCGCACCGGCAAGCCGGTGCTGCTCGCGATCAACAAGACCGACGGCCTGGACCCGCCATCGGCGCTTGCCGAGTTCGCGGTACTAGGGATCGGTGCGAGCTTCGCGATCGCGGCTGCGCATGCCCGTGGGCTCGACCCGTTGCTCGCTGCGATCGCGCCGTTGCTGCCGGAGGATCCGGATGCATCCGCAGCCCCGGACGCTGCGGATGCGGGGGTGCGGGTCGCGATCGTCGGCCGCCCGAACGTCGGCAAGTCGACCCTGGTCAATCGCCTGCTCGGCGAGGAGCGGGTGGTCGTTTCCGGCATCGCCGGCACCACCCGCGATTCGATCCATGTGCCGCTGCTGCGCGACGGCAAGCGCTACACATTGATCGACACCGCCGGGGTACGGCGGCGCGGACGCGTGGAAGACGCGCTCGAGAAATTCAGCGTCATCAAGACGCTGCAGTCGATCGCCGCCGCCGAGGTCGCGGTGGTGATGCTGGATGCGGCCGAGGGCGTCACCGACCAGGACCTCGCGCTGATCGGCCAGGTGCTGGAGGCCGGCCGCGCGCTGGTGATCGCGGCGAACAAGTGGGATGGCTTGGAGCAATACGACCGTGAACGTTGCAAGGCCGGACTCGAACGGAAACTCGGCTTCGTCGCGTGGGCGAAGATCGTGTTCCTGTCGGCGCTGCACGGTTCCGGGCTGCGCGAACTGATGCGTGCGATCGATCGGGCCGGCGCCGCGGCGTCGCGCGAACTCGGCACCTCCGACCTCACGCGCGCGTTGGAGAAGGCGGTTGCGGCGCACCAGCCGCCGCTGGTGCGCGGACATTCGCCGAAGCTGCGGTTCGCGCATCCGGGTGGTGACCACCCTCCGACCATCGTGATCCACGGCACCCGCACCAAACACATTGCCGACAGCTACCGGCGCTACCTCGAGAATTTCTTCCGCAAGCGCTACAAGCTCGAAGGCACGCCGATCCGCATCGAATTCCGCGAAGGCGAGAACCCCTACGCGGGGAGGCGCAACGTGCTCACCGAGAGCCAGCAACGGAGGCGGCGGCGGATGATCCAGCATGCACGCCGGCGCTGAGCACACGCTCGGGGTGGTGCTTGCCGGAGGCGCCGGCCTGCGGGTCGGCGGCCGCGACAAGGGCCTGCTGCCCTTGTGCGGGCAGCCCATGGTCGAACGCGTGCTGGACCGCCTGCGCCGGCAATGCAGTCGCCTCGTGATCATCGCGAACCGCAATCCAGAGGGCTATGCGTGCCATGCCCCCGTGGTCCGCGACGATGGCGATGGCCATGCCGGGCCGCTGGCGGGGCTGGTGGCCGCATTCGGATTCGTGGGAGCCAACAGCCACGCGTTGCCGCGGTGGCTACTGAGCGTACCCGTCGATTGTCCCGACCCGCCGGACGATCTTGCCGCGTGCCTCCGGGCGGCACTCGATGGTCCGGCGCAAGCGGAGTGCGCATACGCGCGCTCTTCCGACAAGGCGCAACCACTGTTCGCGTTGTATCGCATCGGCAACGTCCGCGAGTGGCGCGCCTCCGCGCAGGCTGCGCTGGAGGTGCACGGTTCGGCGAAGCGCTGGCATGCGGAGATCGGTGCCCGCGCCGTGGATTTCGATACCGATCCCGCGGCCTTCCATAATCTCAACACCCCGGAAGATTTCGAGGAATACGAGCGCACGCATGCCCGCACCTGATCATCCGACCTGGCTCGGCCTCGAGGACGCGCTGCAGGTCATCGCGGCGCGCGCCGCGCAGCACCGGCTGCCGATCCAGGCCGTCGATCTCGCCCATGCGCACGGGCGCGTGCTCGCTGCGGAGGTGCGCGCTTCCCATCCGTTGCCGCCATTCGACAATTCCGCGATGGATGGCTTCGCCTTGCGTGGTTCGGAGCTTCCCGCGGAGGGCGAGCGGTCATTCGCTCTGATCGGTGAGGTCCTGGCCGGTGCGACCGCCGCACCACCGGTCGCCGCGGGCCAGTGCGTCCGGATTACCACCGGAGCACCGATGCCGCCCGGCACCGACACCGTGGTCATCAAGGAAAACGTCGCGGTCGAAGCGAACCGCGTGCTCGTCAAGGCCGGCGGGATGGTGGGCGCCAACGTGCGCGCCGCCGGCGAGGACTACGCGCAGGGCGACATCGCACTCGCGCCCGGCACGCCACTGCACGCGGCGCAGGTGGCAGTGCTGGCGGCGCTCGGCGTCGCCGGGGTTTCGGTCCGGCGCCAGCCGCGGATCGCGGTGATCGCCACCGGCAACGAACTGGTGCCGGCGGGGCAGGAACTCGGGTTCGGCCAGATCCACGAATCCAACGCGACGATGCTGGCGGCGCTCGCACGCGAAGCCGGCGCGTCAGTGGTGGCGCAGGACGTGGTACGCGACGATCCCGAGGCGCTGCGTCGCGCGCTGCTTGCGGCCGCGACCGACGCCGACCTCGTCGTCACCAGTGGCGGCGTGTCGGCCGGCGAGGCCGATCACCTGCCGAAGGTGCTGCAATCGGTCGGCGAAATCCATTTCCACAAGGTGCGGCTCAAGCCAGGGATGCCGCTCCTGTTCGGCCAGATCGGCGCGAGCCTGCATTTCGGCTTGCCGGGCAATCCGGTGGCTTCGGCGGTGACGTTCCGCGTATTCGTGCGGTTCGCGTTGCGCGCCATGCTCGGCGTCACGTCGGAATTTCAGCCGCGCCGCGTCCGGCTGGCCGCATCCCTGCGCAAGCACCATGCGCGCGCCGAATTCGCGCGCTGCAGCCTGCGCAGCGATGGGGAGGGGGTGCTGTGGGCGACGCTGCATGCGAAACAAGGCTCGGGCATGTTGCGCGGCCTCGCCGAAACGGAAGCGCTCGCCCTGCTGCCGGAGGGGGCACGCGAATTCGCCGAAGGGGACGTGGTCATGTTGTGGCCGGAATCCTGACGCGTTGCCACAGGATTTATCGTTGGTCCTGAGCGAGCGGGCGAAGCGGAGCCGAGGCGCCGCCTTTGGACTCCGGCCCTCGCGGATCTGGGCCCAGCGAACGGCATATCGGCTGTTGCGCGATAATGCGCACATGACCGTTCGCGAGATTTCCCCGCAGGAAGCTCTCCAGCGCCAGCAGGCAGGCGCACTGTTGCTCGACGTGCGCGAGCCGTACGAGCATGCGACGGGCATGGCGGCAGGCGCCATCGCGCTGCCGCTCGCCGAACTCCTGCAGCGCATCGCGGAATTGGCGCCGGACAAGGATGCCGCGATTCTCGCGATCTGCGCGCATGGTCCACGTTCGCTGCGGGCGGCACAGGCGTTGCAGCAACGCGGCTACACACACGCCGTCTCGGTGGCCGGCGGCACCGCGCGCTGGGTGGAGGAGGGACTGCCGACCAGCAAGCCCGGCGGTGATGACTTCTACGACCGCTACTCGCGCCACCTGCGCCTGCCGGAAGTCGGCGAGGTCGGCCAACGCAAGCTCGAGGCCGCGCGGGTGGTGGTGCTCGGTGCCGGCGGTCTGGGGTCGCCGGCGGCGTTTTACCTCGCCGCCGCGGGCGTCGGCACCCTGGTGATTGCCGATGACGACGTCGTCGAGCGCAGCAACCTGCAGCGCCAGATCCTGCACACCGACGATCGCGTCGGCATGCCCAAGCTCCATTCGGCCTCGCGTGCGCTGCATGCCTTGAACCCGCGGGTCGACATCGAGGGCCTGCCCGAGCGCGTCACTTCGGCCAACGTCGAGATGCTGCTTGAGGGCGCCGACGTGGTGCTGGATGGCGCCGACAACTTTCCGGTCCGCTACCTGCTCAACGACGCCTGCGTGAAGCTGGCCAAGCCGTTGGTCTACGGTGCCGTGCAGCGCTTCCAGGGGCAGGTCGGCGTATTCGACGCCGGCCGCCGCCGCGGCAGCGCGCCGTGCTACCGCTGCCTGTTCCCGCAACCGCCCGCACCGAAGGATGCGCCGAATTGTTCGGAAGCCGGGGTGCTGGGCGTGCTGCCGGGCGTGATCGGCATGCTGCAGGCCACCGAGGCGATCAAACTGATCCTCGGGATCGGCGAACCGTTGATCGGCCGCGTGCTGATGTTCGACGCCCTGGCGATGCGCTTCCACGAAACGCACCTCGCGCCCGATCCCGAATGCCCGGTGTGCGCGCCGGGCAGGCCGTTCCCCGGCTACGTGGACTATGAGCGCTTTTGCGCCGGGTAGGGGGCAACCGCCGGCGATGGCGCGGCCGTGCGTCGGTCAATGCCCCTTGTTCTGCGCGGCCGCGAACGCCGCCAACTGCTCGGGCGTTGCGTCCTTCTGGTGCCTGGCCTTCCATTCTGCGAACGGCATGCCGTAGATCGCCTCGCGCGCCTGCTCCTTGCTCATCTCGATGCCGCGCCCGGCGGCCGCTTCGCGGTACCAGTCGGCCAGGCAGTTGCGGCAGAAACCGGCGAGGATCATCAGGTCGATGTTCTGCACGTCCGGCCGGTCCCGGTTGAGATGTTCGAGGAGCCGCCGGAACGTGGCGGCTTCAATTTCGGTCTGGTCCATGGGCAACCTGCCGGCGTTTTGCGTGGATCGCAGAATCGGCGAGAATGGGCGTTCAACTGTAGCGCAAAGGATCCGATCCGGCATGTCCGAACCCGCCCGCCAGGCACGCATTCTCGACGGCCGCAGGATCGCGGCCGAGGTGCTCGAGCACGTCGCGGCCGGGGTCGCGGCGCGCGTCGCCGCCGGCCGCGCGGCACCGGGGCTGGCGGTAGTGCTGGTCGGCGCCGACCCGGCCTCGGCGGTGTACGTGCGCAACAAGCGCCGCGCCTGCCAGCAGGCGGGCTTTCGGTCCTTCGATTTCGACCTGCCGGCCCACACCACGGAGGCTGAACTGTTCGCGCTGGTAGACCGGTTGAACGCCGATCCCGCGGTGCACGGGATCCTGTTGCAGTTGCCGTTGCCGCCGCACATCAACGCCGCCGCGCTGATCGACCGGATCGATCCGCGCAAGGACGTGGACGGATTCAGCGCCGTCAACCTGGGCCAGCTCGCGCTGCGGCGTTTCGGGCTGCGGCCCTGCACGCCGAAGGGCGTGATGACGTTGCTCGGCCGCACCGACCGTCCGGTGCGCGGCCGTCACGCGGTGGTCGTGGGCGTATCCAACCACGTCGGCCGGCCGCTGGTGCTGGAACTGCTGATCGCCGGATGCACGACGACCTGCTGCCACAAGTTCACCCGCGGGCTCGAGGATTACGTGCGCCGGGGCGACATCGTGATCGCGGCGGTAGGCAAACCCGGCATCGTCCGGGGCGAGTGGATCAAGCCCGGCGCGGTGGTGATCGACGTCGGGATCAACCGGCTGCCGGACGGACGGCTCGTCGGCGACGTCGGATTCGACGAAGCCGCGAAACGCGCGTCGTGGATCACCCCGGTACCGGGCGGGGTCGGGCCGATGACCGTCGCGACCCTGATGGAAAACACGCTGGAGGCGGCGGAGGCGATCGACGGAGAAGAAGGGGGTCACAGTCACGTTCGGCAGAGTGGCTGACCTGCGAAGAAGGGGGTCGGAGTCATTTCCGGCGAGCGGGTGACCCGCCTGTGTCGCCCACGCGATTCCGCTGGCCGAAAGTGACTCTGACCCCGGGCTTTCCTTTCGGCGGCAAGCGAGTTCCCGTATAATTGCGCATTGCATTGAGGGATAGCATCCAATGCGCATCCTCGCCGAGGCCCTGACCTACGACGACGTCTACCTGGTCCCCGCCCATTCCTCCGTGGTGCCGCGCGACGTCGATACGTCGACCGACCTGACCCGCGCCATCCGCCTCAACATCCCGCTGATGTCCTCGGCCATGGATACCGTGACCGAAGCGCGCCTCGCAATCACCATGGCGCAGTGCGGTGGCATCGGGATCATCCACAAGAACATGACGGTCGAACGCCAGGCCGCGGAAGTGCGGCTGGTCAAGAAGTTCGAAGCCGGCGTGATCCGCGATCCGTTGACGGTCGGGCCGATGACGTCGATCGGCGAGGTCATGCGTATCACCCGTTCGCACAACATCTCCGGCGTGCCGGTGGTGGAAGAGGGCAACAAGCTGGTCGGCATCGTCACCAGCCGCGACCTGCGCTTCGAGAAGAAGCCGGACGACCCGGTCAAGAACATCATGACCCGCAAGGACCGGCTGGTCACGGTCAAGGAAGGCGCGGGCGAGGACGAGATCGTCGGCCTCCTGCACAAGCACCGCATCGAGAAGGTGCTTGTGGTAAACGATGCGTTCGAGCTGCGCGGGCTGATCACCGTCAAGGACATCCAGAAGGCACGCGACAACCCGCATTCGGCCAAGGACGACCACGAGCGCCTGCGGGTCGGCGCGGCGGTCGGGGTCGGCGGCGAAACCGAGCGGCGGGTCGCCGCGCTCGCCGAAGCGGGGATCGACGTGGTGGTGGTCGACACCGCGCACGGGCATTCGCAGGGGGTGATCGAGCGCGTCGCCTGGATCCGCAGGAATTTCCCAGACCTCCAGTTGATCGCGGGCAACATCGTCACCGGCGATGCCGCGCGGGCGCTGCGCGATGCCGGCGTCAATGCGGTGAAGGTGGGCGTCGGGCCTGGTTCGATCTGCACGACCCGGGTCGTGGCCGGCGTCGGCGTGCCGCAAGTCACCGCGATCTCGATGGTGGCCGAGGCGCTGAAGGACGAGATCCCGCTGATCGCCGACGGCGGCGTGCGGTATTCGGGCGATGTCGCCAAGGCGATCGCGGCGGGCGCGTCGTGCGTGATGCTGGGCTCGATGTTCGCCGGTACCGAGGAGGCGCCGGGCGAGATCGAGTTGTACCAGGGCCGCTCCTACAAGAGCTACCGCGGGATGGGTTCGCTCGGTGCGATGCAGAGCGGTTCATCCGACCGCTATTTCCAGGAGCAGGCCGCGGCCGACAAGCTGGTGCCGGAAGGCATCGAGGGCCGGGTGCCCTATCGCGGCCCGTTGCGGGCAATCGTGCACCAACTGGTCGGCGGCCTGCGGGCCTCGATGGGTTATTGCGGTTGCGCGAGCATCGAAGAGATGCGGACCAAGCCGCAGTTCGTACGCGTCACCACAGCCGGCACCCGAGAGTCGCACGTCCACGACGTGCAGATCACGAAGGAAGCACCGAATTATCGGTTCGACTGACGTCGAGCCAGGGAGCAGGGGAGAGGGAGCAGGGACCAACCGAGTTGTGCTGCTTTTGCTTCTTCCCTGCCCCCTGCACCCTCAACCCTGCTCCCTGCCATGGCCAACATCCACACCGACAAAATCCTGATCCTCGACTTCGGGTCGCAGTACACGCAACTGATCGCGCGGCGCATCCGCGAGATCGGCGTGTATTGCGAGATCTGGGCCTGGGACCACGATCCCGCCGCGATTGCGGAATTTGCGCCGAAGGGCGTGATTCTTTCCGGTGGGCCCGAGTCGGTCGTCGAACCGGACTCTCCGCGGGCGCCCGTGCAGGTGTTCGAACTCGGCGTGCCGATCCTCGGCATCTGCTACGGGATGCAGGCGATGGCCGTGCAGCATGGCGGCACCGTGGAAGGTGGCCACGTGCGCGAGTTCGGGCACGCGACAATCGCCACCGAAACTTGTCCGCTGTTCGAAGGGACGCCGGCGCGGCAGGACGTGTGGATGTCGCACGGGGATCGGGTGACGGCGCTGCCACCCGGGTTCGCGCTCGCCGCGTCCACGGGATCGGTACCCATCGCGGCGATGGCGGACGAAGGCCGCCATTGGTTTGGGTTGCAGTTCCATCCGGAAGTCACCCACACCGAACATGGCATGGCGATCCTGCGCCGCTTCGTGGTGGACATCTGCGGTTGCGCGACCTTGTGGACGCCCGCGCGGATCATCGATGACGCCGCCGCGCAAGTACGCGACGCGGTCGGCACCGACCCGGTGCTGCTCGGACTTTCGGGCGGCGTCGATTCCTCGGTGGTCGCGGCGCTCCTCGAAAAGGCCATCGGCGACCAGCTCACCTGCGTATTCGTCGATACCGGCCTGCTGCGGGCGGGCGAGGGCGACCAGGTGATGGACATGATGGCCCGCCACATGGGCGTGCGCGTGATCCGCGTAGATGCCGCGGAACGTTTCTTCGCGGCGCTCGAAGGCGTCGCCGATCCGGAAGCCAAGCGCAAGGTCATCGGCAAGCTGTTCGTCGAGGTGTTCGACGAAGAGGCCCACAAGCTTGCCGGCGTGAAGTGGCTGGCGCAGGGCACGATCTACCCCGACGTGATCGAATCGGCGGGCGGCAAGACCGGCAAGGCGCACGTGATCAAGAGCCATCACAATGTCGGCGGCCTGCCCGAGAAGATGCACCTCAAGCTGCTCGAACCTTTGCGCGAATTGTTCAAGGACGAAGTGCGGCGGATCGGGGTCGAGCTCGGGTTGCCGCGCGAGATGGTGTACCGTCATCCGTTCCCCGGTCCCGGCCTCGGCGTGCGCATCCTCGGCGAGGTGAAGGCCGAATACGCGCAACTGCTGGCAGAGGCCGATCGCATTTTCATCGAGGAACTGCGCGCGGCGGATCTGTACGACAAGGTCAGTCAGGCGTTCGCGGTGTTCCTGCCCGTGAGATCGGTGGGGGTCGTCGGCGACGGCCGCGCCTACGAGTGGGTGGTCGCGTTGCGGGCGGTCGAAACCATCGACTTCATGACCGCGCACTGGGCGCACCTGCCGTACGACTTCCTTGGCCGTGTTTCCAATCGCATCATCAACGAGTTGCGGGGGATTTCTCGAGTCGTGTACGATATTTCGGGCAAGCCCCCGGCGACCATCGAGTGGGAGTGATCTCGCGTCAGCCATCCATGGCGAGGTAATCCGGCCCGGCGTCGTTGCCGGGCGTTCGACCGCTCACGAGCTGCCACTGGCAATTCCCACACGAGC
>JAICJG010000113.1 GCA_025928585.1 Rhodanobacteraceae bacterium
CCCACAGCGATGAGTAGAGTTCGGATTTCTTGATGGCCATCGTGCTGCTGCCAGGCTCGTTCACGGTCAAACCGCACAAGATAGCGTGGCGCGGCGGTTGGGAACACAATGACCGTTATTCGGCGGGCCCACGCCCACGGGCGGGGTCGAAGGCGTCAGGCTCAGTCGCTCGCGCCGGCAAAGCAGTGGCGCAAAGCCGATAAAGTAGCCGCGGGGCGCACCCGGCGCCACGAACAAGGTGGAGATGCCGGGACGGTCGAATCTCGAATACCGAATCCCGGCCTCACCGGAGCGTGTCGAGATACGCCGCGATGGCCTGGGCTTCGTGGTCCTTGATGCCCATCTCCGGCATGGCGACACCGGGCACGACCTTTTGCGGGTGCTGGACCCAGAACGCGAGGTTGGCGGGATCGTTGGGCATTACGCCGGCGATATAAGTCCGCCGGCCCCAATGGGTGAGCGGCGGCCCGACCAGGCCGTCCGCGCCATTGATGCCTGGAATCATGTGGCACGACCCGCAGCCGTAACGCTCGATCAAGCGTGCACCCCGATCCGCCTCCTGCTGTTCGGGCGACGGACGATGTCCGCACCCGCCGAGCAGGACCGCCAACACCGGCAACACCAGCAGCGAATGGACGGCAGTGCGCGATATCGCGCGCGCTGGCACGGGTGCGGTACGTTCACGCGCCCGCCTGTCGTCGGCGCGGAACCATGCGAAGAACACGACACTGAGCGCCGCCACGTGAACCAGGTTCGATGGAATCCACATGATGATTCCCGCCAATTGCTGGTCCTGGAGCGGCGTCAATCCATATGCCTGGGTGGTATGCAAATGCACCGCGTACAACGGTGTGGTGGCGAAGGTAAGGATCGCCCCGACCAGGGCCATCACGAAGCCCGACGACACCACGAACACGACGGTCGCACCATAGCCCAATGCGCGACGGCGGCCGTACGGTTCGATCACGATCGTCCAGAACGCCAGCGAGAACGCAAGGAAGCTCAGGTGCTCGAGATCGTGCAGCCATTCGTGCCGTACCGCCGCGTCATACGGCCCCGGCAGGTGCCAATAACACAACGCCGCGGTCAGCAGCGTCCACACGCACAGCGGCCGCATCAGGAAGTCGAATACCGCTTCGAGCTTCGCCCGTTTCCACCCGCGCACGATCGCGCGCCGAGGGCCGATGTCGAATGCCCACAGCCAGGTAATGACAGGCCGGCCATACACCAGCATCGGCGGTATGACCAGCAGCAACAGCATGTGCTGCAGCATGTGCGCCGAAAACAGATCGTCGGCCATGGCGTCGAGCGGCGACATCAGCGCCAGGACCAGCACCAGCAAGCCTGCGAAGAACGAAATGGCGCGCCAGCGGCCGAGGATCTGCCCGCGCCGCGCGCCCATCCGCAGCATGCCGGCTGCATAAGGCGCTGCAGCCGCCGCGATGCACGCCAGCAGCCACGGTTCCCATTGCCATTGCATCAACAACATCGATACGAAGTCCGTGTCGTAGGGCGGACACCGTCCGCCATTCACTCCAATCGCCGGGGAGTGCCCGCCTTACATCAATAATTGCAAACCGGCTCGATGAAGACCATCACGATGGTGAACAACACCGCGATCAAGAACAGCAAGCTGGTCAGCACCGACCAGTGCGCGATGAAACGGTTGCGGCGTTCGCCCACGTCGCGCGGGTCGACGCCGCGCCACGCGACGTGGCAACTCCACGCGGTGAACAGGCCTGCGCCGGCGATCACGAGCGCAACCAAGTCGATACCAACCAGGATCCACCAGAGTCTCGGCCATACCGGCGTCACCAGCGGCACGTCGATCGGAAAACAGGCGTGCGCCGAGAGAGCGTAGCCGAAGCACAGTTGCAGCATCCACGCGAGGGGGGCGCCGAATGCCGCGAACGTCAGCGCCCAGCCAACCGGAATGCGGGCGGGTATATGGGGATTGGGGCGGGTTACGGCTCGCATGGAATGCCTCAGTGCGTCGAAATCCACGGCAGGAGGTACAGCGAAATGAACACCGCGATCCAGGCCACCACCACGAAATACCAGTACATCGCGACCACGGTGACCACGGAGTTCCGCCGCGGCGTGATGTAACCCATCGCGCTCCAGCCGAGGGCCGCCAGCAGGATCAGGACCCCCGCGGCCGCGTGCAGAACATGGAAGGCGGTGATCGCGTAGAACAGCGAACCATATGCTCCGCTGTTGGCGAGGAACGGCTCGCCCCGCCAGTCGAAACATTGCAGGATGATGTAGCAGATGCCGAGCAGCACGGTCACGATCAGCCCGGAATGGAGCCGCGCCAAACTGCCGAGGCGCATGCCGCGATCCGCCCACCAGACCGTGGCGGTGCTGACCAGCATCGCGACGGTGCTCGGTGCCGACCAGCGCAGGGGCGGCAGCCCGCTCGGGGGCCAGGCCTCGGTCGTCTGCGATTGCAGGTAGAAGTAGCTGAACAGGAGGTACGCGAATACCGCAGCCTCGGTGCCGATCAGCGCCAGCACGCCCCACCACCCCGGCGTGCGCCAGCCGGCAGGCCCAATGGGCAGGGCGCGCGGCAGCGTGCGTTCTTCGTAGGCGGTCACGGCCGGACCCTCTCTGCAAAACCCAGTTCGGGACTCGGCCAGAACCACCACAGGAGCGCCGGGATCATCGCCAGCAGGCAACCCGCCGCAACCCACCACATCGACATCAGCAGCCCGACGAAGGTGCCCGCGATGAGGAGCGCCAACGAGATCGGCGCCAGCGTCGCATGCGGCATCTTCAAGATCACGTCCGGTTCGGCATCGAGCACGGTGGTACCCGGAATCTCGTGCTCGTGATCGAGCACGGGGCCTTCCTCGAGCAGGCTCTGGCGGCTGCCCTCGAGGCGCTCCTCCCACAACGGATCCAGGCTCGCCACCTGCGGGATCACGGTGAAGTTGTGGCTGGGCGGAGGCGAAGTGGTCGCCCATTCCAGGGTGGAGGCGTCCCAGGGATTGGCGGGCGCCGGCGCGCCCTTGATTCGGCTGCGCACCACGTTGATCACGAACAACAGCACACCCAGCGCGAACACGAACGAACCGATGGTCGTGACGAGGTTCAGGTCGCCCCATCCCAGGTTCGCCGGATAGGTGTAGATGCGCCGCGGCATGCCCTCGAGCCCGGAGATGTGCATCGGGAAGAAGCCGAGGTTGAAGCCGATGAACATCAACCAGAAATTCCACCAGCCGAGCCGCTCGTTCATCATCCGACCGGTCATCTTCGGGAACCAGTGGTAGATCCCGCCGATCACCGGGAATACGTTGATGCCGATCAGGACGTAGTGGAGGTGCGCCACCACGAAATACGTGTCGGTGAGTTGCCAGTCGAGCGGCACCGCTGCCGTCATGAAGCCGGATACGCCACCAATCACGAACAGCACGATTTCGGCCGCAAAGAACTTGAACGCGGTGGTGAATACCGGCCGCCCCGTCCAGATCGTCGCCACCCAGGCGAATACCGACACGGCCGAGGGAATCACGATCACGAAACTCGCCGCGGCGAAGAAACCCAGCGCGATCACCGGCAGCCCGGTCGCGAACATGTGGTGCACCCAGACGCCGAAGCCGAGCACCATCGTGAGGATCGTGGCCAGCACCACGGCCGAATGCGCGACCAGAGGCCTGCGGCAATACACCGGAAGGCCCTGCGAGACGATACTCATCGCGGGCAGCACGATCGCATAAACCCAGGGATGCCCGAAAATCCAGAACAGGTGTTGCCACAGCAACGGTCGTCCGCCCGCGGAAGGATTGAAGAACTGCGTCCCGAAGCGCCGATCCAGCCACAGCATCAGGAAGTCCAGGCTGACTGCCGGCACCGCGAACAGGATGCCGATGTTCGACACCAGCGTGCCCCAGATCATGATCGGCACCCGGCTGATCGACATCCCCGGCGCGCGCGTGCGGAACATGGTCGCGATGAAGTTCACCGCGCCGGCCGTGGTGGAGATCCCGAGGAAGATCATCCCGAGCGAATAGACGTCCACGTTCCAGTCGGGGTTGTAGGCGCGCTCCGCCAGCGGTACGTAGTTGAACCAGCCGACATCGGTGCCCTTGCCGTTCCAGAAACCGATGTAGAGGAAGATCCCGGCCAACAGGAACACCCAGTACGTGAACGCATTCAGGCGCGGGAACGCCATGTCGCGTGTGCCGAGGATCAGCGGCCACAGGTAGTTGCTGAAGCCGGACAGGATCGGCAGCGCATACAGGAATATCATCGTGAACCCGTGCATGCTGAAGAACTGGTTGTACAGTCCGGGGGACAGCAGGTGTTCGTTCGGCTGCGCGAGTTGCAGGCGCATGCCGAGGGCTTCCAGCCCGCCCACGATCAGGAATACGAACGCGGTGAAGAGATAGCGTTTGCCGATCTTCTTGTGATCGGTGGTACCGAGCCAGCCATGGATGCCCGGCGGATCCGACCACATGTGCTCGAGCTTGCGGTGCAGCTCCTCGTCGGCGACGACGATCTCGGGCGTTTGGAAGGTGGGATTGGCGGCCATTGCGCTTCCTTGTCATTCGCCTGCACGCAGGCTCCTACGAAGCGGCTACCGCAGGAGCGGGCGTGCTCGCAACCGGACCCATTGAGGGCTCGGCGTTCATTTCAATGTCTTCAGATAGGCCAGCAGTGCCTGCAACTGCGGACCGGTCAAATCCTCGGCGGGCATGTCCACGCCCGGCTTCTGCGCGGGTGCGTCGCTGACCCATGCGGCGAGATTGCCGGGGGTGTTCGGCAGCGTGCCGGCGGCGATCGTGCGGCGGCTCATCAGGTGCGTGAGGTCGGGCCCGAGCTTGCCCTGGCTCCCGGGCATGCCGCGCGCGGTATGGCAGATCGCGCAGCGCGTGCGGAACACGGTTTCGCCCTCTCCCGCGAGGCCGGTGACCTGATCGGCGGCCGGCTGCAACTGGTGTGTCCACCACGCCTTGAACCTGCGCACGGGTTGCGCCACCACGTACAGCGCCATGTGGGCGTGCTGCAGCCCGCAAAACTCGGCGCACTGCCCGCGATAGATGCCGGGCTTGTCGGCTTCGATCCACGCGTGGTTGATCTGGCCCGGAATAGTGTCGGTCTTGCCGGCGAGTTGCGGTACCCAGAACGAATGGATCACGTCCGCGCTGGTCAGGTGCAATTCGACCGGAACGCCGACCGGGATGTGTATCTCGTTGGCGGTTTCGAAGCTGCGTCTCGGATAGCCGAATTCGCTGTAGCGCACTTCCCACCACCATTGGTGGCCGATCACTTCCACGGTGATTTTCGGGTGACCCGGTGCCGCCGTGGCCACCCCGAGCACATAGAACGTCCAGATCGCCGAGAGCAGCAGCAGCACGATCGATACCGGCACGCCGATCCACAACCAGGGCAGACCGTTGCGCCCATGGGAGAGCACCGGCCAGCCTCTCGCGTCGTATTCGCCCGCGCCGCGTTTCCACCAGATGCCGATCAGGACCGCGAGGGCAATGAAGGCGCCGACGAAAATCGAGAGGCCGAGGAGGCCCCAGCCCAGCTTGGTGATGGGATTGGCCGCCGCGCCATGTGAAACCATGAAGGTCATGGGGCCGGCGTGCGCGAGCGCCGGAGCAAGCACCACCAGGATGGCGACGAGGCGGCGCATCAATGGCTACCTGCAGTCGAGGAAGACGGTGGCTGGATGCCGGGTGTCGAGGCGGGTGCGGGATATGCCGGCCTGGGCTTTGGTTTCTGGTGCTTCGGACCTCGCGGTGGCATCTTCTCGATCGCTGGATGCGGCGTGTTGCCGGGCATCGGACGCACCCCGAGCTTGGTCTGCGGTTCGAACTCCGGATTCGGCTGCGACAGCGTTTCGACGTAGGTCACCAGCTCCCAGATGGCCTTCGACGGCAACACGGTGCCCCATTGCGGCATGCCGTTCGGGCGCCCGTGCAGGATCGACAGGTAGATCTGCCCGGGCGAGCCGCCATAGATCCAATGGCTGTCGGACAACGGCGGCCCCATTCCGCCGCCGCCACCGGCGGCGTGGCAGCCGACGCAATTCATCGCCTGGAACAGCTTCTTGCCCTGCATCCATGCGTCGCGGTCGCCCAGGTAGGGGTTCTTCAGTTGCGCGGGCACGCCCATGTGCAGTTCCGACACCGGGGTCTGCTCGAGCTGGCGTGCCGGGGAGGCCTGGACCTGCGGGCTCGCCACTTGCGCGAAGCCGAACGCGGCCGCCGCGAGCGCGAACGCCAGCACGATGGCCACCCAAATCGTTTTCATGACCGCCTCCTTGGCCGTGTCCGCTTCAGTCCGATGCTCCGCTGCGCACGAGGCCTGTCTGCAGCCGAGGCGCGCCGGACGCCGCCATCTTCAATTGCGGTACGCCGTACTTGGTCAGCAATCGTCGGACGGCGGCCCGGTGCGTCGCGAGGAATGCATTCACCTTGTCCCGCAGGGCGCCGTTGCCATGCCGGACCGCCATCGAAATCGAGAACTCGAACGGCAGGATCGTGTGCGTATGGGTCAGCGGGACCAGCTTCAATTTCACCGGTTCACGCGAGGCGAAATAGCCGGCCAGAGGGCCCCAGGCGATCGCCACGTCGACGTCGCCCTTGGCCACCGCATTGATCAGGTCCGCGGACGGATTCGCGTGGCTGTAGTCGACGCCGAGCGGGTACACGTGCACGTTCTTCACGATCCCGCGATGCGCGAGCGTCGCGCCGCCGGGCAGGTCCACCCAGTCGTCGCCGGTCGCGTGCACGCCGATCTGCAGCGTCCGCAGGCGCGGATCGTTCAGTGATTTCACCTGATACGGCGCAGCCGCCCGATAGACCAGCACGTACGCCGACCGGTAATAGGGATCGGTGGTGAGCACTCCGTACGCGTGGTCGTCGGTCGGCAGCCCCATCACCACATCGCACTGGTCGGCATTCAGGGTGTCGCGCAGGAACTCCTTGTCTTGCGCGTGCCAGACAAACTCGACCTGCTTGCCGAGCGCCTGGCCCAGCATCTGCGCCAGCCTGTTTTCGAAGCCCTGCCCCGCCTGATTGGAAAATGGCAAATTGTTCGGATCGGCGCACACCCGCAGCGGCGGGTTG
Organism: Rhodanobacteraceae bacterium; assembly: GCA_025928585.1. GTDB lineage: Bacteria > Pseudomonadota > Gammaproteobacteria > Xanthomonadales > Rhodanobacteraceae > 66-474. The sequence continues at coordinate 7,083 of JAICJG010000113.1, forward strand.
GCCGCCGCCGGTGCCGCTCCCGGATACTGCGTGTGGGTTTGCGCGAAGGCGAGTGAGGGAGCGGCGGCCAGGGCCAGGAGCAGCATCCGCGCCTTCATGGCGAACCTCCCGGCTTCGGCAGGGCGAACACGTACAACGTTCCGCCCTTGCTGGTGTAATCCGGCAGGTCCTGGGTCGCGCCGACGAAGCCGAGCGCACCGTAGGGATTTCGCGGATCGAGATCGCCGGCCACCACCGCGCCCGACCAGCCGCCGACGCCGGCGAGCACCGCGACGTATTCGCGGCCGTCCGGCCCCTTGAACGCGATCGGCTGTCCACTGATGCCGGAGCCGACGCGGAATTTCCAGAGCAGCTTGCCGGTCTTGGCGTCCACCGCCTTGAACCAGCGATCCATCGTGCCGTAGAAGGCAACGCCACCCGCGGTGACCAGCGCGCCACTCCACACGGGAAAGTTCTCGTGATCCGACCACACCACCTTCGCATGCACGGGGTCGTAGGCGGTGAATGCCCCGCGCCAGCCACCCGGCGCCGCATTCATCGCGACCTTGGCCCCGATGAACGGCGTACCTTCGATGTAACTGACCTTGCTCACCTCCTCGTCCTGGCACAAATGGTTGTGCGGGATGTAGAGCAAGCCGGTCAAGGGGGAATACGCGCTCGGCTGCCAGTCCTTGCCGCCGGTCGAGGCCGGGCAGATGTCATGGACAGTCTTGCCGAGCTGCGGCACCTTGGCGGGATTCACCACCGGTGCGCCCGTCACGAGATTGATGCGCTCGATGCTGTTGATGCCCTGCATGAACGGCTGGGCCGAAACGATCTTGCCG
>JAICJG010000044.1 GCA_025928585.1 Rhodanobacteraceae bacterium
CGGTCACCGTGGAAAGCGAGGAGATCGCATTCGCTGATTTGCGCGGCACGATCGAGCGCAGCTTCACGCATGAAGCCGAACGCCGCAAGCTCGGGTTCTCGGTGGAGTTCGACGATGCCCTCGGGCGCGCGATCAACACCGATCCGAAGCGCCTGCTGCAGGTCATCAACAACCTGCTTTCGAACGCCTTCAAGTTCACGGAGAAGGGCAGCGTGCGGCTGCACGCGCGGGTGGCCGAGAAAGGCTGGACGCGCGGCCATTCCGTGCTCGACAAGGCCCCGGTGGTGGTGGCGATCGCGGTCGAGGACACCGGCATCGGCATCTCCCCGGACAAGCAGAAGATCATTTTCGAAGCCTTCCAGCAGGCCGACGCGGGTACCGCGCGCAAGTACGGCGGCACCGGCCTCGGGCTCGCCATCAGCCGCGAACTGTCGGCCCTGCTCGGCGGCGAGATCCGGTTGCGCAGCCGGCCCGGCGCCGGCAGCACCTTCACGTTGTACATCCCGCTCCAGTACATGGGTCCACCCGCCGCCCACGCGGATCGGGCCAAGCCGGCGGCGTCGCTGGCCGTCCATCCGCTGCATTCGCCCGAGCAGGTCGAGGATGACCGCGCGGTCGTCGCGCCCGGTGAACCCAGCTTGCTGATCGTCGAGGACGACCACCGGTATGCCGGCGTGCTGCGGGATCTTGCGCGTGCCAGGGGCCTGCGCGCGCTGGTGGCGATGTCCGGCGCCGACGGGCTGCACCTGGCCGAGCAGTACCAGCCGACCGCGATCAGCCTCGACATCTTCCTGCCTGACATGCTGGGCTGGACGGTGCTGGCGCGCCTGAAGCAGACCCAGGAAACCCGCCACATCCCCGTCCAGATCATCACCGTCGAAGGCGAACGCCATCACGGGATGGAGCGCGGCGCGTACTCCTACCTGACCAAGCCTGCCACCACCGAGGCCATCGAGGCTTCGCTCGGTCGCATCACGCAGTTCGCGCTGCGGCCGGTCAAGAAGCTGCTGGTGGTCGAGGACGACGGCGCCGCGCGCGACAGCATCGTCGCCCTGATCGACCACGAGGACGTGGAAATCGTTTCCGCCGAGACCGGCCAGGATGCGCTCGCGCAGATCCACTCCGGCGCCTTCGATTGCGTCGTGCTCGACTTGAGGCTGCCGGACATGAGCGGCTTCGAGCTGCTCGACCGGATCAAGGCCGATGCCGACGCGCGGGACGTGCCGATCGTGGTCTTCACCGGCAAGGACCTGTCGCCCGAAGAAGAACAGCGCCTGCTCAAGGTCGCCCGCAGCGTCATCGTCAAGGGCGTGCATTCGCCCGAGCGGCTGCTCGACGAGACCGCGCTGTTCCTGCACCGGGTGGTGTCGAAACTGCCGCCAGCCAAGCGCGAGATGCTGAAGACGCTGTACGAATCGGACGGCTCGCTCGGTGACAAGAAGGTGCTGGTCGTCGACGACGACGTCCGCAACATTTTCGCCATCAGCAGTATCCTCGAGCGCCGCGGCATGCAGGTATTGACCGCGGAGAACGGCCGGGATGCGGTCGCGCTGGTGGAGGCCCAGGCCGACATCGCCATGGTATTGATGGACATCATGATGCCCGGCATGGATGGTTACGAAACCATCCGCGCGATCCGCGCCAGGCCGGACCTGCGTTCGCTGCCGATCATCGCGCTGACCGCCAAGGCGATGAAGGGCGACCGCGAGAAGTGCATCGAGGCCGGTGCGTCGGACTACATCGCCAAGCCGGTGGACACCGACCAGTTGCTGTCCCTGTTGCGCCAATGGTTGCACCGCTGATGGACGACGCGTTTGCCCACGGCGAGCCTGCCAACGTCCTGCTGGTCGACGACAATCCCGCGCGCCTGCTGAGCTACCGCACGGTGCTCGAGCCGCTCGGCGAGCGCCTGGTCGAGGTCACGTCCGGCACCGATGCGCTGCGCCTCGTGATGGACACCGAGTTCGCGGTGATCGTGCTGGACGTGAACATGCCGGGCATGGACGGTTTCGAGACCGCCAGTCTGATCCACCAGCACCCGCGCTTCGAGAAGACACCGATCATCTTCGTGTCGGCGATCAACGTCAGCGACATGGACCGCTTGCGCGGCTACAAGCTGGGCGCGGTCGACTACGTGATGGTGCCGATCATCCCCGAGATCCTGCGGAGCAAGGTCGCGGTGCTGGCCGAACTGTTCCGCAAGCGGCGTGAACTGCAGCGGCTCAACGGGGAGCTGGCCGACACCAACGCGCGGCTGGCACGCAGCAACGAGGCGCTGCGCATCGAGCGCGAGCGCGAAGTGCACAAGCTCAACCAGGCGCTCACCGACAGCAACGTGAAACTGGCGGCGAGCAACCACGAACTCAAGCAGGAAGTCGACGAGCGTCGCCGCATCGAGGAGCGGCTGCGCGAGGCCGACCGCCGCAAGGACGAGTTCCTGGCGACCCTGGCCCACGAGTTGCGCAATCCGCTCGCGCCGATCCAGAGCGCACTGAACGTCTATCGGCTCGGGCATGACGTGGGCGGCGCGGATGGCGGCATGCTTTACCGGATCTTCGAGCGCCAGACCGCCCTGCTCGTGCACATGGTCGACGACCTGCTGGACGTCTCCCGCATCACCCGCGGGCGGCTGCAACTGCGGCTCGAGCGCACCATGCTCGGCGACATCCTGGCTGCCGCGATCGAGACCGCGCAGCCACTGATCGAGGAACGCCGGCAACGCCTGGAACTGGACCTGCCGTCACAGCCGCTGCACCTCGAGGCCGACCCGCACCGCCTGACCCAGGTGTTCGGCAACCTGCTCAACAACGCCTGCAAGTTTTCCGATCCGGGCGGAGTGATCACCGTGCGCGCCCTGATCGGCGACGGATCGGTAGCCATCGAAATCCGCGACACCGGCATCGGCCTGACGGAGGAGCAGGTGCGCTTCATCTTCGACCTGTTCGCGCAGGCCGACACCTCGCTGGAACGGCCGCACAGCGGCCTCGGCATCGGGCTTACGCTGTCGCAACGGCTGGTCGAGCTGCACGGGGGCACGCTCCGCGCCAGCAGCGAGGGTCTCGGCACTGGCAGCACCTTCACGGTGACGCTGCCGGTCGCAGTCGCCGATACCGGCTCGACCGCGGAATGCGCGCCGACGGCGGAAGCTGCGGCCATGGGCAGCCTGCGGATCATGGTGGTGGACGACAACCGCGATTCGGCCGACATGCTGGCGATGTCGTTGCAGATCATGGGCCACCAAGCGCGCGCCGTGTACTCGCCCCTGGCGGTGATGGACGCCTGCGCCGATTTCGAACCGGAGCTGATGATCATCGACATCGGCATGCCCGAGCTCAACGGTCTTGCGCTGGCCGAGCGGTTGCGCGCGCACGCGTGGCGTGGTCGCCCGCCGAGGCTGGTTGCCCTGACCGGCTGGGGGCAAGCCGAAGACGTGAAACGGTCCCGCGCGGCGGGCTTCGCGGATCACCTGGTCAAGCCCGCCAACCTCGCCACCATCGAGCGGGTCTGCCGCGACACCTGGGCGGCCTGCGAGGCGACGTAGGGAAGCAGGCAGTCGGGCTGAGCAACGCGAAGCCACCCAACGGGTTCGCGCATTGACGATCTGCGAGGCGGCCTCGTCGCGTAGGTTGGGCTGATCCCGGACTGGTCCGTGGGAAGCCCAACGTCACCTCGATGGCCGCGATGGATCCCGCTCAGCTGGGCCGGGCAATGCGGAGTTCAACAGATCCCGCAACGCCGTTGGGCTTCCCGCCAGAAGCGCGGGTCAGCCCCACCTACGGCCCCAAAGGAAGCCGGCCGGCAGGGGGCTTGCGCTCGTGCGTCGCGGCAAACGATTCGACCAGCTCGAACGGGATGCGATCGCCGGCGTCGCGACCATACCATGCGTGGACGATGCGCCCTTTTTCGTCGATCAGAAAATCGGCCGGCAGAAGGTTGTTGGTATTGAGCCCGGCCACGCCGACGATACGCAGACCCCTGAACAACGTCGGGACACGGGTGGCGATGGCCTTGAGCTTTCGCCAGAGCGAGCGCTGGATGCCGTAGGCGTCGTGTGAGGTGGCAGCGGGGTCGGCGATCACCGTGAACGGACGCGGCTTGCGTGCAGCGAAGCGCTTGATCCGCTGAGGAGTGGCGCCGAACACCGCAATGATTTCGAGGCCTTGCGTTGCGAGTCGTTCGTAGCGATTGGTCAGCTCGTAGATCCGGAAATTGCAGAACGGGCAGCTGGCATCACGAAAGAAGCACAGCAAGGTAGGGCGGCCGGTGGCACCGCCGATCGCGACCGGCTTCCCTTCGACGTCGGTAAGCGCCAATTGGGGCGCCATGGTCGGTGGCTTCAAGCGCATCTTTCTCCCCTCGTCAGGTACAACAGAGTGCCGCCGCCGATCCTGGAGCGCAGCGGCAGCGCGGATTCATCTTCGGAGCGGCGATGCCATCCGTTCGGGTCGCGCCTGCCCACGCGGTCGGCCGGAACGCAGCGCGCGTACGACCTGGTCATGCGGCAATGGGTGCGAATACAGATAGCCTTGCCCTTCGGTGCACCCCACCTGCAGCAGGAAGTTGCGCTCGGCTTCCGTCTCGATCCCTTCCGCGATGGTGACCAGACCGAGGTTGGTTGCCATCGCCACGACCGCACGCGCGATCACCGCGTTGTTGGCATCCACGGGCAGTCCCGTGATGAACGAACGGTCGATCTTCAGGTAGGCCACTGCGGGCAGTTTCAGATACGCCATCGACGCATAACCGGTGCCGAAATCGTCGACCGCGATCCCGATGCCCAGCGCGTCGAGCGCGCGCAGCGTCCGGTCGGTATCCTTGCCCGTCCGCAGGATCACGCCTTCGGTAATCTCGAGGACCAGGCGCGACGGTGCGACGGTGCTCTCCCGCAATGCAACCTGCACTGCTTCCACGAATCCCGCGTGGCCGAACCAGCCGGCCGACACGTTCATTGCCACCCGGATGGGCGGGAGGCCCAATCGGTCCCACTTGTGGACTTGCGCGCACACCGCGCGCATGACCCATTCGTCGATGTGCCGGATCAAGCCCATCCCCTCGGCCACGGGAATGAAGTCGTCCGGCATCACGAGGCCGCGCGTCGGGTGCTGCCAGCGCAAGAGGGCTTCGACCCCGGTGATGCGCCCCGATTGGATCTCGATGATCGGCTGGTACAGCATCCGGAACTCGTCGCATTCCAACGCCCTGCGCAACTCCGTGGCCAGCATCCTTCGCCGGCTGGCATCCGCGTGCACCGCGGAGGTGTAGAACCGCCAGGTGTTCCGCTCCTCGGTTTTTGCCACGTACATGGCGGCGTCTGCATTGGCAACCAGGGTGGTGGCGTCGCCCTCACCGGGCGGCGATACCGCGATACCGATGCTCGCCGTCACGGCCATCTCGTAGCCGTCGATCTCGAACGGTTCCGCCAGCGCCGAGCACACACGCCGCGCCAGCGAGGCCGCATCCTCGCGGTCCGCCAGCCGCGGTATCAGCACGGTGAACTCGTCCCCGCCGATGCGGCTCGCAACATCGTCTTGGCGCAACTGGCCCAGAATACGCTTGCCCACCGGTATCAACAGCCGATCGCCCATGGCATGGCCGTAGCTGTCGTTGACGAGCTTGAAGTTGTCGAGGTCGATGAACAGCACTGCCACGGCAGTCCCCTCGGCCCTGGTCTGTTCAATGGCCGCCTGGCACAGGCGCTCGAATTCGACTCGGTTGACCAAACCCGTCAAGGCGTCGTGGGTGGCAACGTGCTCGAGCTTGCGGCGGCTGGCCTCGGCGACCGAGGTATCGCTGAACACCGCAACGAAATACCGCACGCGCTGGTCGGCGTCGCGGATCGCCGTGATGCCGAGTTTTTCGGAATACAGGCTGCCGTCGGCACGCCGGCTTCGCACATCGCCCGCCCAGTGTCCCGATTTTTCGATTTCCTTCCACATCGTCGCCGGTAGCGGCGCGCCGTCGGCGCCCTGGCGCATCTCGCCCAGGTACATGCCCAGCAGGCTTTCCTGCGCGTACCCGGTCAGGCGCGTCGCGGCGGGGTTCGCCGACACCACGCGCCAATGTGTGTCGGTGATGAGCACGCCCTCCGCGATGCTGGCCAACGCCTCGGCGGCGGTCCGTATCTCGCGCTCGTGTTCCGCGCGTGCCGACATGTCATGGATGATGGCCTGGCGGATCATCTGCCCGTCGAGCGCGATGAGATGGCTCTGGATCTCGACCGGCCGGGTGCGTCCATCGCAATCGCACAGTTCGTTGTCACCCCAGAGTCCGCCGAGGGGCGCTTCACTGGCAAACAGGCTTGCATATTGCCCACCGCGCAGTTCCTGCGGGTCGAGTCCCGTCCACAGCGCGGCTGCGGGGTTGGCGTCGATGATGCGGCCGCTCGCTTCGTCCACCATGAGGATCGCGTCCGCCGTGCCGTCGAACAGCCTGCGGTAGCGCTCCTGGTCGCCGCGGATGCCGGCAAGTACCCGGCGTGCGATCCAACTCCACATCAGCAACGCGGCGAACACGAAAAACGTGACTCCAGCCGACACCACCTTCGCGAAGACCACCGAACCCTGGGCGAGGGTCACGGAAAACTCGTTGGTGGTCTGCTGCACGGATTTGTTGATCGCGGCGATGCGGTGGATCTGGCCGGCGATTTTGAAAGGGTCGACCCGGTGCGTGGAATATTGGCGATGCAGGCTGTCGGCGATCTCGCCCAGTTCGGCGACGAACGCATCGCTCGCGTGCCACTCCCTCAGCGCGTCACGCATGTAGGGTGCGTTCGCAAAGTGGTGGAAGACGAAAATGATGCTGGGAATCGACACCGGCATCATGTACGCGCGGTGCAGTGTGGCGACCACGTGCCGGTAATCGAAATGTCCGGACAGGACCTGGTCGCGCGCCGAGTTGTATGCCACCACCACCCGATAGTTGCGCTGGAAATCGGCATAGTCGGCCTGGTTGCCGCTCCCGGCATAGGCCAACAGGTCGAACGTCGCCCGATTCTGGGCCTTCGACCACATGCTCTCGCCGTTGAGCGCTCCTGCGAGCGCGGTCTGCCCCTGCAGGGCCGCCCACATGAAGAACAGTATGATCGCCACGATGGCGGCAAGCGCATACCCAAGCGGCAGCAGACGCTTGAACTTGGAGTTCGGTCGGAGCTGAGGTAAGTTCCCGCGCACTGGCTGGCCTTACTTCGGACAGGGACGCGTTAACGTTAAGCATTTTGTGTGCCAACTCCGGCAGCCGCGCGCGAGCCGTCATCCCGCCAGCGGGAAAGCATCGGCGGTCCCGATGCATCAGCCCGCGATGACGAGCGGTGAACTGCGGTGTCGGGGGGCGGGTACCCGGAGCTTGGCTGACGCGAGCCGTTGGACTCCCCCGGCGGGATCCGCCTGGGCGCCCCGGGGTGTCGCAGGTCAGCTTCGGATCGGGCGTGGCCGTTCGGAGGCCGGGGCCAAGGGATCGTCGAGAAGCCGTCCGGCGACCACGACACTCGCGCGATCGTTCACAACTCGAACTGCTCGTCGAGGATCCGCTGCTCGAGGCTGCGTTCGGGGTCGAACAGCAGGGTGATGGCTCGCGTGCGCGCCTGCTGCACGCAGATCGTCACGGCGTTCCGCACCTCGTGGAAATCGGCGGTGGCGCTGACCGGGCGGTGCCCGGGTTCGAGCGTGCGCAGGCCGACTTCGGTCGCGAACGGCAGCAGCGCGCCGCGCCAGCGGCGCGGACGGAACGGACTGATCGGGGTCAGCGCCAGGACGTTGGCGTCCAGCGGCAGGATCGGCCCATGCGCGGAAAGGTTGTAGGCGGTGGAACCGGCGGGTGTCGCAACCAGCAAGCCGTCGCAGATCAGGTTGGCGAGTTTCACCTCCCCATTCAGGGCAACTTCGATGTGGGCCGCCTGGTTGGTCTGGCGCAGCAGCGAGATTTCGTTGAAGGCCAGCGCTTCGACCTCGGTCCCGTCGCGCTGGGTGACGTGCATTTTCAGGGGATGCAGCACCGCCGGGCGTGCCGCCGCGATCCGCGAGGGGAGTTCGTCCGGGAGGTAGCGGTTCATCAGGAAGCCGACGCGGCCGAGCTTCATGCCGTACACCGGCAGGCCGCGGTCGAGTTGCGCGTGCAGCGTGCGCAGCATGAAACCATCGCCGCCGAGCGCGACGACCACGTCGGCGTCGTCCGGCTCGACCGTGCCGTAGCGATGCTGCAGTTGGTCGCGCGCCGCGCGTGCCTTGTCCGACGGGGACGCGACGAATGCCAGCCTCGGGGCGGCGAAAACCGGGCGGGGTGCGGTGGCCATGGACACAGTGTGGGCGATATTCGTGCGATCGTCCATGATCGCCGTTTCACGTGTGCCCGTTGCCCATACGCGCCGTTCTGGCCGCTTCACCCAAGCCCGTTCCTTGGCCTGACTTTCCACCACAGCCGCCCGAATCCTGTTCCCGAGCGCTGCGCAGGGCCGGCTCAAGCCCGCGCGCGGAGCGGCTTGCCACAGCGACGACGCGCCGGTGTGCGCAGCCGCTGCATCATTGCGGTCGCCGCCGGCCCGGTCGCCGCGCTCCTCGAGCGCGCCTCCGAAGCCTGTACCGAGTCCCGAGTCCAGAACGTCAGGTCACGTAACGCATTTCCGGGACCGGCGCTGCGAGGAAGTTGCCTTGCGCGAAATGGACACCGGCCGAGAACAGGGTCGGCATGCTGGAAGCCTCCTCGATCCATTCGACCACGGTGCGCTTGCCGGCGGCGTGGGCCTGCGAACACAGCTCGCGCACCTTCAGCTCGTTTTCCGAGTGGTGGGCGAGGTCGGTGGTGAGCGCACGGTCGAGCTTCAGGTAGTCGGCGTCGATGTGCTTCAGGGTCTGGAAGGAGTTGAGGCCGGAGCCGAATTGCTCGAGTTCGAAGCCGCCGCCGCTCTTGCGCCAGCGCTCGACGAAATCGTGCGCCTGCTTGAGGCAAGTCATCACCTTGGACTCGGGTACTTCGAACACGAGCTGCGAGGCCTTGACGCCCGTGGCGGCGAGCTTCTCGTCCACCCAGTCGGCAAGCGTTTCGTCGTGCAGGGTGAGCGTCGAGAGCTTGACGAACAGCGTGGTCGGTTCCGGTTTGCCGACGCCCCTGGCGAGCGCCTCGATGGCATGCGCGATGACCCAGCGGTCGATTGCGAGCATGCGGTTGTTGCGCTCGGCGATCGGCAGGAAATGCGAGGGCATCACCTCCTCGGTCGGCCCCTGCAGGCGGACCAGAACCTCGAAGAACTCGCCGCCGTCGCCCTGCAGGCTCACGATCGGCTGGTAATAGAGGACAAAGCCGTCCTGCTCGAGGGCGGCATCGAGCAAGTCCAGCCATTGCTGTTCGCGCGCCTGCTCGGCCTTGTCCGCCGCGCCGGGATCGTGGATGTCGATGCGGTTGCCGCCCTGGCCGGAGGCCGCGCGCAGGGCGTCGTCGGCGAGCGACAGCAGCACCTGCGACTTCGCGTTTTTCTCGCCGAGCAGGCTGCCACCGATGCTGACGGTGAGGCTGGTCGAGTTGTCGCCTGCCTCGATGATGGTGGCTTCCACGCTGCTCCTGAGCGTCTCGGCGATCTGCTGGACCTCCGCCTGCGCATGGTTGGTCAGCAGGATTCCGAACGAATGGTCGCCGATCCGGCCGGCCCGATCCGATTCGCGCAACCGCTGCTTGATGGTCTCGGCCAGTTGCCGCAGCACGTCGTCGGCGCCGGCCAGGCCGACCGTGTTCAGCACCGCGCGGTAGTTGTCGGGTTCGAGCAGCAGCACGGCCTGGTCGCTCGCGCCGGCGATGGCGCGGGCAACTGCTTCGTCGACCAACTCGAGGAAGTGCGCACGGTTGTAGAGGCCGGTCAACGGATCTTCGGTCTTGAGGCGGCGCAGTTCCTCTTCGGTAGCGGTGTCGGCAGCGGGCAGCCGGAACACGATCTGCTGGCAGGGCTCGCCTTCGTAGGTCGCGGGGGAGAATTCCATTACCGCGTCGAAGATGCTGCCGTCGCCGCGCTTGGCGGCGAGGTCGAGTTTCGGCGGCGGTTTCTCGCCGCGCGCCAGGCGTTTCAGGAGGTCCTTGAAATCGGCGGTATGCTGGGGTGCAACGAGATCCAGGATGGTCAGCCCTTCGACATCCTCGAAACTCCCGAAGCCGAACATTTCGAGGTACGCGTTGTTCGCGCGCACGTGCGTGCCCTCGTGGATGTAGGCGATCGGGTCGCGCGAGGAATCGAGCAGCGAATCGCAGCGACGTTCGGATTCGCGCAGCGCCGCTTCGAGTTTGCGGACGTTGCGGCGGGTGTTGAGCGCTTCCAGTTCGCGGCGCACCACCGCCTGCAGCTGGTCGTGGCGGTTGCGCAGCGCGATGCCGCGGACACTCTCGTGGACGAGGATGCTGGCGACGGTGTCATCGGTCAGGCGGTCGGTCAGCGCGAGCAACGCGACGTCCTTGCCGGTCGCATCGAGTGCGCGCGCGATGGTTTCGAGCGACACGTCGCGGCAGGCTGGATTGGCCAGCACCAGGTCCGGCGTGAACAGCTCCAGACACGCCGCCAGCTCCTCTTCCGTGGCGACGCGCTGGGGGCGCAACGCGATCCCGCTGTTGCGCAGCACGCTGATGATCTGCTCCGCGTCCTCGGCCTCGTCCTCGGCGATGATCAGCTTGGTAATGGGTTCGGGCAACATGAGCGGCCTTTGGCGAGAGACTCCTGCAATGCTCGTGCGCACGGGCCAGCAGGGCGCTGACCTCCATCCGGGCACACATCGACCCGCCAGAACTCCCCGACGCGCCGTCACGCTTCCATCTTAGCCGACGTGTCTTGTTTCCCTGTCGGCCGGCCGACAGGGCTTTTTACCCCATCGGGCCGCGCAGCGCCAGCCGCGTTCAGAGCGGAAGCTTCGAGCGTTCGCCCCGGATTTCGCGCACCAGCCGCGGGACCAGATACCCGGGAAGCCGGTCGCGCAGGGCCTCGACCAGGGCGCGGGCGTGCGTATCGGGAACCTCGAAATGCGCCGTGCCGCGCACCCGATCGAGCTGGTGCAGGTAGTAGGGCAGCACCCCGGACGCGAACAGCCGCTCGGAAAGTTCGGCCAGCGTCGCGGCATCGTCGTTGACACCGCGCAGCAGCACCGACTGGTTGAGGATGGTCGCGCCGGCCCCCCGCAGGCGTGCGCAGGCCGCTCCGACGTCCGCGGTGAGTTCGTTTGGATGATTCGCGTGGACGACCACCACGCGTTGCAGGGGCAGGGCGGAAAGCCACGCGCAGAATGCGTCGTCGATGCGTTCGGGCAGCACCACCGGCAGCCGCGAATGGAGGCGCAGGCGCTGCACGTGCGGGAGGTCGTGCAGGGCATCGGTGAAGTCTGTCAACTTTTGTGTCGAAAGCACCAGCGGATCGCCGCCGGAAAGGATCACCTCGCGGATCGAGGTGTCTTGCGAAAGGCAAGCGAGGGCTTCGCCCCAGGCATGCGAGGCAGCGAGTTCCTCCGCATACGGGAAGTGACGGCGGAAGCAGTAGCGGCAGTTGATCGCGCAACTGCCCGCGGCGATCAACAGCGCGCGTCCCTCGTACTTGTGCAGCACGCCATGCCCCGCGACGGCACCGAGGTCGCCGACGGCATCGTCGACGAAGCCCGGCACATCCTCGCACTCGGCGAGCTGGGGAAGCACCTGCAGCAGCAGCGGGTCGGCCGGATCGCCGTATCGCATCCGCGCCACGAATCCGCGCGGCACCTTCAAGGCGAAACCGGCGTCGCCGGGAGGCAGGCGCTCGGCAAGTTCGGCCAGGCCTACCAGTGCCAGCAGCTCGTGCGGATCGGTGACCGCTTCGCGCAGCGCCTGGCGCCAGTCCGGAAACGGGTGCGTGGTTTGGCTGATTGCGGTTATCATGGCGGGTCCGTCGCCGGCGCCGAGGGCCCGGTGGACCCGCCATTCTAGGTCAACCGCCGGGTTGTGGCCGCAGCTCCGGGGGCGAGCCGTATCGAGGGAGCATGCAACATGGCCAGCTATGGTCTCAACGACGTCAAGAACGGTCTGAAGATCATCGTCGACGGCGATCCCTACGTGATTGTCGGCGCCGAGTTCATCAAGCCCGGCAAGGGCCAGGCGTTCACGCGCATCAAGATCCGCAACCTGAAGAATGGCCGCACCACCGAAAAGACCATGAAGTCGACCGACACGGTCGAAGGCGCCGACGTGGTCGATACCGACATGCAGTACCTCTACAACGACGGCGAGTTCTGGCACTTCATGGATCCCGGCAGCTTCGAGCAGCACACCGCCGACAAGAATGCGGTAGGCGATGCAGCGCAATGGCTGAAGGGCGAGGAGGAATGCATCGTGACGCTGTGGAACGGCACGCCGCTTTCGGTGCTTCCGCCCAACTTCGTGGAGCTGAAGATCGTTGAGACCGATCCCGGGCTGCGCGGCGACACTTCGGGTGGCGGCGGCAAGCCGGCCAAGCTCGAAACCGGCGCCACCGTGCGCGTGCCACTGTTCGTCAACCAGGATGAAGTGATCAAGGTCGACACCCGGACTGGCGAGTACGTCAGCCGCGTGAAGTGATTGATTCGCAGCAAATCCGCGTAGCGGATGGCGGCGCGAACAAGCGCCGGACTGCGTAGGCAGGATGCCGAAGCGAACGTCGGCTTGGCCGACGGCCCGTTGGGGCAGACGGCAGGATGCAGTCTGTAATGACGAACAAGGGCAGATCGGCATGACCGAGGATGCAGCCGGGCACGTTCGCCACATCGACCTCCTGCTCACCGCTCGCTGGATCGTGCCGGTCGAACCCGATCGCAGCGTCCTGGAAGGCCACGCGGTGGCGGTCGAGGCCGGCACCATCGTCGATGTGCTGCCACGCGACAAGGCCGATGCGAAGTACGCGCCACGCGAACGCGTCGATTTGCCGGAGCATGTGCTGATCCCGGGGCTGGTCAACGCGCATACCCACAACCCGATGATCCTGCTGCGCGGGCTGGCGGATGACCTGCCGCTGATGACGTGGCTCCAGCAGCACATCTGGCCGGTCGAGGCCAAGGTCATCGGCCCGGACTTCGTGCGCGACGGCGTGGAACTCGCGATTGCCGAGATGCTGCGCGGCGGCACCACCTGCTGCAACGAAAACTATTTCTTTCCCGACGCGCAGGCGGCGGCGTACCGGGCGCACGGTTTTCGCGCCCGGATCGGTTTGCCGCTCGTCGAATTTCCGAGCGCCTGGGCGCAGACCCGCGACGAGTACTTCGATCGGGCGCTCGCCGTGCAGGATGACTTGCGCGGCGATCCGCTGATCGGCGCCGCGTTCGCGCCGCACGCACCCTACACGGTGGCCGACGCCTCGTTCGAACGCATCCGCACGCTCTCGGACCAGCTCGACCTGCCGGTCCACCTGCACTTGATGGAAACCGCAAAGGAAGTCGACGACTGCCGCAGGGAACACGGGCTGCGTCCGATGCAGCGTTTGCAGCGGCTCGGACTGGTGAACGACCGGTTGATCGCGGTGCACATGACCCAGGTCAGCGATGCCGAGATCCCCGTGTGCGCCGAGGCGGGTGTGGCGGTCGTGCATTGCGCCGAATCGAACCTCAAGCTCGCATCGGGGTTCTGTCCGGCGGAGAAGCTGCGGCGCGGCGGGGTCACCCTCGCGCTCGGCACCGACGGCTGCGCGTCCAACAACGACCTCGACATGTTCGGCGAACTGCGCAGTGCGGCCTTGCTCGCCAAGGCCGTCGCCAACGACGCGGCTGCCTTCGACGATGCATTCGCGCTGCGCGCCGCCACCCTGAATGGCGCAAGGGCGCTCGGGATGGAGGACCGCGTCGGCTCGATCGAGGCCGGCAAGCGCGCCGATCTCGTCGCGGTGCGGATGGATGAGGTCGAAACCCAACCGCTCTACAATGTACTTTCGCAGCTTGCCTACGCGGTGTCGCGCCGCCAGGTCAGCGACGTGTGGATCGATGGCCGGCGCAAACTGGAAACCGGCCAGTTGGTCGACTTCGACCTTGCCGGCGTGCTGGAGAAGACCCGCCGCTGGCGCGAACGCATCGCCGCGCTTTGATAGAGCGGAAAAAGCAAACAGTCCGCAAACAACGCGAAGCACGCAAATACAGCAGAAGCCGAATCTTCTCCTTTCTTTTATTCGGGTTTATTTGCGTTCATCGTGGACAGATCCGGCTTTTGGTGAGTAATACGAAGTGAACAGTGCGCCGCACAACGCGGACCCCGAAGAGCTCGCCCGGTTCGGCAAGCTCGCCGCCAGGTGGTGGGATCCGGATGGCGAATCGCGTCCGCTGCACGACCTGAACCCGGTTCGCCTCGACTTCGTGGCCCGGCGGGTGGCATTGCATGGCGCGCGCGTGGCCGACGTCGGTTGCGGCGGCGGCTTGTTGAGCGAGACGCTGGCCAGGGCTGGCGCGCGGGTGACCGCGATCGACCTCGCACCCGAGGTCATCGAGGTGGCCGCGCTGCATCTGCACGAAACCAACGCAAACCTCCCGGTGCCGCTCGACATCGAGTACCGGCTGTGTTCATCGCGGGAGCTCGCCGCGGCGCAGCCCGCCGCGTTCGATGCCGTCTGCTGCATGGAGTTGATCGAACACGTACCCGATCCCGCTGCACTGGTCAGTGACCTCGCCTCGCTCCTGCGCCCGGGCGGAAAGCTGTTCCTGTCGACCCTCGACCGCACGCCGGCAAGCTTCCTCGCTGCCATCGTCGGCGCCGAATACGTCGCCCGCCTGTTGCCCCGCGGCACCCACGACTACCGCAGGTTCCTGCGCCCCTCCGAACTGGCCGCACTTCTGCGGCGGTCCGGTCTGGTGCTGGATGAAATCTCGGGGATCGCATATAACCCGTTGTCACGCAAGGCATCACTGACCCGACGCACGGCGGTGAATTACCTGGTTTGCGCCTCCCGGTCCGCGGCATGAAGCCGCTGCCGCAACCGTTGGCGGGAGTGTTCTTCGACCTCGACGGGACGCTCGCCGATTCGGCGCGTGACATGTACGACGCGTTGGCCGCGCTGTGCACCGAGCATGACACGGCGCCGCCGGAATTCGGCGTTGTGCGCGAAACCGTGTCGCGCGGCGCGCGCGCAGTGCTGGCCCGGGGCTTCGGCGACGACCCGGCGGCGATCGACGCGGTCCTGCCGCGCTTCCTCGACTTGTACATCGCGACCGGAATGCGCCACACCCGGCTTTTCCCCGGCGTCGCGGAGCTGCTCGACAAACTCGAGGCGCACGCGATCCGCTGGGGCATCGTCAGCAACAAGGCGGGCCACCTGGTCGCGTTGATACTCGCTGCGCTCGGTTGCGAGCAGCGGGTGGCGGCGGTGGTCGGCGGCGACACGCTGGCCCGGCGCAAACCCGATCCGGCGCCAGTCCGGCACGCCTGCGAACTGGCCGGGGTGATGCCGGCGCAGTGCCTGTTCGTGGGCGACGATCCACGCGACATCCAGGCGGGTCGCGAAGCCGGACTGTATACGGTGGTGGCGGGCTGGGGCTATCTCGATGGCGCCGACCCGCGCGATTGGCGTCCGGACGCCATCGCGATCGACGCGGATCAACTGTCGGGCTGGCTGGATCGCGCGTGAGCGATGGCGGCCTCGATGATTACCTCTCAGCGTGGCGGGAAGCGGACCCGCTGCGAACCTACGCGTGGCTGTTCCTCGGCCCGGCCGAGCGGGTCCGCTACGGCGCTTGCGCTGCGCTCGTGCACGAGTGGTGGAAGGCCGTGCGCGAAGTGCGCGAGCCGCAGGTCGCGATGGCCAAGCTGGGTTGGTGGCGCGAGGAGCTGCAGCACGCGGCCGAGGGCGAGTCGCGCCACCCATTGACGCAATCGCTGTTTGCCGATGCACGGGTTCGCGCAGTGCCATTGCCATGCTGGACGGCAGTCGTCGATGCCGCTCTGTTGCTGGTGGGCGCGCCGCCCTCCGCGGACTTCGCCGCACAGCGGCGGGCGGCCGCTCCGCTGGCGGCGGCGACTGCGGAACTGGAAGCCCGCGTCTGGTTCGGGCCGTCGGCTGAGGTTGCGCGCGCGCAAGCCGTGAGCGCCCTCGGGTACCTCATCGCGGACCTTCGCGCCTTGCTGGCCGAGGTCGGGCAGGGGCGCTCGCCGTTGCCGATGAACCTCCTGGCGCGCCACGGCCTCACCATCGAGGCGCTGGCGAGCGCGAGCCCGGCCCGGCGCGCCGCGCTGCGCGATTACGCGCAGTTGCTGCATGATTCGCTGGCCGAAGCGGCAGGAATGCCAGGCGCCTTGACCCTGTTTCGCGCGATCGCGCTGCCGCGCGACCTGCGGAATCTCGGGCGCGCCGCCAAAGCGGAGGATCCCCTGGCCGCGCTGCGTGCGCCGGCCCCCGGCTTCGGCGCCTGGTTGAAATCCTGGCGCGCCGCCCGCACGTGGCGCGCGGGGCCCCACAGCGAAGCGAAGGCATGACCAGCGACCCAGACAACGTACGCCTGCCCGACGTCGCCAGCCTCGCCGAGCCTGCCGCGCGTGGCGCGCTGGACTGGGTCGGGATGCGGGGGATTGAATTGCCCTTGCGCTGCCCCGACGGGCAGGGCGGCGCCCTCACGGTGCCCGCGCGGGTCGCGGTGCAGGTCGACCTTCGCGAGCCATCGGCGCGCGGAATCCACATGTCGCGGCTGTACCTCGCACTCGAGCGTTCGCTCGCCGGGCAGACCCTGACGCCGTCCGGATTATGCAGCCTGTTGCACGCGCTGGTTGCCTCGCACGCGGACCTGTCCGGCAGTGCCCGCTTGCGCATCGAGCACGCGCAGATGGTGAAGCGCCGGGCGCTGGCGAGCGACAACACCGGCTGGCGCAGCTATCCCGTAACGATCGAGGCGCAATTGCAGGACGGTCATTTCAGCCTGCAACTGGGCTGCGACGTCACGTATTCATCGACCTGTCCCGCTTCGGCGGCATTGTCGCGGCAGCTCAATCGGCAGCGCTTCGAGGAAGATTTCGTGGACGCCGTGCCGAGCCGTCGCGCGATCGGGGCATGGCTGGAGGGCGAGCGCGGCATGGCGGCGACGCCGCATTCGCAGCGAAGCACGGCAAGCGTCGTGGTGCGCCTCGCACCGGGCTTCGACTTGCCGGTTGCCGAGTTGATCGACGCGGTCGAACGCGCGCTGGCGACCCCGGTCCAGGGTGCGGTGAAAAGGGAGGATGAGCAGGCCTTCGCCCGGTTGAATGCGGAAAACCTGATGTTTTGCGAGGACGCCGCCCGCCGAATCCGCACCGCGCTGGATGCCGATGAGCGCATCGCCGGCTACCGCATCGTCGCGTCGCACCACGAGAGCCTGCATGCCCATGATGCGGTGGCGGAAGTGAGCAAGTCTTTCGCGTAGGGCGTGCCCGCGTTCATCGCGTGTGCGCGCGCTTCTATCCGCGCTCGAATGCAAGGCGCATCCCCGGTGGCGCAGCGAGCGGCTGGCCGTCGCGCGCCGCCAGGTTTCCGTTGACGAACGTCGCGGCGATGCTGGCGCGGAAGGTGTCGCCCTCGAACGGCGACCAGCCGCACTTCGAGAGGACCTGCTCGCGGCTGACCGTCTGCGGCTTGCGCGGATCGACCAGGACGAGGTCGGCGAACCAGCCTTCGCGCAGATAGCCCCGCTCGCGGATCGCGAACAGCGTCGCGGGCGCGTGCGAGGTCGTTTCGACCAGCCGTTCCAGCGCCATCCTGCCATCGAATACGTGCTCCAGCGCGGATTGCAGCGCGAACTGGATCAGCGGGATTCCGGACGGGCAACCGGTGTAGGGGTTGGCTTTCTCCGACTGGAGATGCGGAGCGTGATCGGTGGCGAGGATGTCGAGGCGCCCATCCGCCAATGCCTCGGTGAGGGCGCTGCGATCGGACGCCGTCTTGATCGCCGGGTTGCACTTGATCCTGCCTCCGAACGTCGCGTAGTCGGCGTCGCAGAACTTGAGGAAATGGACGCAGGTTTCGGCCGTGATGCGCTTGTCCGCCGTGCGGCCCGGTTCGAACAACGCGAGTTCGTCGGAAGTCGAGACGTGCAGCACGTGCAGCCGGGTGCCATGTCGCCGGGCGGTCGCGACCGCCCACTTGGTCGATTCGAGGCAGGCCTCGCGGGAGCGGATCTCGGGGTGCAACCGCATCGGAATGTCGTCGCCGTACTCGGCCTTTGCGCGGTCGAGGTTGGCGTGGATGATGCGGCTGTCTTCGGCATGCACAAGAACCGTGACCGGTGAATCGCGGAACAGGTCTTCAAGGGTGGCAGGATCGTTCACGCACAGGTTGCCGGTCGATTCGCAGAGGAACACCTTGGTGCCCGGAACCGTGCGCGGGTCGAGTGCGCGGATGGCGTCGAGGTTGTCGTTGCTGGCGCCGAAATAGAACGCGAAATTGGCCGGCGAGGAATGCGAGGCGATCGCGTACTTGTCTTCGAGGAGCGCGTGCGTCAACGTTGCCGGCCGGGTGTTGGGCATATCGAAGAAGCTGGTGACGCCGCCCGCGACCGCCGCGCGCGATTCCGAGCGGATGTCGGCTTTCGCGGTGTAGCCGGGTTCCCGAAAGTGCACGTGGTCGTCGATCATGCCCGGCAGGAGCCAGAGGCCTGCGGCATCGAACACCTGTTCGCCCGCGCGCCCCGGGAGGTCCGGCCCGATGGCCTCGATCCGTTCGCCGCGGATGCGCAGGTCCGCCTCGAACCGGCGGCCTTCGTTGACGAGTTCGGCGTTCTTGATCAGCCAATCGGGCATTGCTTGTTCCTCGGGACGAACGAATCCGCAAACGCGCGACGGCGGCGCCTCACGCCATGAATCGAAGGTGGCGGCCACGCTGCCTGGCAAATGGTGCGGAGGCTCGAGGCATGGAACCTTCCGGCGCGTACCGGATGCGACAGTTTATTCGGCTCCCTCACGGTGCCGGCAGCGGGACAGCGTGAAGGATTCGGGTACGGGATCCAGGCCACCTTCGCAGAGCGGCTGGCAGCGCAGGATACGCCATCCCGCCAGCAGGCTGCCGCGCCACGGGCCAAAACGTGCGATCGCGATGCGGGCGTAGGTCGAGCAACTCGGGTGGAAGCGGCAATGCGCTCCGAGAAAAGGGCTCAGCAGGCGCTTGTACAGCGCGATGAGGAAGAGCAGGACACGGGTCAAGAGGATGGCCGGAGGATGAATGGCACCTGCCGCGCATGCCGTCGAAATCGGTTGCCCGGCCGGAACGACTACGCTATAACACGCGGTCGCATCTCCACAACTTTCGAGTGCAAGGGACATGGCAAAATCGAAACACGGCGCCGCCCGGCGCGGTGACGGAAAAGCGGTTTCCCCGGCCAAGAAGACCGGTGCCGCCAACAAAGCGGCGGCAAGGCCGGCGGGCAAGGCTCCCGCCAAGGCCGGGGCCCGGTCGCCCGCGAAGAAAGCCGCAGCCGCTCCGGCAGTGAAGCGGAAGTCGGTGGCGTCCAAGAAGGTCGCCAGGGCCACGACGCGCACCGCCAAGCCGGCGACCAGGGCGCCGGCCGCGAAAAAGGCGGCCCGGACACAGGCGCCGAAGAAGGCAAGTGAATCGCGCGCGGCCAAGAAGGCCGCGGTGTCGCGCAAATCGGCGAGCCCGAGGGCGGTCTCGGTCCCCGCCCCGGCGGTATCGAACGCCGACGTGGCAGCCCGCGAATCCCGCCAGCACCCGGCGCCGCGCAAGCGAGTGCATCAGCGGCCTGCAGGCGGCGTGGCCGCCCGCCTCAGCGTCGCGGGCGGTGACGAGCAGACCATTACTCGCGAGGACGGCCGTTATGCCTTGCCCGCGACGGTGAACATCGACCTGCCGGCGGGTTACCGCCCGGGCCCCGGCGAGGAGTACATGAACCCGAAGCAGCTGGCGTATTTTCGCCAGAAGCTGAAGGATTGGCGCGACCAGCTCGTCGAGGAATCCCGCCAGACGATGGAAAACCTGCGCGAGGAAGTCCGTGACGTCGGCGACGACGCCGAACGGGCGACCCGCGAAACCGAGAACTCGCTGGAACTGCGCACCCGCGACCGCTACCGCAAGCTGATCTCCAAGATCGAGAAGGCCTTGCGCAAGATCGAAGAAGGTCGCTACGGGTTCTGCGAGGAAACCGACGAGGAGATCGGCCTGGAGCGCCTCGAGGCGCGCCCCATCGCCACGCTGTCGCTGGATGCGCAGGAGCGCCGCGAGCACCTGCAGAAGCAGATGGGCGAGTAATAAGAAAGTCACCAAAGGCCATTGCGCCGCGTGAAGATCCGGATTCGCGCACGCATTGACGAATTCGACGTCCCTGTCTTAATTCCGCGCGCCTCCACGCGCGGATTGCTTTCCTTGCGGGGAAATAACCCAAGCCAGGCGCCCCGCGGTTTCGGGAACCTCGTGTTGCCGAAACTTCCCTGCGCTTCCCGCGCCGAGCGGGCCGGCGCGAACTTGCACGTCCTTGTGCTCGGACATGCGTGCCTTGCTCCCGCTTGGCGCCGCAATGCTCGGCGACGTGCAAGGGCGCGCGAAAAGCCCTGCTTCGTTGCCGGTCATCCATGACCTGCGGTGCCGCCACTTGCCACGATGCATGCCATGGATGGCCGATGGGCGGGGAGGGGCAACCGTCGCCGTTGGCGGTGCCGCAGCCGCACCCGCGATCGCCACGCGCGGGCGGGCGCGTCATGGGATGACTGCTCGCCTCACTCGATATCCCGGCGCTGCACCGCCACGGGCGTGATGTTTCCTGGGTACTTTTTGCCGAAACGAGAAGTACCCCCGTTCGCCGTTGCCAGCGGAACTGCTGCCGGGTGCTTGATCCGGTGGCGCGCCGCCTCCATTCTCATCTCGACGCCCGCAACGCGGGCCTTTGCGCAATCCCGGATCCTAGAAGTCGACATGCCAACCGAAACGTCCCAAACCCTGCCCGTCACCGTCGAGCTGCCAGTACTGCCGCTGCGCGACGTGGTGGTGTATCCGCACATGGTGATTCCGCTGTTCGTCGGCCGTGAGAAGTCGATGAAGGCGCTGGAGGCGGCGATGGAAGGCGACCGCCGCATCCTGCTGCTCGCGCAGAAGCAGCCGGAAACCGACGATCCGGGCGAGAACGATCTGAACGCGATCGGCACCATCGGCAGCCTGCTGCAACTGGTGAAGTTGCCGGACGGTACCGTCAAGGTACTGGTCGAAGGCCAGTCCCGCGCGCAGTTGCATCGTTGTTTCGAGACCGACGGCATGTTGCGTGCCGAGGCCGTCTCGTTGCAGCCGGTTTTCGATCGGCCCGCCAGCGAGCTGGAGACCGCCGCGCGGATGTTGATCGGATTGTTCGAACAACTGGTGCGCCAGAGCCGCAAATTGCCGCCCGAGGTCCTGACGGGGCTGTCCGGCATCGACGATCTGTCGCGGCTCGCCGATTCGATCGCCGCGCATCTCTCGGTCCGTCTCACCGACAAGCAGAAGGTGCTCGAAACCATCGCGGTCGGCGCGCGTACCGAAATGCTGATCGGCCTCGTCGAAAGCGAGCTCGACCTCCAGCAGGTCGAGAAGCGGATCCGCGGGCGCATCAAGACCCAGATGGAGAAGAGCCAGCGCGAGTACTACCTCAACGAACAGATGAAGGCGATCCAGAAGGAACTGGGCGACATCGAGGAAGGCGGCAACGAAATCGACGCGCTGGCCATGAAGATCGAGCAGGCCGGCATGCCGAAGCCGGTGCTCGCCAAGGCCAAGGCCGAGTTCAACAAGCTGAAGCAGATGCCGCCGATGTCGGCGGAAGCCACCGTGGTGCGCAACTACCTCGACTGGATGACCAGCGTGCCGTGGAAGAAGCGCAGCAAGGTGCGCAAGGACCTGCGAGTGGCCGAACAGGTGCTCGACGAGGACCACTATGGGCTCGAGAAGGTCAAGGAACGGATCCTCGAATACCTCGCCGTGCAGCAGCGCGTGAACAAGATCAAGGGTCCGATCCTGTGCCTGGTCGGTCCGCCCGGCGTCGGCAAGACCTCGCTCGGGCATTCGATCGCGCGCGCGACCAACCGCAAGTTCGTGCGTCAGAGTCTGGGTGGCGTGCGCGACGAGGCAGAGATCCGCGGCCACCGCCGCACCTACATCGGTTCGCTGCCCGGCCGCATCATCCAGAACATGGCCAAGGTCGGCACCCGCAATCCGATGTTCATGCTGGACGAGATCGACAAGATGGCCATGGACTTCCGCGGCGATCCTTCCGC
>JAICJG010000023.1 GCA_025928585.1 Rhodanobacteraceae bacterium
CGACTCCGGCAAGATGTGGAATGCCGACGGCGAGCGCCAGGATTGCAAGGCCGTGATCCCCGACCGCAGCTACGCCGGCATCTACGAGGTGATGATCGAGGACTGCAAGGCCAACGGCGCATTCGATCCGGCCACCATGGGCAGCGTGCCGAATGTCGGGCTGATGGCGGACAAGGCCGAGGAATACGGTTCGCACGACAAGACCTTCCAGATTCCCGTCGACGGGACCGTGCGCGTCGTCGACCAGGACGGCAACACGATTTTCACGCACGCGGTGGAAGCCGGCGACATCTGGCGGATGTGCCAGACCAAGGACGCTCCCATCGCCGACTGGGTGAAGCTGGCGGTGTCGCGTGCGCGCATCTCCGATACACCGGCGGTGTTCTGGCTGGACGAAAATCGCGCGCACGATGCCGAGGTGATCCGGAAGGTCGAGCGCTACCTCGGGGATCACGACACCTCCGGGCTCGACCTTCGCATCCTCGGGCCGGAAGACGCGATGCGGCATTCGCTCGCGCGCATCCGCGACGGTGAGGACATCATCTCGGTCACCGGCAACGTGCTGCGCGATTACCTGACCGACCTGTTCCCGATCATGGAGCTCGGCACCAGCGCCAAGATGCTTTCGATCGTGCCGCTGATGGCGGGCGGCGGGCTGTTCGAAACCGGCGCGGGCGGTTCGGCGCCCAAGCACGTCCAGCAGTTCGTGGCCGAGAACCATCTGCGCTGGGATTCGCTCGGTGAATTCCTGGCGCTCGGCGCCTCGCTGGATCACCTCGCGCGCACCTGCGGCAACCCGCGCGCGAAAGTGCTGGCCCAGGCGCTGGACGAGGCCACCGGCCGCTTCCTCGAAACCGACAAGTCGCCATCGCGCAAGGCCGGCGAGCTGGACAACCGCGGCAGCCATTTCTATCTGGCGATGTATTGGGCGCGAGCCCTCGCCGACCAGAAGGACGACACCGGACTTGCCGCGACCTTCCGCGAGCTGGCCGATCGGCTGGAGGCCGACGAGGACACGATCGTCGCCGAGCTCAACGGTGCGCAGGGAAACCCGGTGGAACTCGGTGGCTATTACCGCCCCGACATGGACAAGGTCGGCGTGGCGATGCGGCCAAGCGCAACGTTCAACCATGCCATGGCGATTGCGGGGAATTGAGCCGGACGATCGCGAGGTGACGCGAAGCACGCCCGCGAAGGCTCAATTTCCGCCATTCCCGCCGTGCTGCATGATCTGGTCGATCAATGCGGTCGTGGACTTCCCCGGCACCAGCGGCACGAGCACGACGCATCCGCCACTGGATTCCACCAGGTCCCGTCCCACAACCTGTTCGGCCCTGTAGTCCTGGCCTTTCACCAGGACGTCGGGGCGCACGGCCTGCAGCAGTTCCGCGGGGGTGTCCTCGACGAACACCGTGACGGCATCGACGCAGTCGAGCGCCGCCAGCATCGCGGCGCGCTCGCGCTCGGAGACGAGCGGTCGCTCGGGTCCCTTGAGCCGGCGCACGGAAGCGTCGCTGTTGATCGCGACGATCAGGACATCTCCGTGCTGCGCCGCCTGGTGCAAGAGCGAAAGATGGCCGGCGTGGAGCAGGTCGAAGCATCCGTTGGTGAGCACGATGCGCTTGCCGGCCAGGCGCCACCGGTCTACGGCTGCCGCGAGTTCGCCGGTGCCCATCACTTTGTGGGTCCGCTCGCCGCGCATGAAGCGCACGATTTCGTCCGGCGTGACGCTGACTGCACCGATCCTGCTGACGGCGATGCCGGCCGCCGCGTTGGCGATGGTCGCGGCCTCGACCAGCGTCGCACCGGCTGCGAGCATTGTCGCCAGGACCGCCACCACCGTGTCGCCCGCCCCCGTCGGGTCGAAGAGGGAACGCCCGCGTGCCGAAATGGCGTGATGCGGGCCGTGTGCCGGGGTCACCAGCATGCCGCGCCCGCCGCGGGTGACGACCAGCGCCTCGGCGCCGACCTCCAGCGCCAGCGATTGCGCGCAGGCGGCGATGGACGCGGTGTCGTCCGGGTCGAACACCCGACCCGCGGCGCGCTCCAGTTCGTGCACGTTCGGCGTCACTACGCGGGCGCCCCGGTAGGCGCTGAAATCGCGCTGTTTCGGATCGACGGCAATGCAGGCGCCCGCGCTTGCGGCAATTGCGCGAAGGCGTTCGACGAGCCCTGGGGTGATCACCCCCTTCGCATAGTCGCTCAGGATGATGACGTCCGGGCCGGGCCCTTGCTGCAGGCGTTCGATGATCGCCTCCGCTTCCTCCACCGGGCACGGCGTGGTGTCCTCCCAATCGAGTCGAACCAGTTGCTGGTTGCGCGCGAGCCCGCGCAACTTGCGAGTGGTCGGTCGCCGCGCGACGTGGCGCAGCGCGCGTCCATCGATGCCCGAGTCCTTGCACAGTTCGACAACGCGGTCCCCCGCCGCGTCCCCGCCGACCAGACCCGCGAGGCTCACCCGGGCGCCCAGCGTCGCGACTTGTCGGGCCACGTTGGCGGCGCCACCCAGGCGGTCCTCGAGGCGCTGGACGCGGACCACCGGGATGGGCGCTTCCGGCGAGATGCGGGCGACGTCGCCGATCGCGTACTCATCGAGCATGATGTCGCCGACCACCCACACCGTGAGCTCGCGCGCGCGGCGGAAGATCCCGGCCAGGGAAGCTTCGTCGGGCGCCTCGTCTTGTCGGTCCATGGCCGGGCTATCCAATGACGCTGGCTTCCAGCGCTTGCGCGAGCGCATGGATGCAAACATCGTGGACCTCCTGGACGCGCGCCACGACCTGTGAGGGCGACCTCAACGCAAGGTCCGCCACTTGCGCGAGCGCGCCACCGCCTTCCCCGGTCAGGGCGATCACCTTGCACCGGACCGAGCGCGCGGCCTCCGCCGCGGCAATGACGTTCGCGGAACTTCCGCTGGTGCTGATGGCCACGAGGACGTCGCCGGGTGCCGCGAGCGCCTCGACCTGGCGCGCAAACACGCGGTCAAAGCCGAAATCGTTTCCGGTCGCGGTCAGCGTCACCGTGTCCGCGGTAAGGGCGATCGCCGCCAGTGCGCGCCGATTCTCGCTGAATCGGCAGACCAGCTCGGCGGCGAAGTGCTGCGCCGCCGCGGCGCTGCCGCCATTGCCGCACACGAGAATCTTGTGCCCGGATGCGAGGCAACTCTGGAGGATGGCGGCGGCTTCCTCGAGCGAGGGCGAAAGCTCCGCAGCCGCGCGCATCACCGTGTTGTGTTCCTCGAATATCGAGCGGATGTTCATGGGTTCCTCGGTCTCACGGGAGCAATCGAGTCGGAAAGGAGCGCAATCGTGAACTCATGGATATCGTCGAAAACAGGCACCTCGTTCTCGATGATCGATGCCTCGGTCGACGCGCCTTTCCCGGTCCGCACCAAGGCTGCAGGCATTCCGGCCGCGCTTGCCGCCTGGAGGTCGCGGAGGTCGTCGCCCAGAACGATCGTTTCGCACGGCGCTATTCCGGTTGCTTCCACTGCGTCGCGAAGCAGGCCCGGCGCAGGCTTGCGACAGCCGCAACCGCTGGCAGGGGCGTGTGGACAGACGAACAGGTGATTGATGATGCCTCCCGCCCGCGCCGCTTCTTCGAGCATGCGGGCATGCACGGCGTCGAGTCGATCGCGCGCGAGCAAGCCGCGGCCGACGCAGGATTGGTTGGTCGCGACCGAGATGCATAGACCGCTCGAACTCAGCATCGCGAGGCTTTCGAGCGCGCCCGGAAGCCATTGCCATTGCGACCAGTCCGTGACATAGCCGCCATCGCGCGGCTCGGCGTTCAAGACGCCGTCGCGGTCGAGGACCACGTGCCGAATGCGAGCGTGCATGGAGCCTCAGCGATACCGATCCGGTTGCGACAGGAAATGTTCGACATACAGCCGCACGCCTTCCTCGATTGACTTGAAAGGCCGGGTGAAACCGGCCGCGCGCAGGCGATCGACCCGCGCCTCGGTGAAGTACTGGTACTGCCTTCGCAGCGTTTCCGGCATGTCGCGGTAGACGATGCGCTCCGGCTGGCCGGTCGCGGCGAACAGGGCCCGCATGAGGTCGGCAAAACTGCTGGCCTTGCCGGTTCCGACGTTGAAGATGCCGTTGACCGAAGGGTGGTCGAGCAGCCACAGCACCACGTCGACGCAGTCCCCCACGTACACGAAGTCGCGCTGCTGCTCGCCGTCCGCGACGTCCGGACGGCAGGACTTGAACAGTGCCACCTCGTCGCCGCGTGCCGCGCCAGGGTAGGCGCGGGCGACCACGCTCTGCATCGCGCCCTTGTGGTACTCGTTGGGGCCGTACACGTTGAAGAACTTGAGGCCCGCCCACTGTGCCGGCACGCTTTCCCCGCTCTCCACCCCGCGCGCGACACGCCGGTCGAACAGGTGCTTGCTCCAGCCGTACAGGTTCAGCGGCCGCAGTCGCGCGAGTGCCTCCGGCGACGCGTCATCGTCGTAGCCCGCTTCGCCGCCGCCGTACGTCGCGGCCGACGACGCGTACACGAACCGCTTGCCGTGTTGCGCGCACCACTGCCACAGGCTGCCGGACAGCCCGAAGTTGGTGCGCACCACCAGGTCCGCGTCCGTGGCGCTGGTGTCCGAAACAGCGCCCATGTGGATCACTGCTTGCACCCGGTCGCGATGCCGTGCCAGCCACGTCGCCAGGTCGTCCGGATGGAATGCGTCATCCAGCTCGGCCTTGGCGAGGTTTCGCCATTTGCCCTGGTCCCCGAAGCAGTCGCAAACCGCCACGCGCTCGCCGCGCTCGCTCAGTGCGGCCGCGATGTTCGAGCCGATGAATCCGGCGCCGCCGGTGACCAGGATCATCGGCGAGACCCGCCTGGGCGGATACGGGCGGTGGCGGGTTTGCGGGACTGGCTCATGCCGTGCCCTCGGGGCCAAACCGGACGCCGTGGAAGCAGTCACGAGGACCGACGGCGGCTCCCGCCCGGATTTTCCGTATCAGCATGCTCGCCTCCCGGGCCACGGCTTCCGGACTCTTTTCGTTGGTGTCGAGCGCGCCGCTGCCGTGGCCGTAGGGGGCGTACCTCGAAGCGTCCGTGACCGAGAACAGTCCAATCGTCGGGGTCCCGCTGGCGCTGGCCAGATGCATGATTCCGCAGTCGGCGCTCACGAAACACGTCATGTTGGCGATCACCGCGGCAACCTCGCGTGGGCTCGGCGAGGCAAAGGAGGGAATTTCATCGGCAAGGCGGGGCCGGCCATCCGCCGGCGCGATCTCGACGATGGCGGCATCCGGATGTTGCGTTCGCACGATGCAGATGAACTGTCGCCAGAGTTCGGGGCCATAGCCCTTCGCTCCGGTCGCTTCCGCGAACACGCCAATGACGAACCCCGGCCCTTGCCGGCCGGCCACGCGTTCCAGCGTCGCGCGTGCGCGTTGCCGCTCGTCGTCCGAAAGACGGATGTCCAGCACCGGAAAACCCTCCCCGTGTTCCGGCGACTGGCTTCCCGACGCGCGGCGGAGCAGATGGACCGGCCACTGCGCCATGTGCGCGGGCGCATTCGCCATCGATGCGGAGGCGGTCATTCCCGCTCCGCCGCGCGGTGTGCCGAGCACGTGCTTTGCCCCGGCCACGATCACCAGCAGGCGCGCCGACTGCGAGGCCTCGCAGGGGTCGATCGCCAGGTCGTAACGGGCGCGCCGGATCTCCAGCGCCGTGCGCATGACCGCGAGCGGGTGCCTGGCCATCCGGCGCGACAAGACGTAAACGTGCTTGACGTTCGGGAACGACCGGAACAATTCGGCCACGTGCTCGCCGGCCAGCACGATGTCGACTTCGGCATCCGGAAAGAGCCATTGGATTTCCGCCAGCAGTGGCGTGAGCAACAGCAGGTTGCCGAGCCGATGGTTGGGCCGGCAGACCAGGATGCGGCGGATGTCCGTCCCGGACGACGAGGTGATTGGCGACAGGCGCGCGTTGCCCGCGTGGAAGAGCGGTTGCAGGGCCCCGCGGATGATGCGTCGCCGCAGCTCGCTGTAATGCTTGCGTTCCAGGATGCGCGGGAAGCGGGCTGTCACGAATGAAAGTCTTTCGTCATTTCCGGCACACGCGCTTGCACGCCTACGCAGCAGGCCAACCCACTTCATGCGCGCCAACCTCGAACGCGTCGGCGGGGCCACCCAGGACTGCGCATGGAGCTGCCAACGAACCGTTGCGCCGTGACCGCGATGGCCAACCGCAAATGCAGATTGGCTTCGATCGGGCTGGAGGCAGGTACAAGGCAGTTGCCCGAATCGAGCATCTGCAAAGCGCCGTCGACATAGCGGCCCTCGTCCGTGCTCCAGAGCCCGCGCGACCCCCAAGCCAGCCAGTCAGGCGCGGACATGTCTTTGCGACCCTTCGTTCATCGATGATTCCCTGCCTGCTGACCGTGAGCAGTGGCTGATTGGATGTCGGCGGGCGCGCCCTGCAAAGCGGCAGACGCTGCGGGTGCGGGCGCGCAATCCCGGTCCTCCGAAATCCCGACGTGGCCGTAGCGAGGCGTATTTGACGGAAGCAAACCCGGCAGCATGCAGGGCGGGGAGGCGCGCCGCGGTGCGAAGCTCGATGGCGCGGCGCAATCCATTCAAAATCGGTGGATGAACCCGACCTGGAATCCACCCGGCAGCCAGCCCAGAATCAAGGGCGAGTTGCGATGTTCGGCCCAGATACCGACCGCGGTGCCGATGGCCCAGCCGGCCAGCACGTCGCTCTGCCAGTGGCCGTGCACCTTGACGCGTGCGACGGCGTCGTAGAGCGGCAGCAGTTCCAACGCGTACACCGCGGGATGGTCGTGGCCGTAGGCCACCACGAACGGCGTGACCGCCCCCGCGATCGCGGTGACCTCGCCGCTCGGGAAGCTCTGGTAGCGCGTGCCCTGGAACCACAGGTTGGGATCGCTGGTCTGCGACGGGCGTTCGCGCTGGAAGGTCCACTTCGCGGCCTGGGAGATGGCAGACGACACCGCCATGGAATCCAGCGAGCGCCAGAACGTGTCGCCCAGCTTGTCCTGGTCGCCGAGCGCCAGCGAACCGCCGACCACGGTCACGATGGTCGCGCCCATCAAGATCTTCTGGTTGTTGCGTGCCCAGATCCCGCTGTCGTCGTAGTGGACCAGGTGGTCGATGCCGAAGGGGCCGCTGGCCGCCACTGCCGCTTGCGTCGGTGCCGCGGCGCACAGGCAGACGAACAGCAACACCGCGAATCGCTGCGGAAACACGCGGGGTTCCATGCCGATCACCATGCAAATGCGCCGATGCCTTACTTTGCCGGCGTTCGCTTAGTGGCCGCTTCGCCGCAGCTTTCGGGAACCTTGCAGGAGACGATCGCGCACGATGGCGCCGCACGCGACGGGCTGCCGCAACGCCCGATCAGGAACGGGTGGCGTCCCCGCGACCCGGGTCCGTCCGCGGGGACGACGTGCGACGCGGGCTGCATCGGCTGGTGGGCGAACGCGCGCGCTGCTAGCTTGCATCCGCTCCCTTGCGGAAGTATCGGATGAAACTGCTGCTGGTCGAGGATTCCGAACGCCTGCGTGCGACCCTCGCGCGGGGGCTGCGCGAAGGTGGTTTCACCGTCGACGTCGCGGCCGACGGTGCGGCAGCAACCGGCTACCTGAGTGCATACGCCTACGACCTGGTGGTGCTCGATCTCGGGCTGCCACGGCTGGACGGCTTCGGCGTGCTGCGCGCGCTGCCGGCAACCGGGGAACGTCCGCGCGTGCTGGTGTTGTCGGCACGCGACCAGGTAAGCGACCGCATCGACGCCCTGAACGCAGGGGCGGACGATTATCTGGTCAAGCCGTTCTCGTTCGACGAGCTGCTGGCGCGGCTGCACGCGCTTGCGCGGCGGCCGGGGGAGGCGCGCGCGGACGTGCTGGAGCACGCTGGCGTGCGCCTCGATCCGCAGTCGCACCAGGCCTGGTCGAATGGAACCCCGATTGCATTGACGCCGCGCGAATTCGCGCTGCTGGAATTGCTGTTGCGCCACCGGGGGCGGGTGTTCGCGCGCGCAACCATCCTGGAACGAATTGCGGGCAGCGCCAGCGAAGCGTCCGATCGCAGTATCGAGGTGGTGGTGTTCAGCCTGCGGCGCAAGCTGGCGGATGCCGGGTGCGAGCACCTGATCGAAAACCGGCGCGGCGCGGGATACCTGATCGCATGAAGGCGATGCGCCATACACTGCGCCTTCCCGCCCGCTCCCGCTCGCGGCAGCCGGCGGCACAAAGGGCGGACCGGCAATCCGTCGCGGGGTGACGAAGGACCATGCGAACCATCTCCCTGCGCGCCCGCTTGACCGTCCTCTTGGCCGTGGCGGTGCTGGTCGCGCTCGGCGCCGCGGCGAAGATCGTGGATTGGCGTGCGGACACCGAGATGCAGCAACGCTTCGACGCAATGCTGCTGGCGCGCGCGCAATCGCTGGCGGCGCTGACCCAGATCGAGAGCGGCCGCATCGTGGTGGATGCCGCCGATGCCGGAACCACGGTGTTTCCCGGCAACGCCAACGCGAGCTGGTACGCACTTCGCTGTGGCCGCACGTCCATCGCGCGCACCGCCGAGGCGCCGCCGCTGGTCGCCGTCGGCGACGAGCCGGTCTTCGCGGATGCCCAACTGCGCGACGGCCGCATGCTGCGCGTCGTGGCCTTGCAGTTCAAGCCGATGCTCGCCGATGGCCACGCTGCACCACCGGGAGCGCCGGTTTGCACGTTGCGCTATGCGCTGGCGCGCGGGCCGCTGGACGACCTGCTGGACACGCTCGACTTCATCCTGCTGGGAAGCCTGCTCGGCGCCTGCCTCGTGGTGATGTTGGCGACCCCGTGGCTGGTGCGGCGGGGCTTGCGTCCGCTCACGGTGCTGAACGATGCCATGGCGGGCATCGGGCCCGACACCCCGGGTGGCCGGCTGCCCGCCAGCGATACCCGCGAGCTGGCGCCGCTGGTCGCACGCTTCAACGAAGTGCTCGCGCGGATGGATGCGGGGCTTGCGCGCGAACGGCACTTCGCCTCCGGGCTCGCGCACGAATTCCGCACGCGGCTTGCCGAGTTGCGCGCGCTGGTCGATGTCGAAACGCGTTACCCCGGCGGCCGCGATACCAGCAGCGTCCTCCGGGATGTCGGCAGCATTGGTGCGGAGCTCGAAGCAACGGTCACGGCCTTGCTGCAGTTGACGCGCATCCAGTCCGGCCTCGAAAGATCGCAGCCGGAGAGCGTCCCGCTGGCGCCGTTGCTGAAGCGCCTGTGCGCACGCCATCTGGACGCCGCCAAGGCACGCGGCCTGCGGCTGCAGACCGAATTCGCCGGCAGCGTGGACGGGAATTTCGCGGTCGAGGCGGAGCCGGCATTGCTGGAGATCGTTCTGGACAATCTGCTCGGGAATGCGGTGGCGTACGCGCCGCCTGGCGGCACGGTCGCGGTGCACGCGGGACGTACCGGCATCGAGGTGCGCAACGCCGCACCCTCGCTGCAACCCGAGGACCTCGCCAATTTCGGCCAGCGGTTCTGGCGGAAGGGAAGCGAGGGCACCGGTCACGCAGGTCTCGGGCTCGCACTGGCCAGCGCCGCGGCACGCGCCCTGCGGATGACGCTGTCGTTCGACCTCGAGGATCACGCGGTGCGCGCGGCGTTGCGTTGGGCGGCTACGCAGGTTTCCGCATAAGCGACCGCCATTCGTGCCAGATCAGCAGCACGATCACGATGTCGACGGCGGTGAAAACGGCGAGCGCCGGCGAATGGAACCGGAACAGCCGATAGCACTGATAGCCGATGAAGGCGGTCAGGAGCAGCAACGCGAGCGGGTAGGCGGCGTGCCATCCGCGCATGAGGCCGGCCACCAGCCCCACCTTGATGGCGCCGTGGACGAGCAGGTAGGCACTCGCGAAGTGTTGCGTGCCGCTGCTCAGGTGTTCCGTCGCGTGCAGCAGCCAGGTGGCGATGGCGCCGTGGGGCGTTGCCGGCGAGCCGGAGCCCGACACGAATTCGGCGACCTGCAGGATCGTCACGCGGCTGATCAGGAGCAGGGTCGTGCCGCTGGCGATCTCGATGAGTCCATCGAGGCCCTTGAGGGCGATGCCGACCAGGTACGCGTTGTGCAGTGTGATCTTCGTGGCGACCTCACCTGACCGGAAGCGGAAGCGGTGGGCGGTTGCGCCGCCGGTTCATTCGGCGGCCTGCCTGGCGCGGCGCCGGTGCAGCAGTTCGTAGAGTACCGGCATCACCACCAGCACCAGCGGCACCGCCGCCGCCATCCCGAAGATGATCGCGACCGCGAGCGGCTGCTGCATCCGGGAGCCGCGGCCGATCGCCAGCGCCAGCGGCGACAGCGTCAGGATCGCGGCGATCGCGGACATGAGGATCGCGCGCGCGCGCCTGCGCCCCGCGTCCAGCAAGCGGTCGCGCAGCGACGGCATCGCGTCGGCAGCGCCGTGTGCCTCGATTTCCGCGAGCTCGGAGAAATAGAAGATCGCGAGCTCGGTGACGATGCCGACGATCATGGTCATCCCCATCATCGCCGAGATGTTGAGCTCGATTCCGGTGATCCAGAGCCCGATCAAGACGGCGCAGATCGCCAGCAGCGGCTGCACCACCACGGCGATTGCCGTGCGGAAACTCTCGTAAAGCAACAGGAGCAGGGTGAACACCAGCGCAAAGGCGGTCAGCATCACGATGGCCAGTCCGTGGAACGCGATCTGCTGCTGCCGATACAAGCCGCCCAATTCGTAATACATGCCCGTTGGCAACTCGCCCCGGGTCTGCAGCACCTTCTCCACGTCCGCCATGGTCGACCCCAGGTCGCGCCCGCTGATGCGCGCCGTCACCGCCAGCATGCGCTTCAGGTTCTCATGGTCGATTTCGGGCTGGCCGCGTTGCTGGGTGAGCGTGGCCACGCGCGACAGCGGATAGACGTGGCCGTGGGCGTCGCTGATGGGAAGCGCCGCGAGCTGTTCGATCTCGCCCCGCTCGTGTGGCGGCACCCAGATGCGCACGCCCACCATCTTCGGGCCTTGCGGCAATTCGGCGGCCACGGTGCCGGCCACCGCCGCGGCGACCTGGTCGGCCACGCCTTTGGGATCGAGCCCGAGCACCGCCGCCTTGACCGGATCGACGTGCACTTCCAGCGCGTCGCCCGCAGGATTGATGCCGTTCAGGACGCCGACCACACCCGGAATGTTCGCCAGCTGCGCGGCCACCTTCTTCGCGGCCGTGTCGAGTTGCGCGACATCGTCGGAGAACAGCTTCACCTCGATGGGCTGCGGCACTTCGGTGAGATCGCCGATCAGGTCCTCCGTCAGCTGCGACACGTCCACGTCGAGCCCCGGCACCTTGCGCTCGATCCGTTCGCGGACGTGTTCCATCACCACCGAGGTCGGCGGCCGCGAACCGCTCTTCAGGCGCACGAAGAAATCGCCGGTATTCGCTTCGGTGAGGCCGCCGCCGAGCTGCAATCCGGTGCGGCGCGACCAGGTATCGACGTGCGGATTGGCGCGCAGGATGGCGCCGACCTGTTCGAGAAGGCGGTTGGTTTCGGCGAGCGAGGTGCCCGGCTCGGCGATGTAATCGAGGGTGAAGCCGCCCTCGTCGAGTTTCGGCATGAAGCCCGAGCCGACCGACTGGTAGGCGAAAAAGCCGGCGACCGCCAGCGGGACCAGCCCGATCAACAGCAAGGCCGGCCACTCCAGCGTGTGCAGCAGCACGCTTTCATAGCCGCTCATCAGTCGCCGCCACCAGCGGGTGGGCGCGCGTTCCCGGGCGTGGCGCTCGTCGATCAGGCGTTCGGCGAGCAGCGGCACCACGATGAAGGTGAGCAGGTAGGAGATCACCAGCGCGCTCGCCATCGTCAGCGCGAGCGCCTTGAAGAACGCACCGGTGACGCCGGAGAGGAACGCCAGCGGCAGGAAGATCACGATGGTCGCGAGCGAAGAACCTGTCTGCGGGCGCGCGAACTCGCGCACCGCCTGCGCAATGCGTGCACCGATGAGACCTTCCGTTTCCCGCAGCCGGCGCATGATGTGCTCCAGCATCACCACCACGTCGTCGATCAGCAGGCCCACCGCGGCGGCCATGCCGCCGAGCGTCATCATGTTGAAACTCATGCCGAGCAACTGCAGCAACAACACGGTGATCGCGAGCGTCGCCGGCACCACCAGCAGCGCGACCACGAGTACCCGCGTGTTGCGCAGGAACACGAACAACACGAGGCAGGCCAGCCCGATGCCGATCAGGATCGCGTCGCGCACGCTGCCGGCGGCGCCCTTCACCAGTTGGGTCTGGTCGTACCAGGTCGCGAGTTTGACGTCCTTCGGCATCTGCGGCGCGTACGCCGCGAGGCGCGCCTTCACCGCATCGACCATCTCGATGCTGTTGGCGGCCGGCTGCTGGAATATTTGCACCAGTACGGCCGGCTTGCCGTCGGCCATCACCCGGGTCCATTGCGGCCTGGTGCCGCGCTTGACCGCGGCGACATCGCCCACCCGCACCACGCCGCCCGGTCCCGCGCGCACCACCACGTCGCGCAAGGCCTGCGCGTTGGCGGGCTGGTTGTCGGCCAGCAGCAAGAACAATTTGTAGTGATCGGCCAGGCGCCCCAGTGCCGAGATGTCCGCGGCGCCGGAGACCGCGCTCACCACATCGGCGACCGTCAGGTTCTGGGCTCGCAGCTTCCGGGCATCGATGTCGATCTGGAGTTCGCCGATCGCGCCGCCTTGCACGCCGACCTGCGCCACCCCCTGTACGCCGCTCAGCAGCGGGCGCAACTGGTATTCCGCGAGGTCGTACAACTGCGTCGGCGTCAGCGCCTTGCTGCGAAGGCTGTAGGCAAGGACCGGAAACGTGGTGGGGTCCATCCGGCGTGCGTTGACGCGGGTACCTGCGGGCAGGTCGGGAAGCACCTGGCTCATCGCCGCGTTCACCTGCAGGAAAGCGCGGCTCATGTCCGCACCCCAATCGAAGGTGACGTTGATTTCCGCGCTGCCCCGGCTGGTGGTCGAACGCACGTCGCGTACGCCGCGGACGCGGCGGATGGCTTCCTCGACCGGCGTCGTCACGGCCACCACCATCTGCGTGGCCGGGCGGTCGCCGGCGTCGATGTCCACGCGCACGCGCGGAAACGAAACATCGGGAAACAGCGACACCGGCAGGTTGAATACCGACATCAACCCGCCCAGCGCCAGGATCAGGACCAGGAAAAGGAGCGAGCGACGATGGGACTGGAACCACGCGGGGGCGTTCATGCGATACCCGCATCGCCACTGCTGCTCGGTTTGCCCGGCGCGTGAGGCGCAATCCTCGATCGGCGCGGTGAATCGCTGCCGCTGCCCCCTTGGGCGCGGAGATCAAGGCCGGAGCAGGTCGTCGCGGGAGCGAAAGCCGCGCGCGTCATGATCCTGAGGAGCCTTGGCTGGCCGCCTTCACCGCATCGCCGTCCGACAATTCATAGCTCCCCAGCGTGATGACAGGCGCGTGCGGATCGAGCTTGCCGGTGACGCCGACCGGGCTGCCGTCCGGCGCCAGCACCTTCACGTCCACCCGCTGCGCCTTGCCACGTTCGAGCTGCAAGACATAGCTGCCCCTGGCGTCGCTCTGCAATGCGTCGCGCGGAACCGCCCAGGCCTTCAGCGGCGAGGTCTCGATGACCGCCGACAGGGCCGTGCCCGCGGGCAGCGGCACCGGCGTGGCGACCGTTGCGACGACGTTCACCAGGTGGGACTGCGGATCCACCGCGTCGCCCACCATTGCCACCGTGCCGTGCAGCGGTGCGGTGCCGCGCGTGGCGTAGACGGGCCTGAGGATTACCGGCATGCCCGGGCGGAGGCCCACGGCCGCGGCGGGATCGACCCCGAGCTGCGCGTCCAGCGACGCCGTGGGCGCGAGCTGGATCAGCAAGGCGCCCGCGGCAACGCGCTGGCCGCGGCGCACATCGAGCGTGGTGATCACGCCGTCGGCGGGTGCCCGCAAGGTCGTGACGGCGCTCGCGCCGCCGAGTTTCGCCTGCGCCGCCAGTGCCGTGCGCGCATCGGTCAGCGCCTTGCGCGCGGCATCGAGCTCCGCGTTGGTGGCGAGCTTTTCGGCGTGCAAGCGCTGCGTGCGCGCCAGGTTGTCCTGCGCGACCTTGATGGCGGTGCGCGCCTGCAGATACGTACTGCGTGTCGCGGGATCGGTTTCGAGCTTCAGCAACGGGTCGCCGCGTTTGACCTGCTGCCCCGCAACCGCTTCGGTCGCCAAGACCCGACCCGCCTGCGGAAGGCTGAGCGCCAACGCATTGCGGGTATCGGCGGCGAGTTGCCCGAACGCAGCGACTTTCGCGTGGAAAGTCTCGAGCTTCGGCATCGCGGTTTCCACCGCGATCGGTGCTTGCGCTTCGCTCTCGGGTGCACGGGAAGAACATGCGGCGAGGACGGCGCACAGTCCGCTGATGAATGCCAAAGAACGCAGGTCGATTCGATGAATCCTTGTCGTTTTCATGGTTGTCGGCCCCTGCGGGTGGTGGTCCCGGCTTCCGGTTCCCGCGCGACCGCGGGTGCGGATGGGGACGTGCGGTCCGCGTCCGGCCAGGCCCCAACCAGTGCATCCAGTGCGACCGCGGTTTCGTGGCTGTCCCGCTGCAGCGTCAGCAGCGCCGTATCGGCGCCCAGCGAGCTGGCGCGAATCGCGAGGTAGGTCGGCCAGTCCAGCGTTCCCGCCGCGTAGTTGGTGCGGGCGGCATCCCGCGCTTTCGCCAGTTCGCGCGCGTGGGCAGCCAGCGCCGTCCGTTGCGCGTGGTCGTCTTCGAGGTCGGCAAAAAGTCGCTGGACATCGTTGCGGTCGGTGAGGAGGCGCGCCGAGTACTCATCGTGTAGTTGCTGCCGCTGCGCGCGTTCGATCGCAATGTTGCCGCGGTTGCCGTTGAACAGTGGCAGTGACAGCGACACCGAAAACCCCGCGCTGGCGATTCCGCTGTTGTCGTGCGCCCGCACGAACCCGACGCTGATCGCCGGGAACTGCGCCAGGATCGCGGCGCGCAGCGTCTCGTTTTGCGACCGATATCCGGCCTTGAGCGCCAGCAGGTCCGGGCGGCGGAGCGCCATTGCGGAAAGCGCACGTTGCACCTGTTCGGGCCCCGGTTCCACCGTGAACGGTGCCCCGGCCAGGTGCAGCGGCACGGAGAAATCGAGGCCCAGCAGGTCATGCAGGTCGTGTGTGGCGAGATCGAGCTGGCGTCGCGCGGCGCCCAGTTGGGTCGCGACGTCGGAGGCGGCGTTCAGGCCGGTGGCCGCGGTCGCGTAGGTGAGGTCGCCCGATTGCAGCGCGCGGGTGACCGCCGATTGCACCGGCGCCAGCGCCGCTTGCTCGCGTTCGAGCCGCGCGACGAGTCGGCGCAGGTAGTACACGCGGTCGAACAGCATGCGTGCCTTGGCGATCGCCTGCCATTCGCTCCACAACAGGTTCAGGTCCACCTCGCGCGCGCCGGCGCGCGCAGACTTCACGCGTGCCGAACGCGTGACCAGGTTGCCGAGGTCGAGGCCGAGGGTCGCGGTGTAGGCCTTGGTGGTTCCGACCTGGTGGATGATCGGGTAGTCGCGCTCGTATCCCAGTTGCGGATCGGGCAGCAGACCGGCGGCGTAGGCCTGCGCGTGCGCCACGCCCGCCTTGTCGCGCTCGACCCGCAGTTGCGGATCGTTCGCCACTGCCAGCATTGCGACTTCGGTGACATCGAGGCCATCCGCGGCGTCGAACGGATGGGTGGGTAATGCCGGCGCCGGCATGTTGGGCGCAGGCACCCGGAGGTCGGCGATGCGCGCGACGCCGCGCCCGTTGTCGAGCGGCAACGGATGGAAGGTGGCGCAACCGGCAAGCAGCATGGCCGCGAACGGCAGGAACGGACGCAATCGCTTCGCCGGATTCGCGGGCATGCTGGCACTATGACAGACCAGGCTTAGGGCCCGCTTTTTTCGCCAAGTGCCGCCGCATTGTCAAGCATGCTTGACGGCGGGAATGCCGGCCCCTAGAGTCCGCGTGTCAAGCGTGCTTGACAGCGAGGGGCGCGGCCATGCGGGGGATACTGCGGTGGCAAAAATGGCGATCCAGCGAATGAACGAGTGGCCGGCATGGCAGCGCTGGAGCCTGTGGCTGCTCGGCTGGGTGCTGTACGCGGGTTCCTTCTGGCTGCTGTTCGTGTCGGCCGCCGTGGGTTCGCGCGGGGTTGCGCTGGCGGGGATCTGCCTCGGCCTGCTGGTGCTCACCTACTCATCGAAGGCGGTGCTGAACGAGCGGATTCGCCACCTCGATCGCCGGCATCTGCGAGTGATTCTGCCGGCATTCCTCGTGTACATGGTGCTGGTGCTGTACGTGCTGCCGCTCGAGCACCACATGTCCGCCTCGTGGGCCAAGGCGGTCGTGGTGCTGTCCCCGATGTTGCCGGTGTTCTTCATCGCCTGGGCGATCGTGCGGTACGTCAATCATTGTGACGAGCTGGAACGCCGCCAGCATCTCGAAGCCGCGGGCATCGCGGTGCTGGTGGTGAGCACCGCGGCCATGTCGCTGGGCTTGCTGGCGGCGGCGAAACTGGTTGCAGTGGATGGCGCACAGGCGTTGCTGATGGTGCTGCCGGCGCTGGCCTTCTCCTATGGAACGACTTGCACCTGGTCGAGGTGGCGGAACCGTGCGCGATGAGGAACCGGGTGCGGGAGCTGCGTGAGGCCCACGGCTGGTCGCAGGGCGTGCTGGCCGAGCACCTGGACGTGTCCCGCCAGACGATCAATGCGATCGAGAACGGCAAATACGACCCCAGCCTGCCGCTGGCCTTCAAGCTGGCGCGGCTGTTCAGGCAACGCATCGAATCCATGTTCGAACCGGACGAGGGACACTGAATGAAGATGAACGCGCGCGTGCTCATGCGCATCGCCGCCATCGTGATCGCGGCGGGGATGATCGGCTGGCAGTGGTGGGGCAGGGACCATGCGCAAGCGCCTGCGGCGGACGCCGCCGGTTCGAGCACGGCAGCCGCATCGGCGCCGCCCACGTCGTCGGCGCCGAATGCATCCACCTCCGCCGCAGCGCGAAAACCCGCGCCTCCCGAAAAGCTGACGATGGGCAAGCTCACGCTGACCGCGTGCCAGTTGAAACAACCGCACAGCGCCGCGACCACGCCAGCCTTCTGTGGAAGGTTTCCGGTGCCGGAGAATCGCGCCGATCCCGGCTCCCGCACGATCGACCTCAAGCTCGCGATCATCAAGAGCGACTCGGCGGTGCCGGTCAGGGACCTGGTGGTGTATCTCGCCGGCGGGCCGGGGCAGTCCGCAATCGAAACCTATCCGGAAATGGCGCCGGCATTCGCGCCGCTGCTGAAGCACCACGACCTGCTGCTGCTGGACCAGCGCGGCACCGGCGGCTCGCATCCGCTGACCTGCCCCGACGTGGAGAAGGCGCTGGACAAGTTCACGGATGCGGCGCCGACGCCCGAACGAATGACCGAAATGATCGGCAAGTGCGCGGCCGAGGTCGAGAAAACCGCCGACCCGCGCTACTACACCACCACCGACGCGGTCGCGGACCTCGAAGCCGTCCGCCAGGCGCTCGGTGCGCCGAAGCTGGACCTCGTCGGCGTGTCCTACGGCACCCGCATGGCGCAGCATTACGCCGGTGCGCACCCCGATGCCGTGCGCAGCATCGTCCTCGACGGCGTCGTGCCGAACCAGCTCGTGCTCGGCGAATCCTTCGCCAAAGCCCTGGAGCACTCGCTGAAGCTGCAGTCGGAAGCCTGCAACGCGGCGCCCGCGTGCCGCAAGCGGTTCGGCGACTGGCTCGCGACGCTGCACCAGTTGCACGCGAAGCTCGAGACGGCGCCGCCGCAACAGGTCACGTTCGCCGATCCCTACAGCTACAAGCCCGTGACGCGCAAGCTGAGCGCGGACACGCTTGCCGGGGTGGCGCGCTTCTTCTCCTATTCGGCCGCGACCGCGGCGCTGCTGCCGTTGGCGGTCGACCAGGCCGCGCACGGCAACTACGCACCGCTGATGGGACAGGCGAAACTCCTGACCAGCGGGGTGTCGCAATCGATGCAGGGCGGCATGCAGTTCTCGGTCGTCTGCAGCGAAGACGCCTCCCTGCTCAAGTCGCGCCCTGAGGACAAGGATACGATCCTCGGCTCCTCGATGATCGACGACGTGCTGGCGGCCTGCAAGGCATGGCCGCATGCACCGATGCCGAGGGATTTCCACGCGCCGTTCCGGTCCTCGATCCCGACGCTGCTGATCTCGGGTGAACGCGATCCCGTGACGCCCCCGTCCAACGCCACCGAGGTGTTGAAGGGGCTGTCCGACGGCCGCTCGCTCGTGGTCGCGGGACTCGGGCACGCCGAGCCGATCAACGCGGGCTGCATGCCCGACCTGGTCGACGACTTCGTCGCAAACCTGCAGCCGAAGAAGCTCGACGCCGAGTGCCTGAAGCGCATCGGACCGATCCCTGCGTTCGTGAATTTCAACGGAGCTGCGCCGTGAATCGGGAAGACAGGATGCGGGCCCCGGGACCGGGGACCCGAAAAGCCGTTGGGCGGACACCCTCCGCCGGTTGTGCTGGCGGGCAATGCCCGCCCTGCACGGATCGGCTCGTCCAGGACCGGCATCGTCGTCCCCTGCACGCAACGTGGCGTCGGCAAAGGAGCTCGTCATGATCGAAGTACAAGACCTGCACAAGGCCTTCGGCGCGGTGAAAGCCGTCGACGGCGTCACGTTCACCGCACGCGACGGCGAGATCACCGGGCTGCTCGGTCCGAACGGCGCCGGCAAGACCACCACCTTGCGGATGCTCTATACGCTGATGAAACCCGCTTCGGGCAAGGTGCTGGTGGATGGCATCGATGCCGCGGTGGACCCGATCGCGGTCCGCCGCCGGCTGGGCGTGCTGCCGGACGCGCGCGGGCTGTACAAGCGCCTCACCGCGCGCGAGAACATCGAGTACTTCGCGCGCCTGCACGGCATCGAGACCCAGCTCATGCACCGGCGCCGCGAGGCACTGGTCGAAGCGCTGGAGATGCGCGAGATCCTCGACCGTCGCACCGAAGGGTTCTCGCAGGGCGAGCGGGTCAAGACCGCGATCGCGCGCGCGCTGGTGCACGATCCGAAGAACGTGATTCTGGATGAGCCGACCAACGGCCTCGACGTGATGGCCACCCGCGGCCTGCGCACCTTCATGCGCAACCTGAAAAGCGAGGGCCGCTGCGTGCTGTTTTCCAGCCACATCATGCAGGAGGTCGCGATGCTGTGCGACCGCATCGTGGTGATCGCGAACGGCCGCGTGGTCGCCGACGAAACGCCCGATGCGCTGCGCGCGCAGACCGGTGAAGCCAACCTGGAGGATGCCTTCGTGAAATTGATCGGCAGTGAAGAGGGGCTTGCCGCATGAGCGCGATGCTGACCGTCTGGTGGAAGGAAATCCGCGAGAACCTGCGTGACAAGCGCACGGTGTTCAGCGCGCTGATCTACGGGCCGCTGTTCGGGCCGATCCTGTTCGTGGTGCTGATGAACACGCTGGTCGGACAGGAAATGAAGAAGGCCGAGGGTCCGCTCAAGGTGCCGGTGATCGGCGCCGAATACGCCCCGAACCTGATCGATGCCCTGAAGCAGCAGGGTCTGGTGCCGCAGCCGCCGATCGCCGATCCGGACGAGGCGGTGCGCAATCGCGATACCGACGTGGTGCTGCGGATCCCGGCCGATTACGCGAAGGCATGGCGCGACGGCGAACCGGCGCAGGTCGAGGTGATC
The DNA here is from genome assembly GCA_025928585.1 of Rhodanobacteraceae bacterium. Classification (GTDB taxonomy): domain Bacteria; phylum Pseudomonadota; class Gammaproteobacteria; order Xanthomonadales; family Rhodanobacteraceae; genus 66-474. The sequence goes on from JAICJG010000023.1 coordinate 19,738, forward strand.
TACGATGCTTCGCAGCGCGAGTCCGGAACGCCGACCAGCCGGCTCGAAGGCATGCTGAAGCGCTACAGCCAGCAACAGGGTGCGCTGCGGCTGCTGGCGCGTGGCTTGTCGCCGGGAATAGCGTCACCCGTGGTCGTCAGCAAGCGCGACCAGTCGACGCCGCAGTCGCGCGCCGGGATGATGCTCAGCATCCTGCCGTACTTCTTCGTCTTCGCGGTGTACATCGGCGGCATGTACCTCGCGATCGACCTGACCGCGGGCGAGCGCGAGCGGCAATCGCTGGAACCGCTGTTCGCCAATCCGGTCGCGCGCTGGAAGATCCTCGTCGGCAAGCTCGGCGCGATCAGCGCGTATTCGCTGGCCAGCCTCGTGCTGACCGCGGTGGCGTTTTCGATCGCCGGCACGTTCCTGCCGGCCGAGAAACTCGGCATGTCCTTCGACCTCGGCCCCGGCTTCATCGGCCAGGCGATCCTGCTCGAGCTGCCGCTGATCGTGGTATTCGCGGTGCTGGAAACGCTGGTCGCGGCGTTCGCCAAGAGCTACCGGGAGGCGCAGACCTACCTCGGCCTCCTGATGATCATCCCGATCCTGCCGTCGATGCTGATGAGCTTCATGCCGGTCAAGCCCGCGCACTGGATGTACGCGGTGCCGCTGCTCGGCCAGCAGATCGGCATCAGCGATCTGTTGCGCGGCATCCCCGTCGCCTACCGCGACATCGGCCTGGCGCTGGTGTGCGGATTCGCCTTCGCCGCGCTGCTGGGCGCGATCACGGCCGTCGTGTACCGGTCGGAGCGCCTCGCGATTTCGGCGTGACGCGAACAGGTCACGGGCATCGCCTGCACGCAGGCTCCCACGAAGCAGCTTCCGTGGGAGCGGACCACGCCCGCGAACCGCACGCGCACCAATGGATGCGCGGTATCAAGACACGAACCCGCGCCAGCAGACGGGCTCGGCAGGGGTAAGGCGGTGTGATGCGAGCGCCTGTCAGTGGATGCTGCCGGCGCTCGCGGGTTCGCCCGGACGGCTGGGCGCTGAGGCGGGAACCGGTGCGGAGGCCGACCCCGGTTCGGACACGGATGCTGGCCGCGCAACGGTACCGGCCACGCCCGCCAGCGACGGCGCTCCATCGAAGGCCTGCTTCGGCAGCACTTCGTGCGCGAGCTGGAGGTCCTTGCCCAGCATCGTGACTTCATCGGCCATGATGTGCGCGGCTTCCTCGAGTTCGATGTCCTTGGCCTGCCTGGCGGCCTTTTCGCGGGCGACGGACTGCTTCACGCTGCGCTCGCCCGGGGTCAACCCGTCGTCCGGTTCGAGGCTGATCGCCGACACATCGCCCAGCGCTTCGCGGCGCTTCTTGAAGGTGGCGTCCTGGGCTTCCCGCTGCTTGCGCTCGGTTTCGCGCACCTGGTAGTTGAGCGACACGGTCTTGGTGTCGTGCAGCTTGCGCGCGGCGGCGAGTTCGTCGAGCAGCAGTTGCCAGGCGGGATCGGTCTTGGCGCGTGCGGCATGTTCGGCCGTGAGCGGCGCGACCACCGGCCGCTGGTCGCCGACCGACTTGTAGTTGGCCGGGTCGATGTGGGTCCACTTCAACGCATTGTCATAGCTCGATTCGCCGTAATCCTTGTAGCCGATCGAGTGCGGGAACTTGATGTCGGGCGTCACGCCGTGCAACTGGGTCGAGTCGCCGTTGACGCGGAAGAATTCGGCGATGGTCATCTTGAGCTCGCCGAGCGTGGGCTTCTCGTTCATCGCGAGCTGGTCGAGGTCCGTAAGGTTCTGTACGGTGCCCTTGCCGAAGGTCTGCTCGCCGATCACGAGGCCGCGGCCGTAATCCTGGATCGCGGCCGTGAAGATCTCGCTGGCCGAGGCCGATCCGCGGTTCACCAGCACCGCCATCGGGCCGCTCCACGCGATCCGTTCGTCCGAATCCTGCTCCTCCACCTGGCCGCGGTTGTCGCGCACCTGCACCACCGGCCCCTTGCCGGTGAACAGGCCGGACAGGTTCACGGCTTCCGAGAGCGAGCCGCCGCCGTTGTCGCGCAGGTCGACGATCACCGCCGAGACCTTGTCCTTCTTGAGCTCGGCCAGGAGTTTTGCGACGTCCCGCGAGGCGCTCTTGTAGTCGGGATCGCCGCGGCGGCGCGCGTCGAAATCCTCGTAGAAGCTCGGCAGCTCGATGATGCCAACCTTGATGGTGCGGCCGCCTTCCTTGACGTCGATGATCTTCTTCTTGGCGGCCTGTTCGGCGATCGTGACCTTCTTGCGCACCAGCGTGACGACCACCGGCTTGGCATCCGGCCCGCCCTCGGCCGGCAGGATCTCGACCCGCACCGTGGTGCCCTTGTGGCCGCGGATCTTGGCGACCACATCGTCGATGCGCCAGCCGACGGTGTCGACGATCGCGCCACATTCGCCCTGGCCGACGCCGACGACCTTGTCCCCGACCTCGAGCTTGCCCGATTTCGCGGCGGGGCCGCCCGGGACGATTTCGCGGATTACCGTGTATTCGTCGTGTTCCTGCAGCACCGCGCCGATGCCTTCCAGCGACAGCTTCATCGTGATGTCGAAGTTCTGGCTGGCACGCGGTCCGAAATAGTTGGTGTGCGGATCGATCGCCATCGCGTACGCGTTCATGAAGGTCTGGAACGCATCCTCGCTGTCGAGCTGGTGGACGCGGTCGAGGTAGTTCTCGTAGCGGCGCGAGAGCGTTTTGCGGATCTCGGCGGTATTCTTGCCCGCGAGCTTCAGGCGAATCCAGTCGTTCTCGACGCGCTTGCGCCACACGGCGTCGAGGGCCGCGGCGTCGGTCGCCCACTGCGCATCGTCGCGATCGAACGTGTAGGTTTCATTGGTGTCGAGATCGAAGCCTTTCTTGAGCTGCGCCAGCGCGTAGGCCGTTCGCTCGCCGGCGCGCTTTTCGTAGAGATTGAAGATCGCGAACGGGACCGAGAGGTCGCCGTTCCAGATCGCGTCGTCGAGCTTGGTGCGATCCGGTGCGAAACGGTCGACGTCGGCCTGGGTGAAGAACAGCTTGCTGCCGTCCAGGGCCTTGAAGTAGGCCTTGAAGATCTTCGCCGACATCGCGTCGTCGAGCGGCAGCGCCTCGTACTGGAAACGCGTCAGGAGTCGCGCGGCGAGGATCGCCGCCTGCCCCTGCTCGGCGGTCGGCTTCAATACCTTGGCCGGTACCGACTGGTATTTGGCGATCGGCGCCGAAACGACGGTGGTCGACGCCGCCGGGCAAGGAGGGGCGGTGGCTTCGGCGCGCGCGCCGAACGAGACGCCGATGGCGATCAGGACAACAAGGACACGCTGCAACATGGACTTTCCTTGGCGGGCCGGCGCGAAGCCGGGCGCGTGCGCGAAAAACGCAAAGAAGATGAAAAAAGACGCCAGTCGTTCGCTGGCGCGGTCGGGTGCGTGGCGCGATTCGGGGCGCCGCCCGCAATTACGGTATCGGAAATCACCGGCGCGGGATACGGCCGCGGGTCATGCGGCGGCGCGGGGCAGGCCTGGGTCCGCATCCTGCGGCGTTGCTCCGAATTGTCGGCCCAGCTCAACAATCAGCACTTCCTCGACATCGGCCAGCCGTGACGGGCCACCCAAGTCTAGCATTTGTGTGACCCGAAGGCCCGCATAGCCGCAAGGATTGATGCGCCGGAATGGTTCGAGGTCCATCGCGATGTTGAAGGCGAGGCCATGGAAACAGCAACCGCGGCGGACCCGCAGGCCCAGCGCGGCGATCTTGGCGTCGGCGACGTACACCCCGGGCGCGCCTTCGCGCCGCGCGGCCTCGATGTTCCACTCGGCCAGGGTGTCGATGACGGCCTGCTCGATCCGCCGCACCAGCTCGCGCACCCCGATCTGCAGCCGGCGCAGGTCCAGCAGCGGGTAGGCGACGATCTGGCCCGGACCGTGGTACGTCACCTGCCCGCCACGGTCGACGTTGACCACGGGGATGTCGCCCGGGGCCAGCACGTGTTCGGGGCGGCCAGCCTGGCCCAGGGTGAAAACCGGTTCGTGCTCGACCAGCCACAGCTCGTCCGGCGTGTCGGGGCCGCGTGCATCGGTGAAGGCCTGCATCGCGCGCCACACCGGTTGGTACGGCTGGCGGCCGAGGCGGCGGATGAGCAGGGACCGGGGGCCGGGGACCGGGGATCGGGGATTGGCAGGGTGAATCGTCATGGGGCGCCGCAAAAAATCGGTACGCGCGACCGGGAAAACAAGGGAGCGACAATGCCGGGTCAGGCCCCATCCGGTCCCCGCTTCACAATGTGTACCGGACATCCGGATCGGCGCGCAGCGCGGCGTGCGCAGCCTCGTACTTCTCGCGCGAAGGGCAGGTGAACATGACGCTCACCGAGACGTAATTGCCCTCGCGCGAGGACCGTTCGCGCACGCTCGCGTCCATCACCGAAAGGCCGAGGCCGCGGAGGATTTCCGGAACCCGCTCGCGCAGGTTGGCATTGGCGTTGCCCATTGCGGTGATCTCGAAGCTGCCGGGAAACTGGAAGCCCTGGCCGTCGTTCTTCTCGATGTCGTGCAATTCGCGCATGTTGTATTCCAGATGTGCGACGCACATCAATCGACCGTTGGCCCGAGGCCCATCGGAGCCTGTAGGGCGGATCAAGGCGCGCACGCCCGGATTCGCCAAAGGACCGGCCTCATCGGCCCGCGCTACTTTGACACGGCAGGCGCCGCCGTGCTGGACGCCGGCGACACCGTGACGGTCGGCGCCGGCGAGCTGGTGATGCCGGTGCCGTGGTGGAACCACAGCCGGATCGCATCCCAAAGACGCTTGAAGAAGCCGCCCTGCGGCGCATCCTTGAGGACCACCAGCGGCTCGGTCACCAGCGGCTTGCCGTCGAAGGTCACCTTCAACGTACCGACCTTCTGGCCCTTGCGGAAGGGCGCGACCAGCGTCCTCGGGATCTCAAGGGTGGCCTTCAACTGGTCGTAGCGGCCGCGCGGGATCGTCACCGAGGCATCCTCGGCAATGCCGAGTTCCAGGGTATCGGCGTCGCCCTTCCACAGCCTCGGCGTGGCCAGCACCTGGCCCGCGGCATACAGCTTGTGGGTGCGATAGAAGTTGAAGCCCCAGTTGAGCAGGGCCTCGTCGCCGGTGGTCGCCGCGTTCATGTCGGGCCCGCCCATCGTGACCGCGATCAGGCGCATGCCGTTGCGCTCGGCCGAGGCGGCCAGGCAAAAACCGGCTTCGCTGGTGGACCCGGTCTTGATGCCGTCGACGCTCGGGTCGCTCCACAGCAGCGTGTTGCGGTTGTGCTGGGTGATGCCGTTCCATTCGAACGCCTTGATCTTCGCGATCTTGTAGACGTCCGGGAAGTTGTGGATCAGCGCGCGCGACAGGATCGCGATGTCGTGCGCGGTGCTGTAGTGGTCGGGCGCGGGATAGCCGGAAGCATTGATGAAGTGGGTGCCGGTCATGCCGAGCCGCTGCGCGTAGGCATTCATCATCTGCGCGAAAGCCTGTTCGGAGCCGGCCACGTGTTCGGCCAGCGCGATCGCGGCATCGTTGCCGGACTGGATGATCATGCCGTACAGGAGGTCCTTCAGCGGCACCTCGGAATTCAGCTTGAGGAAGCTGGTCGACCCATCGGTGCTGGCGCCGCCGGCGCGCCACGCGTGCTCGGAAATGTGGACCTTGTCGTCCATGTGGATCTTGCCGGCCCTGAGTTCGGCTGCGACCACGTACTCGGTCATGATCTTGGTCAGGGAGGCCGGCGCGCGGCGCTGGTCCATGTTGTTGGACGCGAGGATCTGGCCGTTCGCGTAATCCATCAACACCCACGCCTGCGCGTTCGGCTGCGGCGATGGCGGGATCGGTGTCTGCGGGATCGCCGGCACCGGCTTGGGCGGCGTCGACGGCTTCGGCGGCAACGGCGTGGTCTGGGCGAACAGGACGCCGGTGAACGCGACGAGGAAAACCAACATCAGGGGACGCACGATCTTCATAGATTCTCGAGTTGTTTCGAAACAGCGCGCCGGCAGCGCGAGGAGTGGATTCCCGGGCAATTTTCCGTCTCCTTCCGGGAGAAGGTGGCGCAAAGCGCCGGATGAGGGTACGGGTTCACGCTTGGTGCCGCATCTCCGCATGGGTTCCATTACGCAGGAGGCGGACCCTCATCCGCTCTGCGGGAGCGCGCCATGCGCTCGACTCGATGCCGCGACCGCTTACTGTATCGCGACACTCGCATGAGGCAACCCCAGCGAATCCAGCCGCGCCGTGGCGCGATCGACCGCATCCACGTCCGGCAACGGTCCGACTTGCACGCGTTGCAGCGTGCGTCCGCCGGCCTGCACCGCGATCACCCGCACCGGCCCGAGCTGTGATCCGCGCAGGCGGGCGGCGAGACGTTCGGCGTTCGCGGCATCGGCAAACGCGCCGACCTGCACGTACAACTGCGGCGGCTGGCCGGTCCGGGGTGTGACCGCCGTGAGCGGCGCGGGTTCCACGTCCGGGTGCGCGGGATCGATGCCCTGCACCTCGACCAGACCCGTGCCCTGCGGCCAGATCCCGATCCGCACCGCCGCCGCCAGCGACAGGTCGATGATGCGGTTCGGCACGAAGGGGCCGCGGTCGTTGACCCGCACGATCACGCTCTTGCCGTTCTCGAGGTTGGTGACGCGCGCGAAGCTCGGCAGCGGCAGCACCTTGCTCGCCGCCGAGTATTTGTACATGTCGTAGGTTTCGAGATCGGAGGTCTTGTAGCCGTCGAACTTGTTGCCGTAGTACGACGCGATCCCGCGCTCGTCGTAGCCGGCGGCGGTCGGCAACACGCGATAGGTTTCGCCGCGCACGCTGTAGGGCGAATGGTTGCCGTAGCGCGACGGCGGTTCGGCCACCGGCACGGGCTCGGGAATCTTGCTGAAATCGATGCCGTCGATGTCCGGGGTCGAATCATCGCGCTGGCGGTAGCGCTCCGATTGCGGCAGGTCCGTGTTGTCGCGCCACGACCGGTGCGCGCTGCCGCCGCGCGATGCCGGGCGCTGCGGATTCGACGAGCACGCGGCCAGCGCCAGCAATGCGAGCGGCAGCAGGGCGCGCAGCCAGACCCTCATTGCGCTGCGCTGGAGCCGTCGGCGGCGCCGCGGGCGATCGCATCGGCGAGCTGGGTCACCGCCAGCGCGTACATCGGGCTCTTGTTGTAGCGGGTGATCACGTAGAAGTTCCGGAAGGTCAGCCAGTATTCGGGGCCGTCGGCGCCGTCGAGGGTCAGCAGGTTCGCTGGTCGCGCCGGATCCTCCTTGGCGGTCGGAGCATAGCCCTCGGCGGTGAACTGTTCGAGCGGCGTGCTCGGGACAGTGCTTTCGTACGCAGGTGCGGGTGCGGCGGTTGCGCTCGGATCGGCTTGCACCGCGACCGGTTCACCCGCTTGCCAGCCGTGGGCCCGGAAATAATTCGCGATGCTGGCGAAGGCGTCGGGCAGCGAAGCGAACAGGTTGATGTGACCGTCGCCATCGGCGTCCACCCCGAAGTCGCGGATGCTGGAGGGCATGAATTGCCCGAGCCCTTCGGCACCGGCGTAGGAGCCGTAGATCTGGTCGATCGGCCCCGGCAGCTTGTCGACGGGGAGTTCCAACAGGGTCTTCAGTTCGCCCTGGAAGAATGGCGCCCGCGGCGGATAGTGGAACGCCAGCGTGACCAGTGCATCCAGCACCCGGTAGCTGCCGGTGTTGGCGCCGTAATTGGTCTCGACGCCAATGATCGCGACGATGAATTGCGGCGGCACGCCGTATTGCGCGCCGATCTGGTCCAGCAGCGCGCGATGCTGACGATAGAACACCACGCCTTCGTGGATCCGCTCGGGCGTGAGGAAGATGGGGCGATAGGCGCTCCAGGGCTTGCTCTCCGCGGGGCGGCTCATTGCATCGAGGATGCCCTGCTGGACCACCGCGCCTTCCAGCAGTGCGTTCAATGCCGCCGGATCCTTGCCGGTCGCCGCGGCGACCTCGCGTACCAGTTCGGCTTGGGCATCCGGCGCCGGGACGGTGGCTGGCGCGGGTGGAGCAGATGGCGGAACCTGCGCGAAGGCGGCGGATGAAATCAGGCCGGCCAGGACGAGCGCCAGCCGCGGGACACGGAACGAATCGATCATGCGCGGAAATGGGTGGAACCGGAAACGACCGCCGCAGCCTAACATGCCTTCCCCGCGGGGCTGCAATCGGCCGCCGCGGCTCCCCACGCAGGCGCGAACGGCGTAGCCTGTGGACCGGGTCCCGGCGGCGCCCGCGGCACCGCCCGTCACTGACGGAGTGCTCCCATGATCATGCGCATCTGGCGCGGCATCACATCCAGGGAGCAGGCCGACGCCTATCTCGAACACCTGCAGCAGACGGCGCTGACGGCGCTGAAGGGCTACGCCGGCCTGCGCGGCGGTTGGGTGCTGCGGCGGATGCAGGGCGAGCAATGCGAGTTCCAGATGCTGTCGCTGTGGGAGTCGGAGAAGGCGCTGCGCGCGTACGCGGGCGACCGGCCCGAACGCGCCGTGTACTACGACGAGGACGACAAGTATCTGCTCGAAATGGAGCCGTTGGTGCGCCTGTATGAAGTCGCCGACGTGCTTGCCGTGCCAGACTGAGGCGAAGAGATGGAGCACCTCCCCATGCCGCCAGCCGATCCTTCCCATCCCGAAGTGGAGTCGTTCTTCCACGAGGACACCGGTACCTGGACGCACGTGGTCCACGATGGCGAGGACGCGGCGATCATCGATCCGGTGCTGGACTACGACCCGGCGGCGGCGCGGACGTCCGTCACGAGCGCGGAAGCGGTGCTCGCGTTCGTCCGTGAGCGCGCGCTGCGGGTCGCATGGATACTGGAAACCCACGTCCATGCCGATCATCTGAGCGCGGCGGGTTACCTGCACGAAGCGCTGCCCGCACCTATCGCGATCGGGCGCGGCATTCTCGCGGTGCAGGCGCACTTCAAGGACCTGTTCGGGCTCGGCGATGCGTTTGCGGCCGACGGCAGCCAGTTCGACCGGCTGTTGGCGGACGGGGACACGCTGGCGATCGGATCGCTCGTCCTGCGGGCGATCGCGACGCCCGGCCACACGCGGGACGGCCTCACGTATGTCGTGGGCGACGCCGCGTTCGTCGGCGACACCCTGTTCGCGCCCGATCTCGGCACCGCCCGTTGCGATTTTCGGGGCGGCGACGCGGCCGAATTGCATGCGTCGATCCGGCGCATCCTGGCGCTGCCGGATACCACGCGGCTGTTCCTGTGCCACGACTATCCGCCAAAGGATCGCGCGGCGCCCGCGCCGGAAACCTCGGTCGTCGCCGAGGCGCAGAACAATGCATGGATCGCTGGCGTCGACGAACAAACCTTCGTCGAGAAGCGCCGCGCGCGTGACGCCACGCTGCCGGTGCCGCGCCTGCTGCTGCCGGCGCTGCAGGTCAACATCCGCGGTGGCCGGCTGCCGCCGCCCGAATCCGATGGGTACAGTTACCTGCGCATCCCGTTGAACCGGTTCGGCACCGGCGCCTGATCGTCGGCGCGGCTTCGCGGTGCCTTGTGGCACGCCTGCTAGAGTGGCCGATGGTCCACGGCTCCGGAACGGCCATGTCTTTCCCGCGTTCGCTGCTGCTTGCCGTCTGTCTCGCCGCGGCGGGTTTCGCCGGCACTTCCCGCGCCGCCGACACGCTGCGCGTAATGACCTTCAACGTGCGGCTGCCGCTCGCCTCCGACGGC
>JAICJG010000155.1 GCA_025928585.1 Rhodanobacteraceae bacterium
CGTGGTCGCCACCGCGCACGAACACCAGTTGCTGGCCGTCGGGCGAGAACGTGAGCTGGGTGATTTCCTGCCCGTCGTCTTTCGTGAACCGGGTGGCCTGTTGCGGCTTGAACCCGGGACCCTTCGCAACCCATACGTTGCGCACGCCATTCAGGTTGACCACCCAGGCGATGACATCGCCCTTCTTCGAAGCGGTGAGGTCCTGCGGGAAGGGATAGTCCAGCACCTGCGCGAGCGTGAAGCCCCGATCCCGCGTCGCGGCAGTCGCCGGCCGGGCAAATGCGGGTGCCGCGCCCAGCAGCAGCAATACCCACAAGATCCACGCGTGACGTCGTTGCATGACACCTCCCTCCGCCCGAGCCCGCCCGTATTGCAGCGCAGGGCGGCGCCGGGCGCAACATGCCGACGGTCATGCTGAGGTCACCTGCCGGTCCTTAGCATGCGCGGATGAGCGATCCCGCGCGACGACCCCATGTGGTGGTTCTGGGCGGCGGCTTCGGCGGCCTGTGGGCGACCCGGGCGCTGGCGGGCGCGCCGGTGCGGGTGACCCTGATCGACCGCGCCAACCACCACGTGTTTCAGCCGCTGCTGTATCAGGTGGCGGCAGCCAGCCTCTCGGGGCCGGACATCGCCGCGCCGCTGCGCCACATCGTCCGCCGGCAGGACAATGTCACCGTGTTGCTGGAAGAGGTGCAGGGGATCGATGTGGCGGCGCGCAGCGTGCGCACCGGCGCCGGCGAATACGAGTACGACTGGCTGATCGTCGCGACCGGTTCCACCCACGCCTACTTCGGCGACGACGAGTGGGCGGCGCACGCGCCCGCACTGAAGACGCTGGACGATGCGTTGGCGATCCGCCGCAGGATCCTGTCGGCGTTCGAGTACGCCGAGCGCGAACCCGACCCGCTGCGCCGCGCAGAGTGGCTCAGCTTCGTGATCATCGGTGCCGGCCCGACCGGCGTGGAGCTTGCGGGCACCCTCGCGGAGATGGCGCAGCACACGCTGGCGCGCGAATTCCGGCACGCGGATCCGCGCCGCGCCACGATCCATCTGGTCGAGGCGGGACCGCGGGTGCTCGGCGCGATGCCGGAGCGTCTGTCAGCCGCGGCGCGGCGCAAGCTCGAGAGCATGGGCGTGCGGGTGCACGTCGATTCCGCGGTGACGGAGGTCGATCAAACTGGCGTGCGGATGGGCGACGAGCGGATCGCCGCGCGCACCTCGCTGTGGGCCGCGGGTGTCGCGGCTTCCCCCTTGAGCACCGGGCTTCCCGCCGAGCGGGATCGCGCCGGCCGGGTGAAGGTCGCGCCGGACCTGTCGCTGCCCGGACATCCCGAAGTGTTCGTGGTCGGCGATCTCGCGCACGTGGAGCAGGGCGGGCGACTGGTGCCCGGAATGGCGTCGGCGGCCAAGCAGATGGGGTCGCACGCCGCGCGCATTATCAAAGACCGCCTCGCCGGCGGCTCGTCACGCGCGTTCCGCTATCGCGACTACGGCAGCCTCGCGAGTGTCAGCCGCGCATTCGCGGTCGTGGACCTGCGCGGGGTGGAGATGAGCGGCTTCACCGGATGGCTGTTCTGGCTGTTCGCGCACATCCTGTTCCTGATCGGGTTCCGCAACCGCTTCGCGGTGATGTGGAACTGGGCCTGGTCGTACCTGACCTGGCAGCGCAACGCGCGGATCATCGTTGGCCGGGATCGCGAGGATCGGGAAGCGGCCGAGTGACCAACGGATTTCGACACGGATTGTGCGGACACGGGCACTATCCGCGGGTCGGTCGCAGATGATCATGGACAGTTGTGAAATCGAGCGCGTGCAGGTTGGGCTGACGCCAGCTTCATCGGCGGAAGCCCAACGTGCCCGCATATTGCTGGGCTTCTTCCCGTCCAGCCCGGAATCAGCCCCACCTGCAACTGGACCAGACCGGCCGTTTCCACTGCGGCCGCACGCCGCAAGTATCGTACACGGCTCTGCCGCGTTCGCTAGTCCACAAATCGGCGACGGCGATCAGTTCGTCGCCGGTGTAGACCAACGGACAACGTTCGCGCAGCCACGGCGGGATGCGCGCCTGCTGGAACAGGTCGCGCAGTTCACGGGTATGCGGATCTCCGGCCGGCTTGATGCGCTCGCCGCCACGGCGCAGGCGCACCTCCAGCGGCGGATCGAAGAAGGCGTGCCGCACGGGCGCGTCGCCGGCGACCGTGCGGCCGAGCAGCGTGCCGCAACCTTCCGGCAAGGCCAGCGTCGCGCCGTCCCACTGCGCATGCCAGTCGCCGGGCAGCGATGGCAGTGGCCGCGAGGCGTGCAGGCGGCCGTCCCAGATCCGCACTTCGGTATCGCGCCAGCCGACACACGGCACCGCGTCCTCGGCGGCCGACGCGATCTGGCGTTCGAGTTCGCGGCGCTGCGCGTCGGCCGGCACGCACAGGGCTTGCCCGCGCAGCCAGCGGTCCAGCACCGGCGCGCGCAGCGCATCGGGCAATGCGCGCCAGCCATCGGCATCCAGCGAGCGGTCGTCGCGCTGCAACAGGGCGAACGCGGCTTCGGCCTCGCGCGCCAGGTAGTCGCCCGCGGCGCGGCACAATTGCGCGCTGTGCAGGATGGCGGTGCCCGCGTGGGGCCAATGGCGTTCGAGCAGCGGGATGAGTTCGTGGCGCAGGACATTGCGCGCGAAACGAGGGTCGCGGTTGGCGGGATCGTCGAGGCATTCGACCGCATGCGAAACGAGATAGCCGTCGAGTTCCTTGCGGCTGGTTTCGAGCAGCGGCCGCCACAGCATGCCGCGTCCGAGGGGACGCCGCGCACGCATGCCGCCGAGGCCTTCCGGTCCCGCACCACGCAGCAGCTTCAGCAGTACGGTTTCGATCTGGTCATCGCGGTGGTGGGCGAGCGCGAGCCATTCCCCGTCTGGGGCCGACTCGGCGAAGGCCGCGTAGCGCGCGCGGCGCGCGGCGGCCTCGATACCTTCGCCGCGCGTGTCGTCGACCGTGACCCGAAGCGCGACCAGCGGCACCCCGAGCGAGCGGCAGAAGCGCTCGCAATGGGCAGCCCATTCCGGGCTGTCCGGATGCAGCCCGTGGTCGACGTGCAGCGCGCGCAAGCCGCATCCGCGTGCTTCGTCCAGGTGGGCGAGCGCATGCAGCAGCGCACTGGAATCCCTGCCGCCGCTGAAGGCGACACACAGCCCGGAGGGAGCTTCCGCATGGATTGCCTCGCGCAGGCGGTCAAGCCACACGGCATCACCGCTTGCCGGGCCGCGCGTGGTTGCGCACGTGAATGGTTTTCGGGCGGCCCTCGCCGGAGCTGCGCCGCTCGATTTCGAACAGGCTGGTTGCGGCGATCAGGCCGCTCAGCTTGCCGTAGCCGTAACTGCGCGCATCGAAATCCGGACGCTGCTTGCTGATGATCGAACCGACCGGTCCGAGCGCGGCCCAGCCGTCGTCGTCCGACGCTGCTTCCACCGCATTGCGCAGCAGGTTGACGAGCGCGGAGTCCTGCTTCAGTTGCGCGGCGCTGCGGGGCTTTTGTGGAGCCGCTTCATCGGGCTTGCCGGTGAGGTTCTCGACGTAGATGAACTTGTCGCACGCCGCGACGAACGGCTCCGGGGTCTTGCGTTCACCGAACCCGTACACCATCAGCCCCGACTCGCGGATCCGCCCCGCGAGGCGCGTGAAGTCGCTGTCGCTGGAGGCGATGCAGAAGCCGTCGAAGCGGCCGGAATAGAGCAGGTCCATCGCGTCGATGATCAGCGCCGAATCGGTGGAGTTCTTGCCGCGGGTGTAGCCGAACTGCTGCATCGGCTGGATCGACTGCCGCAGCAATTCCTCCTTCCAGCTTTTGAGATGGCTGTCGGTCCAGTCGCCGTACGCGCGCTTGACGTGGGCGGTGCCGTACTTGGCGATTTCGGCGAGCAGCGCCTCGATGATCGCTGGTTGCGCATTGTCGGCGTCGATCAGCACCGCCAGCTTGGCGGCCGGTTCGTTGGCCATGCTCGGGCTCCGGGGCGCAGGGACGTCGATGGTAGCGCGTCGGGTGACGTGATGCGTTCGTGTCTGCACCGTTTTGGCTTCGCTGCGCTCAGCGCCAGCCTACGGGCGCATTACGGTACCGTTGGGCTTTGCTGCGCTCAGCGCCAGCCTACGGGCGCATTACGGTACCGTTGGGCTTCGCTGCGCTCAGCGCCAA
>JAICJG010000082.1 GCA_025928585.1 Rhodanobacteraceae bacterium
CGCCGGGCATCTCGCCCATGGTCACCTTCATGGTGACCTTGCCGCCGAGACACCTGGCGTAAAAATCGAACGCTTCCGCGGCGTGGTCCTTGAAGAACAGGTAGCTGGCGATTTGCATGGCGAATTCCTCCGAGTGCCTGGGTGACGACGGTCCCGACCATAGGGCCGCTCGAAACAGCGACGAACGGCGCGGGCGAAAATCGACGACCCGCGGGTGATCCACGTCATCCGATTCGTCCAGGCTGCCGCGCCGGCCGCGGGAGCGGGATGACCGGCATGGGCATGTGCGCCCCGAATCCCCGAGGTCTCGCGGCGGCCAGATCCGCCGCGCGGATCGCGTTGCGGCCAGCCGGCGGCGGTCAGGGCCATACATGGGAGGTATAGACGTCTAAACGTCCATTGACACGACGCACTCCGGCCTGTACGGTGTCCGCATTACTCATCGAGACCGGCTGAGGGACAGGCCCTTGGAAGCCGGGGCAACCCGCGAAACCGCAAGGTTTCGCACGGTGCCAACTCCTGCGGAGGCGTGGTTTGCCGTCCGAGAGATGAGTCGCGCGGTCCCGCCCGAGGCAGGACCGGACGGCTGTTTCCGGTCTCCGCATGGCTCGATGTCCGATGTTCGAGCTCGATGCCGTTCGGAGAACCGCCGTGAGTCTTGCCTTCGCCCCCGAAGCCTTCGCACCGCCTGCTACGAACGTGTCGCGCGCCGGATGCCTGCGGCGCATTGGCGCACCCGCGGCCGGCGTGCGCGACAGCCGCCGCGTCCGGATCGTCCCGCGCTACGGCGGCCATCCGGCGGACGCGGAAGTGCGCTTTGCCTGGACGGGTGCAGCCGGTGCGCCCACGGTGATCGTGCAGGGCGGCATCTCGGCCGATCGCGACGCGTGCGCGAGTGCCGAACACGCGATCCATGGCTGGTGGGAGCGGGTGGTCGGCGCCGGGCTTGCCATCGATCTCGAACAGGTGCGCGTGCTCGCGATCGACTGGCTCGATGCGCGCGACCTCGGCGCGCCCTCCGTATCCAGCGAGGACCAGGCCGACGTGCTTGCGGCGCTTCTGGACGAACTCGGCATTGCGCGATGCGCCGCCTTCATCGGCGCTTCCTATGGCGCCATGGTCGGCCTGGCATTCGCATCGCGCCACCCCGAGCGCGCGGGCAGATTGGTCGCGCTTGCGGGTGCGCACCGCCCGCATCCGTTTGCGACGGCGCAGCGGGCGGTGCAACGCGGCATCGTCAGGCTGGGTCTCGCCAACGGTTGCGTGGATGACGCGCTGTCGCTGGCGCGGCAACTGGCGCTGACGACGTACCGCAGCGGTGAGGAGATCGGCCGCCGCTTCGCCGGCGGCGCGGAATGGCGCGACGGCAGCTTCCGCTGGCCGGTCCAGGACTGGCTGGACCTCCATGGCCGCCGTTTCGTTGCGCGCTGCGGCGCCCGGCGCTACCTCGCGCTCTCCGAGTCGATCGATTTGCATGACATCGACCCGGGGTCGGTACGGGTGCCGGCCATGCTCATCGGCTTCACCAGCGACCGCCTGGTGCCGCTGGCGGACCTGTGCGAATTGCAGCAGCGGCTCGCCGCGCCGGCCAGCTTGGAGGTCGTCGAATCGCCCTACGGCCACGACGGCTTCCTGAAGGAACACGAACGCCTCGCGCCGCTGTTGCGCGAGGTCCTGCAAGATTGCGGAGCCTGACATGACCTACGTTGCTTCCTGTACGCGCGCAGTCCGGGCGGGCATCGAAACCGACGGCCAGCACGGTGCGGTGGTGCCCCCGTTGCACCTTTCCACCAATTATTCGTTCGCAGGCTTCAACCAAAAGCGCGAGTACGACTATTCGCGAAGCGGCAATCCAACCCGCGATCAGTTGGCAAGCGCACTGGCCGACCTGGAACAGGGTGCAGGCGCGGTGGTGACCTCGAGCGGCATGGCCGCGGTCGGGCTGGCGCTGGAGCTCGTACCCGCGGGCGGCAAGGTGCTGGCCGCCCACGACTGCTACGGCGGAACCTGGCGGTTGCTGGATGCATGGGCGAAAAAGGGCCGCTTCGACATCCGCTTCGCCGATCTCACCGACCCCGCGGCGCTCGCCGCCGGCCTCGCCGAAGGCCCGTCGCTGGTGTGGGTGGAGACTCCGTCGAATCCGCTGCTGCGCATCACCGACATCCGCCACGTGGCGCAGGCCGCGCATGCAGTGCGCGCGTTGTGCGTGGTCGACAATACGTTCCTGTCGCCGGCGCTGCAGCAACCGTTGATGCTCGCGGCCGACGTGGTGGTGCATTCGACCACCAAGTACATCAATGGTCACAGCGACGTGGTCGGTGGCGCGGTGATCGCGCGTGACCCCGAGATTGCCGAAAAACTGAAATGGTGGGGCAACTGCCTTGGTCTTACTGGCGCGCCGTTCGACAGCTGGCTGACCCTGCGCGGCCTGCGCACCCTCGCCGCGCGGCTGCGCGCGCACCAGGAAAACGCGGCCGTGCTGGCCGAATTCCTGGACGAACACCCCGCCGTGACGCGCGTGTTCTATCCCGGTCTTGCCTCACATCCGCAGCATGCATTGGCCAAGCGCCAGCAGTACGGCTTCGGTGCGATGCTGGGTTTCGAGCTCGCAGGTGGCGAGGAGGCGGTACGCGCTTTCCTCGATGGCCTGCAATGCATCACGCTCGCCGAATCACTGGGCGGCGTCGAAAGCCTCGTCGCACATCCTGCCACGATGACCCATGCGGCGATGGCGCCCGAGGCACGCCGTGCGGCAGGCATTTCCGATTCCCTGCTGCGTCTGTCCGTCGGCATCGAGGACATCGCCGACCTGGCGCGCGACCTGCGCGCCGCTTTGGTGCGCGCTGCTGCGATCGCTTCCGGGCGCCGGGTGTTGCCGGCATGAACGGTGCGCCTTCGGAAGCGACGGTTTCCAGCAAGGCGGCGCCGCGAACCATCGCGGTGGTGCTGCTCGGTACCGGCATGGTCGGCGGTGCATTCCTCGAGTTGTTGCACATGCGTGCCGCCGACAACCTGCGCTTGGTCGGCGCGGCGAACTCGCGACACCAGCAGACGCAGCCCGGCATGCTGGCCGCACGTTGCCTGCACGAACGGCTAGCCGCCGGCGGCCAAGCGCGTGACGATGCGGCGTTGCTGCACGCGCTGCACGCGAGCGGCGCGCGGGACAAGATCATCATCGACGCGACCGCATCGGCGGAACTCGCGCATTGCCATCCGCGATGGCTGAGCCATGGCTGCCATGTGGTCACCGCCAACAAGGCGCTGGCCGGGGGCGCGCTCGCAGGCTGGCACGCGATCCGCGCCGCCCGTGCAGCCGGCGGCCGCTATGGCGACAGCGCCACGGTCGGCGCGGGCCTGCCGGCGTTGCCCACGCTGCGCCGCCTGTACGCGTGCGGCGATCGGGTGACGCGGATCGAGGGCGTGTTCTCGGGATCGCTGGCGTACCTGTTCAACCACTACGACGGCCGGCAGCCGTTCTCGACCCTGCTGCGGGAAGCGTGTGCGCTCGGCTACACCGAACCGGACCCGCGCGCGGACCTTGCCGGCGAGGACGTCGCGCGCAAGCTGCTGATCCTCGCGCGTGCCGCGGGCTTCCCGCTGGAACGCGCGGAGATCGCAGTGGAAAACCTGGTGCCAGCTTCGCTGCGCGACTTGCCGCGCGAGGAATTCCTGGGTCGCCTCGACGAACTCGACGCTGGTATCGCCGCGCGTTTCGCTGTGAAGAGCAAGCGCGACCACGTGCTGCGCTACCTGGCACGTTTCGATACGGGTGGACGCGCGTACGTCGGCCTCACCGAATTATCGCGCGATCACCCCGCCGCGCACCTGCAGGGTGCCGACAACCTGTTCGCGTTCACGACGGAGCGTTATGCGCAACGCCCGCTGGTGATCCAGGGGCCGGGCGCCGGGCCCGAGGTGACCGCCCAGGCCTTGCTGGGCGATGTGTTGGCGCCTTCCTGAAAGCTGCGGTGCTCAGCGGCCTGTCATGCGCTCCGCGGTCTCCTCGTCGGGCGGCACCATCAAGGCGTCTCGGCGCGCGCGCGACTCCATCCTGATCGCCTCGACTTCCGGCGTGCGCCAGCCGCAGGCGAGGCCCCACCCGAAGAAGCCGATCGCGACTACCGCGACAATCGCGAGGTCCCACCCATACGGCAGGTAGCCGTGGCCGCCGAACCTGGTGCTGCCGGCCCAGGACAGCGCCGCGATCGTCGGCAGGTAGAGGACCAGCCACAGCGCACCACGCACCTGCAGCAGGAGGTCGCCACCGCCGCGCTGGACCGCGTACCAGAACCAGACCGGCAACGCGACCACCATCAGCAGGATGATTTCCCCGGAGCGCGGCCAGCGCGCCCAGTACAGGAGTTCGGTCGCGAACACGAAGGCGAGCCCTGCGATCACCGGCAGCAGCGGGATCCGCAGCGGCCGGTGCAAGTCCGGCGCAGTGCGCCGCAACACCGATACGCTCACCGGGCCCGTGAGGTAGGAAATGATGGTCGCGACCGAGATCACCTCGGCGAGCGTCGCCCAGCCGCGGAAGAAGAACAGGAAGATGAAGGCGACCCCGAGGTTCAGCCACATCGCCGGACGCGGGATCCCGAAGCGTGGGTGCACGCGGCCGAACACCTTCGGCAGCGTGCCATTACGCTGCATCCCGTAGATCATCCGGGCGGTGGTCGCGGTGTAGGTCGCCCCGGTGCCCGACGGGCTGATGAAGGCGTCGGAGTACAGGAGCAGCGCCAGCCAGTTGAGGTTCAACGCGATCGCGAGTTGCGCGAACGGCGAGGAGTGCTCGATCGCTGCCCAGCCGCCCTTGGCGAGCAGCGCGGGCTCGGTCGCGCCGAGGAACGCGACCTGCAGGAGCAGGTACACGATGGTTGCCAGCACGATCGACCCGATCACCCCGAACGGCACGTTGCGCCCGGGATTGCGGGCTTCGCCGGCGAGATTCACCGGGCTCTGGAAACCGTTGAAGCTGAAAACGATGCCGCTGATCGCGACCGCGGTCAGGACGGCCGACAGGCTGAAGGCGTGCGTGCCGCCATGCGCACCGACGTGGAAGTTCTCCGGGTGGAACGAGGTCGCCATCAACGCGATCGCCGTCAGCGCCGGTACCACCAGCTTGTAGAGCGTGATCCACGTATTGGTCTTGGCGAACAGGTTCACGCTCCAGTAGTTCAGGAGGAAATACCCGATCACCAGCGCCGCCGAAATGCCGAGCCCGGCCGGGCTGAGTTCGCCGAGACCGCCGGGGGCCACGTGATACAGGTTCTGCGCCCACTGCCACGGCCACGACGCCATGTACTGTACCGAAGCCTCAGCCTCGACGGGGATCACCGACGCGATCGCGATCCAGTTGGCCCACGCCGCGATGAAGCCGACCAGCGTTCCGTGCGAATACTGGCCGTAGCGGACCATCCCGCCCGATTCCGGAAACATCGCGCCGAGTTCGGCGTAGGTGACCGCGATGAACAGGATTACCACCGCACCGATCACCCACGCCCAGATCGCCCCCGGACCCGCGAGTTGCGCGGCGCGCCACGCGCCGAACAGCCAGCCCGAGCCGATGATCGAGCCCAGGCCGGTGAACATCAGCGCCCATGCGCCGACGGTGCGGCGGACTGCGTGTTCGTTGCTCATGCAGCAAACCTCCCCGGAAAAACAGTGCCCGATCATCGCAGAACACACCGTGCCTGTCCGCCCTTGCCGTCATTCCCGCTGACCGGACCCGTGAAGGCCGGCGAGACACGCTTGCACGACGTTATCGCGCGCCATTGGAGGCATGGGTGGTAGTGGATTTCACCGGCGACATCGCCGAAAGTGCTGCCGGATGCGATCCAGCTTGCCAGCGCCCTGTCGATCAACGCCGATGAACTCGTTACCCAAGGCCGCGACTTCGGCAGTGTTAGCGGTATCCCGGTGTTGGCCTGAGCGCGGCGGATAGATTCGCCTGCCATCAGTTGTAGGTTGGGCCGATCCCGGGCTTCATCCGGGAGAAGCCCAACGTTACCGCCACGCATCGATGTTGGGCTTCGCTGCGCTCAGCGCCAACCTGCGGAGCGACGCCCACGTCGCTGGTGGGCTTCGCTGCGCTCAGCCCAACCCGCGCAGGGTATCTACGCGGCGGCGAACGCCTCGCGGGTGAGGTTCACCGGCTCGCCATGCGTGCAGACGACGTCGTCCTCGATGCGGATGCCGCCGTATTTGCGGAAGGCGTCCACCTTCGGCCACACCACGTCTTTGGCCGCGGGTTTGGCCTTCAATTCCTCGAGCAGCAGGTCGATGAAGTACAGCCCGGGCTCGATGGTGACCACCATGTCGGGGGCGAGGGTGCGGGTGAGGCGAAGATAAGGGTGGCCTTCCGGCTTCGGGATAAGGTTGCCTTGTTCGTCCTGCGCGAAGCCGGCGACGTCGTGCACCTGCAGTCCGATCGAATGGCCGAGGCCGTGCGGGAAGAACACGGACGAAATCCCAGTGGCCACCGCGGCTTCCGGCGAACAGGTGATGAAGCCTTGCTCGCGCATGGCCTCCATCAGCACGTGGTGTGCGTGGACGTGCAGCTCGGGATAACTCTGGCCCGCGCGCACTTTCATGCAGAAACCCTGCTGCGCGGACTCCACCGCGTCGATCAGCGCCTGGAATTCACCCGCATCGGGTGAGGCATAGGCGCGCGTGATGTCGGACGCGTATCCGTGGAACTGCCCGCCGGCGTCGATCAGGAACGAATGCGCGTGCGTCGGCGGATTGCGGTCGAAGTGCATGTAGTGCAGTACCGCGCTGTGCTGGTCCAGCGCGACGATGTTGCCGTACGGCAACTGGTGTTCGGCGAGCCGGGTGGCCTTCAGGTATTCGCAGTGGATATCGAATTCCGAGAGTCCGGCGCGAAACGCCCTCTCCGCCGCACGATGACCGTGCACGCCGAGCTTGCTGGCGACCCGCATCATCGTCAGCTCGTACGGCGTCTTGAATGCGCGCCGGTAGTGCAGCAGGTTCAGCACGGCATCCGGATTGTCGGGCGCGAAGTCGCCAACCGCGGCATGGGCCTCGCCGATGATGGCGCAGCGCGAGGGATCCTTCGGCAGGTGCGCGCGGGCTTCCTCGGCGGTGCGGATGGTCACGAGGTCGAAATGCTCGACCCAGTATCCCGACGGCGCCACCGGCACCACGTGCCAGTAGTCGCGCGGCTGCAGGAAAACCAGTTTCGGCTTCTTGCCCGGCGTGTGCACGATCCAGCTACCGGGAGCATCGGTCAGCGGAAGCCATGCAAGGAAATGCGGATTCGCCGTGAACGGATAATCCTGGTCATCGAGGAACCTTCCGTGCGGAAGCCCGGCAGCGATGATCAGCGTGTCGCGGCCGGCGGCGGCCAGCGCGTCGGCGCTGCGCTGCTCGATTTCGGCGAGGTGCGCGGGGTAGAGCGCGGAAAGGTTGTCCTGCGGGGAAGCGGTCATGGCGGCGGCATCGGGACGCGAGCTGCCATGATCCCGCGAAGCGACGCGCAACGCAAAACACCTTGACGGGTGCCGCGCCCCTGGCGGGGGCGCCTTTGCTAAAAATCAGGCCATGGAGGGCCGTTCGGGCTACACGAGCCCGCGATGATTCAGTTGACTCGTGGGCCTGGCGAACGAGCGATCATGGACGATCGCACGAATCCTTCAGCCCATGGAAGGGCGTTCGGGTGCTCCTCGCGCAAGCAGCCGCAAAGAGGGATGAAATTCAACGAGCCGGTGATCGCGGACGATCGCACAAACACTTGAGGCCTCAAATGGCCGTTCCGGGCCGCGCGAGCCAGAGACGAATCCGTTGGTTCGCGGGCCTGGCCAAGCGGCGATCATGAACGATCGCCCCCTTACGCGTTGACGCCCTGCAGCCAGCGGTCCAGCGAGGCAGCGGACGGGCCGCTGATCGAGATGATCCGCAGTCCCGACCATTGGTAGCCGTTCGTCGAGGCCTGCTCGGTCCACATCGTGTGCACGCCCGTTTCCACCTCGGACACCGCGCCGCGCGGATCCGGGAGGCGGAAGCGGAGCTGGTACAGCGCGTTGGTGTTCAACGGTCGGTGGCAAATCAGCATCATGCCGTTGCGCGAGAGATTGCCGACCCGGCCGATGGTCTCGCCGCTGACGCTGTCGGTGACCTCGATCGCGGCCGAAGATGGCTTGCGGGGGGCGCTGCGGCGTTCGTCGCTCATGTCGCCGTCTCGATAGTTTCGTTGTTACGACTGAATTTCCGCAATCCTGAAACCAGTGCATCCCAGGCACGGTCGATCATACCCTTGTCCTGCGGCGGCAGCAGGCGCACCTGCCCGCGCGCCATCAGGCGGGCGATCTGCTCGAGCGTGCGTTCGGACGTGGCCGCACCACGCGCGTTGACCAGCAGGCAATGTCCGCTGGCCGGCGCGTACCAGGAAAGCTTGCGCGCAACCTTCTGGCCCTGCTGGTTGATGGTGAATTCCAGCCAGGTTCCGAACGGGAGTTGCTTGAGCTCGTCCAGCGAGCGACCTTCGATCGACGTCAATGGAAGCTTCTGCGGTACCGGCGGCTGCGCGGGCCTGGCCTGCTCCTCGCCCGGCTTGCGGCGCGACTTCAGCCGGATCAACAGTTCGGTCTGGCTGGGCGGGGGCGTCGCCGAGCGGTAGGCGGGCTGCTGCGGCAGGTCGAGCACGTAGCGGGTGATCTGGTCGGCTTCGGTCGCCTGCAAGCCGACCTGGGTCAGGCCATGGTTGAGATCCGCGGCGAGCCGGCCATCGTCGCGCCTGACCGGCGATTCCAGCAACCGGTCGGCGACGGCCAGCCGGCGCCGGTACGCCTCGCTGTTCGCGCCCTCGCGCAGCAGGGTCAGCGTGAGCGCATCGCTCCAGGCGCTCTCGAGCAACGCGCGGATCAGCGGCGTGGTCTGGTGCTTGGCGAGGCGCTGGCTGATCGCGGCGCCCGCCATCGAGCGCGCTTCGCGCAGCCGGTCGCGGCCTTGCGCGGCTTCGACGTGCCTGCGTTCGGCGATTTCCGCGCGCCGTGTCAGCAGGCGCAGGTGCGAATCGAGGTCCTCGGCTTCCCGTTCGATCAGCCCGAGGTCGCCATGGAAGTCGTTGGTGATGCGCTGCACGCTGCGCTGCAGGCGCTGGTTCAGGACGGCGTCGAAGCGGTCGTCGCTGCGGTCCAGCCAGAGGTTCGCGGTTTCCAGCACCAGGTTGAGCAGGCGCCGGGCGGGGTGGTTGCGGGCGGTGAAGAAATTGTTGTCGGCGAGCGCGACGCGCAGCAGCGGCACCTGCAGGTTCGCGAGCAGCTGTTGCGCGATGCCCTCGCTGCGGGTCTCGGCCAGCAACTGGTCGTACAGCAAGCCGATCAGGTCCAGCGCATCCCGGTGCTCGGGGTGCAGTTGCGGGCTTTTGCCCGGCGGGGCGCCGCGCTGCAGTTCCGCGGCCAGTTCCCTGGCCAGGTTCTCGCCGTCACCGGCCGCGACGCGCCGCGACGGCATCGCCTGCAGCGCAGAGAGCGCCTCCTGCAGTTCCGGCATCGATGCGAATTCGGCGGACTGGGTGGCTGCCTCTGTCTGCTCCGGGTGCAGGGTGTGACGACGGGCACCCAGCAACGTGTGGAGTTCGCCCATGGCAGGTGGAGCGGTGAAGTTCGCCGCCGGCGCGATCGGGGTCCGCTCCGCGCCGGGTGGCGGGTATGGCGTTTCTGCCGGCTCCTCCTCCTGGATGGCGCCCCCCCGCTTGGGCAGGTAGTTCCGCAGGTCGGGCAGGATGCCGGCTGCCTTCAGGTGTTCGTTGAGGCGCGCGTAGAACGATTCCGCGGCGCCGAACAGCCGGCGATCGCACAATCGGTAGAACAGCAGGCGGTGCTGCTGCGGCAGGCCCATGCCGCGGGCGGCTTCGCCCAGCACCCATGCCAGGACCGCGGGTCCGGACGGAAGCACCTCGCTCTCGAGCGGAGGAACCGCCAGCAACACCGCATAGCGATGGCAGAGTTCGTAGATGGCGCTGCCGGCGTGGAGTTCGGTGCGCGTCGCGAGGTCCTCGAGCGCCATCGATTCGTCGAATTCGCCGGGATCGACCAGCGAGAGGGCGGCGGCTTTCTGGTTGGCGCGCGGCGGTGCCGCTTCTGGTGCGCTTTGCCCGATCTTCGCGAAGCGCCTTTCCAGCAGGGCCATCATCTGGCCCTGGAAACGCGGCCGCGCAGGCCGGAGCTTGTCCAGGGCGTCCAGTGCCTCGTGCTGAGGCTGGCCGCTTGCGGACTGCTGGGTGATCCGGACGAGCTCGTGCTCGAGATCGTCCAGCACGTTGCGCAGCACCGGCTCGAGCAGCGCACCACATTCGGCCAACTGCTGTGCCAGCAGATGCCGGGCGCGAGGTGCCAGGTCGCTCCGCTCAGAGAGCGTCGGCATGATCGGGTGCGTATCCATCGACTCCCCGCGGGCCTGTATACGCGATTGCCGCCAGAGATGCCCGTGTGCCGGGGATTCTACGGAAGGCCGCCGCAAAGCGCCATGGTTACGACGGCGTCACTCGTTGCCGGTCTTGACGCGCACGGACAACGACTCGCCCTCGGCATCGACCGACACCTGCATCGGCCGGCAACACACCGGGCAGTCCTCCACATATTCGGCGGAGCCGGCAGAGGCGTCGATCGCGAGTTCGATCGATTCGCCGCAATAGGGACAAGCGAGCGATACGAGGTCAGGCATGTGCGGGTCTCGCCTCGAGCTCGGGCAGGAACAGTCCGAGCACGTCGTTGAGGAAACGCCGCCCGAGCGGTGTGGTTTGCAGCCGCGCGGGGTTGGCAGTGGTCCAGCCGCGCGCGCGTGCCTTGTCGAGCGACGGCTCGAGGGCGGACATCGGCAGGCCGGTGCGGGAGGTGAATGCCTGCGAGGCGACGCCATCGTGCAGGCGCAACGCGTTCAACATGAACTCGAACGGCAATTGTTCCGGCGCGACGGTTTCATCGCCGCCGATACGCTGCGGGGTACCCGCGTGCTGCAGGTACGCGCGCGGCGAGCGGGCTTTCCACCGGCGGCGCACTACGTACCCGCGCGCTTCTCCGCCCGTCGCCGGGCGCGCGCGTCCGGCGCTTGCCAAGCAATCCGGCCCGCGGCGTTCCTGCCCCACGCGTTCGGCCTCGCGCGCGATGCCCCCCGCAGCGGGCAAACGCTCTGCCTCGCACCCAGTCCCGGGTTCCGAGACTTTCCCGTGCGCTCCGGCGCCGATCCCGAGGTAGTCGCCGAACTCCCAGTAGTTGACGTTGTGGCGGCACCGCCGTCCCGGCCGCGCGTACGCGGACACTTCGTACTGGACGTAGCCGGCGTCGGCCAGTCGCTCTTCGCAGGCTTCCTGCATGTCCCA
>JAICJG010000135.1 GCA_025928585.1 Rhodanobacteraceae bacterium
AAAGAAGGAAGAGCCTGTGGACTTTGTCGGGGGCGGGTAAAAAAACAAACGGCCGCGCCGTATGGCGCGACCGTTCGGGAGCCCCTGTTCCTGACCAAACATTGCTCCACTGCGTCCGTTGCAGGATGCATGCCAACCGGGGTATGACAAGGACTTCCGGGAACGGTGTTTCCCGCGCACGAGTCCGATGGCAACTTGCGGGGTCGGCATCGGGACCCCGGCATGGCACAATGCCGCTTTTTGCGAACGGTGAAGGCGCGCATGGCAACCCTGCTGGTCACTGGCGGAGCCGGTTTCATCGGCGGCAACTTCGTGTTGCAGGTCGTGGCGGACGGCTTCACCGTTGTCAATCTCGACAAGCTGACCTACGCCGGCAACCTCGACACGCTGCAGACGCTGAACGGGAATCCGCGCCATCGGTTCGTGCACGGCGACATCGGTGACCGTGCCCTGGTCACGAAGTTGCTGGCCGAGCACGCGCCCGATGCGGTCGTGAATTTTGCCGCCGAATCGCACGTCGATCGCTCGATCGATGGGCCGGCGGCGTTCATCGAGACCAACGTCGTCGGTACGCTGGCGCTGCTCGAGAGCGTGCGCGACTGGTGGAAGGCGCGCGACGATGCGGCGCGCGACCGCTTCCGGTTCCTGCACGTGTCCACCGACGAGGTGTACGGCTCGCTCGGCGAAGCTGGAAAGTTCACCGAAGCCACGCCGTATGCGCCGAATTCGCCGTACTCGGCCAGCAAGGCGGCCTCCGATCACCTGGTGCGGGCGTTCCACCACACCTACGGCTTGCCGGTGCTGACGACCAACTGCTCGAACAACTACGGCCCGTACCAGTTCCCCGAAAAGCTGATCCCGCTGATCATCGCGCGCGCACTGGTCGCCGAGAAGCTGCCGGTGTACGGCGACGGCCGCAATGTCCGCGACTGGCTGTTCGTCGAGGACCATTGCCGCGCAATCCGGCGGGTGCTGGAAGCCGGGCGCGTGGGCGAGACCTACAACGTCGGCGGCGACGCCGAACGCGAGAACATCCAAGTGGTGAAGACGGTTTGCGCGCTGCTCGACGAGCGACGGCCGCTCGCCGATGGCCGCGAGCGGGAGACCTTGATCGAGTTCGTCAAGGATCGCCCGGGCCACGACCGCCGCTATGCGATCGATGCGTCCAAGATCCAGCGTGAACTCGGGTGGAAACCCTCGGTCGATTTCGAAACCGGAATCGCCCGCACCGTGGACTGGTACCTTGCGAACCAGGAATGGGTGCAGCGCGTGCTGGATGGCAGTTACCGCATGGAAAGGCTGGGGCAGGCATGAGGCCCAGCTATTGCCGGCTCCGGCCTTCGGACTTGACCCGGCCTACCCGAGCCCGGTAGGCCGGATCTAGGAGCGCAGCGACGGAGCCGGCGGATCGCCCAGCGATGCATCCGGCGGCGCAGCAGAGAGGAAGGAGTAGAAGTGACGACCAAGAAAGGCATCATTCTCGCCGGCGGTTCCGGAACGCGGCTGTATCCCGTCACCCATGCGGTCAGCAAGCAACTGTTGCCGGTGTACGACAAGCCGATGATCTACTACCCGCTGTCGGTACTGATGCTTGCCGGCATTCGCGAGGTGCTGGTGATCAACACTCCGCACGAGCAGCCGCTGTTCCAGCACCTGCTCGGCGACGGTTCGCAGTGGGGCATCACGATCCGGTACGCGGTGCAGCCGTCGCCGGACGGACTCGCCCAGGCATTCCTGATCGGCCGCGAATTCGTCGCCGGGGATGCGTGCGCGCTGGTGCTGGGGGACAACATTTTCTTCGGCCACGGGCTCACCGAGTTGCTGCGGCGCGCCTCGACCCGCGAGCGCGGCGCGACGGTGTTCGGCTACCTGGTGCGGGATCCCGAGCGCTATGGCGTCGCCGAATTCGACCAGACCGGCCGCGTGGTGGGTCTCGAGGAAAAACCCGCCAGGCCGAAGTCGAGTTACGCCGTCACGGGCTTGTATTTCTACGACGGGCGCGTGTGCGATTACGCGGCGCAATTGAAGCCGTCGGCGCGTGGCGAGCTGGAAATCACAGACCTGAACCGCTGCTACCTCGATGATGGTTCGCTGATGCTGGAACAGCTCGGCCGCGGCTACGCGTGGCTCGACACCGGTACCCACGAATCGATGATGGACGCCGGCAATTACATCGCCACGGTCGAAAACCGGCAGGGCCTCAAAGTGTGCTGTCCCGAGGAGATCGCCTGGCAGCAGGGCTGGATCGACGCCGCGCGCGTGCGCGAACTGGCCGCGCCGCTGGCGAAGACCAGTTATGGCCAGTACCTGTTGCGGTTGGTGGGGGAGTGACGTGAATCGAAACCCTCTCCCTATGCGAGAGGGCCAGGGGTGAGGGTCTGGCCATGGCGAAACTTGCCAATCCACGACGGCTGCGCTTGAAAGGAAAGGCTTGTTGGTATTGCGTTCCCGGGACAATTACGTGCTGTCGGATCCAGTGTCGGTGCTGAATGAAATTCTGCGAATCGCGTCAGCCCGAACCCTCATCCGGCCATTCGGGCCACCCCCTCCCCAAGGGAAAAAGAAGAGAGCCACGAAACCGTTGACGGATTGACATGACCCAGAAACAACTCAGACGCATCGACACCGCGCTCCCCGGAGTGTGGGTGGTCGAACCGGTCGTGCACGGCGATGCCCGCGGCTGGTTCTTCGAGAGCTTCCACGTACGCAAGTACGCCGCGCTCGGCATCGACGCGCAATTCGAGCAGTGCAATGTGTCGCGTTCGGCGCGTGGGGTCGTGCGCGGGCTGCACTATCAGTGGCCGAACCCGCAGGGCAAGCTGGTGTCGGTGCTGGAAGGCGAGGTATACGACGTCGCGGTCGACATCCGCCGTGGTTCGCCGACCTTCGGCCGCTGGGAGGCGGCCATGCTGACCGCTGACAACCATCGCCAGTTGTGGATTCCGGAGGGCTTCGCGCACGGCTTCTGCGTGGTCAGCGACGCCGCGACCTTCATGTACCAATGCACGGCGCTGTACGATCCAGCGGCCGACGCGGGCGTGCGCTGGAACGATGCGGCGATCGGCATCGACTGGCCGGTGGCCGAGCCGCTGCTTTCGGACAAAGACCAGGCGTCGCCGTTCCTTGAGGACGTGCCGCCCGACAAACTGCCGGCGTACTCGATGTGACTGTCGTTACCTTGCTTCCGCTCGTCATTCCGGCACAGGCCGGAATCCACGTCCGATCGGGACAACGGCCTGGGTCCCGGCCTTCGCCGGGACGACGGAAACGGAAATATTGAGATGCGTATACTCGTGACCGGCGCCAATGGGCAGGTGGGGCATGAGTTGTTGCGCGCGCTGGCGGAGAAAAGCAGTGCGTCCCGCCAAATCATCCCTGCCACTCGCGATGGCGCGCTCGAAGACGGCACACCCTGCGGGTGCATCGACCTCGCCGATATCGATGGCTTGCCGAAGGCGCTCGCCCGCATTGCCCCCAATCTCATCATCAACGCCGCCGCCTACACGGCGGTCGATCGCGCCGAGGACGAGCCGGAACTCGCGACGCGCATCAACGCCGATGCGGTCGGTGCGCTCGGTGCATGGGCGGCAGCTCATGCCGCGCGCGTCGTGCACTATTCGACCGACTATGTCTTCGATGGCACCGCGGCACGCCCGTACCTGGAAGACGATCCGACGCACCCGCTCGGCGTGTACGGCCGCAGCAAGCTCGCGGGCGAATGCGCGCTTCGGGAGAGTGGCGCGCGTCACCTGATCCTGCGCACCGCGTGGGTGTATGGCGCGCGCGGCCACAATTTCCTGCGCACCATGCTGAGGCTCGCCGCCGAACACGACGAGCTCCGCATCGTGGACGACCAGATCGGCGCGCCGACCAGCGCCGGGCTGATTGCCGGGGTGACCGCAAGCGTCGTGGCACGCTGGTGCGATCCGACCGCCGAATCTGGCGGCCGGACGCTGGATGGCGCGTACCACGTGGTCGCTGCCGGCCAGACGAGCTGGTGGGGATTCGCCCGTGCGATCTTCGCACGCCTGGCGCACGTTGGAATCATCGAGCGCGTACCGCGGCTGCATGCCATCCGCACCGGCGAATATCCGACCAGGGCCAAGCGTCCTGCCTATTCGGTGCTGGACACTTCCAGGTTGCGCGAAGCCTTCGGGATCGATCTGCCCGATTGGCAAGCCGCGCTGGACAGCGTGGTCGACGAACTCGTCCGCCTCCTGAATCCGGCTCGCCCCTCTGGAGCGTGAATCTCGCCGCTCATCGGCCAGAACATGCCGTCCGTCGCCGCGGGCTTGGCGGTTGCCGGCGCGATCGCGATGATCCAGCCTGCATCGTCGGCTTCGACAGGGGCAAACCGTGGTGCCGGGGAATCAGAACATGGCTGCCTGTTTCATCGCGCACCTGCGCGGGCGTTGCCGCGCCTGCGGCTTCACGCTGATCGAGCTGATGATCACCCTGGCGGTCGCGGCCATCCTCGCGATGATTGCGGTCCCGAGCTTCCGGCACTTGCTCATCTCGACGAACCTTTCCGGCCTCAGCAACGACCTTGCCGGCGACCTGCAATACGCGCGCGTCCAGGCCGTGTCGCGGCAGGTGAACGTGGCGGTCGCCGCCTCGTCGGGTAACTGGCAGAACGGCTGGACCGTCGAAGTGCCACCGGCATCCACGGCCGCGGCTGCCGCACCCGAAGTGCTGCGCGTGCACGCGGCGGTATCGAGCAACTACGCGATCAATGCCGGCGGCGCCGCCAACGTGACCTACCAGGGGCAGGGTTCGCTGTCCTCGGCGGCCACGTGTTTCACCATCTACGCGCCGCATGGCGAGGACAACCAGCCACGTTTCCTGCAGGTGCTCCCCGCGGGCATGTTGCAGCAGACGACCGGCGGTACCCCGCCCACCAATCCCGCTTGCGCGGCCGTGCCATGACCCTCCACCGCGCCCACCCCCGCCAGCGCGGCTTCACCATGCTGGAAGTATTGATCGCCGTGCTGGTGTTCAGCCTCGGCATGATGGGTCTTGCCGGCCTGCTGATTTTTGCGATCCAGTCGAACCACGTCGCGTACCTGCGCACCCAGGCCACCTTCCTCGCCCACAACATGGCCTCGCGCATGAGTGCCAACCCGGCCGGGTTGTGGGGCGACGGGACCACCAGCGACTACACCATCACCGCGATCGACCCCGCGGGCACGCCCGTCACCTCGTGCGCGGCCGGCTGCAGCCCGGCGGATCTCGCGACGCACGACGTCGCTGCATGGAGCCAGCAGCTCCATACCTTCCTGCCCAAGGCCGCAGCCACGATCACCTGTTCGACCACGGGCATCGGCCATTTGCCGCCGCCCGCGCAACTCGGTCTGCGTCCGCCGTACGGCGGCCAATGCCAGATGCAGGTTTCCTGGAACGAGGCGAAGAGCAATACAGGCGAGCAGTCGACGCACACCTTCGAATGGGTATTCCAGCCATGATCCGCGTTCGCCGCCCGTTCCCCGCGCGCCGCCGGATCGCCGGGCTGTCGCTGATCGAGATGATGATCGCGCTGGTGATGGCGCTGATCGTCGCCGCCGGCATCATCACGGTGTTCCAGTCCACCTCGAGCAGCAACCGCGTGCAGGCGCAACTGGCGACGCTGCAGGAGGAGGGCCGCTTCGCGATCCACAG
>JAICJG010000059.1 GCA_025928585.1 Rhodanobacteraceae bacterium
CCATCAGCGCCACGTAGAAAATGTCCGGTGCGGCGAACGTGTCCGAATTCGCCTGATCGGCCAGGAACTGCAGCAGGCGATCATCCCCCGCCATGTCGCGGATGCCGGTGACGCCGCCCATCAGCAACGCGTGCAGGAACGCCCTGTAATGCGCAATATCGGGCTCGGCGCCGGTGATGTGCACGTGCGCGTCGATCAATCCCGGAATCACGTACTTTCCCGAGAGATCGCGCACGGTCGCGCCTTTCGGCACGGGCTGGCTGCCGCTCGGGTACACGGCGGCGATTTGTTTGCCATCGATCTCGATCGTCATGTCGCGCTGCACCGGCGAGCCGGTGCCGTCGATCAGGCCGACGTGGGTCAGCAGCAACGGGTTCGGCGCGGCAGCGATCGCCGGCCAGGCGAACAGGCTGAACAACAGCAGCAGGATGCGTTTCATGGCGGGCCCCTGGGAAATCCGCCAAGGATAAACGGAATTCGCTCGCAGCCCGCTTCGAGCAACCCGACGGCTGCGTGTATCGAAGACCTCTCCCAAACTGCAACTTCCTGGTTGCACGTGCCCCGACGGAGACCACGATGAACACGAGCACCGACCGCATCGAAAGGCAGGTCCTCTTGAAAGCCCCGCGCGAACGCGTGTGGCGCGCGTTGAGCGAAGCCGACCAGTTCGGCACCTGGTTCGGGGTTCGCTTCGACGGGCCGTTCGTCGAGGGCGGGCGGATGACGGGAACGATCGCACCCACGCAGGTCGATGACGAGATTGCCGCGATGCAAACGCTCTACGCGGGCACGCCGTTCGAGTGGCAGGTCGAGAAGATCGAACCGATGTGGCGCATCGCGTTTCGCTGGCACCCGTTCGGCGTCGACAAGGCGCGAGACTACTCGCACGAGCCGATGACACGGATCGTGTTCGAACTGCACGACGCGCCCGGCGGCATCCTGTTGACCGTCACCGAGTCGGGTTTCGACCGGCTGCCGACGGAGCGCCGCGCGAAGGCCTTCGCCGCCAACGAAGGCGGCTGGACGCACCAGATGAAGCTGATCGAAAAGTATCTCGCCCTTCCCTGAGGCCGAAGCGATGCGCAAACCGCGAACCCAGGTCCTGCAGAGATCCGCGCCGATCTTCGCCGCGCTGGGCGATCCCACCCGCTTGCGACTGGTGGCGGCGCTCTGCGCGGGGGGCGCCCTGTCCATCGCGCAACTCACCGCGGGCACGGCTGTCACCGGCCAAGCCGTCACCAAGCATCTGGAAGTGCTGGCCGGCGCGGGAATCGTGCACGACATTCGCCACGGCCGCGAGCGATTGTGGGAACTGCAACCCTCGCGCATCGACGAGGCGCGCCGCTCGCTGGAGGCGATCGCGGCGCAATGGGATCAGGCTTTGGCGCGATTGAAATCGTTCGTCGAGAAATGATGATTTTTCAACGAAGCTGGCTGTCCTTGCTGCCGCGGCGGTTGTAGCCGCTGAAGGTGGTTTCCTCGCGATCGCGTTCGCCCTGGCAGGCGACGCACAGGCGCACTCCGGGCACGGCCTTGCGCCGCGCCTCGGGAATCGGTGCGCCGCATTCCTCGCAATGGCTGAGGCCGGGTCCCGAAGGCTGCCTGCTGCGCGCGCGCGCGACCGCATCCGCGACCGTTGCGTCGATCTGTTCCTGTACCGCGTCGTCGTTGACAAAACCCTTGGCCATGGGCAAAACGTAGGGCCGCGGTCCCGGCAAAACAACCCTTCGGCAAGCGCCCCCTCGCAAAAAGGATTCCCGCCATGGCGGACAAGAAGCCCGGCAGGGCAAGATCATCCCCCGCGTTCAACGCCGCAGAACGCGCCGCGATGAAAGCGCGTGCGCGCGAGATGCACGACGAGCAGCGCGGCGCGGACGGCGAAGCCGCCGTGCAGGCGGCGATCGCCAGGATGCCGGAACCCGACCGCACGATGTCGGCGCGCCTGCACGAAATCATCAGGGCCGCCGCGCCGGGGCTCGCGCCGAAGACCTGGTACGGCATGCCTGCCTACACCAACACCGACGGCAAGGTCGTATGCTTCTTCCGGCCCGCGTCCAAGTTCAAGGACCGCTACCTGACCATAGGCTTCAACGACAGCGCACGCCTCGACGACGGCGCCATGTGGCCGACCGCGTTCGCGCTGACCGAACTGAAGGCGAATGAAGAACGGCGCATCCGCGAGCTGGTGAGGAAAGCCGTCGGTTGAGGCGGGCACCTCGGGGAGCGTGCACCCGCGCGGCCCCGCGGTCGCGGGGCCGCCACGAGACCCGGCCTCCCCGGCACCAGCTGCTTCGCTCGTCCGGCCGGGACCGACAGCAGGCCGGCAATGGCTTCGGCCGGGAGCCGCGGCCTCCATCAGGCAGACCGAGGATCCACCGGAGATGCAGTCCACAAATCCGCGTCCGGGAACGCGTTTTCGTTCATCTTTCGGTTCCCATGTGAATCTTTTGGCGGTACGCTCGAATACCCTGACCCGAAAACCGGAGCGCCGCCATGGCCCTGTGGAAAGAACCCGCGAAATCCCCCTCGTCACCGCTGCCCAACCCACCGGACCTGGCGCGCTTTGACGCCCCGGCCGACACCCCTGCTCCAGCGCCTCGCCCCTACGCCGCCAGTACGGAACCGGTTTCGGCGCCGGCGAAACCCGGTTCGGAATCACACATCGCTCCAGATCTCGTGATCGAGGGCAAGATCGAGGGCGCGGGCCACGTCCGCATCGCCGGCCGCTTCAAGGGCGACATCAACGTGCGCGGCGATCTCACCATCGAACACGGCGCCAAAGTCAACGGCAGCGTGCGGGCGGAACGCGTCACCATCGCGGGCGAACTGACGGGCAACATCGAAACCGCCGCGCACGTCGAACTGCTGCAGACTGGCGCCCTGACCGGCGACGTCAAGTCCAAGACCTTCAGCGTCGCCAAGGGCTCGAAGATGCGCGGCCAGGCCGAGTTCGGCTGGGACGACGGCAAGGCCGCCGTCACCGACATCCACAAGGGCAACGGTCACGCCAGCGGTAACGGCCAGTCCAAATGACCGCGCCCCACGCGGGAACGGCGGGTGCGACGCGCGCCTGCCCGCACTGCCGTGAGACGATCCTCGAAAGCGCGGCGGTCTGCCCGGCGTGCAGTCACAAACTGCGCTACGGCGGCCCGTCGGGGGAACTGGGCACGCCGGCCGCGCTGACACCGCTGCGCGTCGAGGGCAGCTTCCGCAACCCCGCGGACAACGGCGCCTGGGAATATTCGATGGTGCTGACGATCCGCAACGAACGCGGCGAGGAAATTGCCCGGCGCCTGGTCGGCGTCGGCGCGATGCAGCCCGGCGAGCAGCGCTCGTTTTCCCTGAGCGTCGAAATGAACCCCGGCGGGAAGCGCGGCACCCGGCACTGATCGCGGCCTCTGCTGCCCCGGAAGCGACGCTGCACGCCGCTCCCCGGACGCGGCGCGCAACGTACACGTAGCCCATGGCGCGCGGACGCGACTCGCCACGCCATCGGCCGCGACCCGCCGGCACGGCATGGTCGGCCGATCCGGGAGATCGGACCATCGCCGCGGTGACCACCGTCGCGGCGGTCCCGCGGCAACGAGGTAGCCGGTCCACGGCCACGTGAAGTCGCGCCATCCGGGGCGTTACCGGCACAGGCTGTCGATCGAAGGCAACATGCTGTATTACTACGCCATCGTCGGCCAGAAGAGGCGCGACATCGACGATGCCTGCCTCGCCGGACTCTGATTCGGTCTTTTCGCTGGTTGGTGTCACCCGCTCGTTCGGCGCCGTGCGCGCCGTCGACGAGGTCAGCCTCGAGTTCGCGCGCGGCCGGACCACCGTCCTGATCGGCAGCAGCGGCTCGGGGAAATCGACGGTGCTGCGCCTGTTGCTCGGGCTGGAATGGCCGGATGCGGGCGAGGTGCGCTGCGACGGCGCGCCGCTGCAGCGCACGCGGGTGCCGTCGGTGCGGCGGAGCGTCGGCTACGTGATCCAGGAAGGCGGACTGTTCCCGCACTTGACGGTGCTCGGGAACCTCGCGCTGCTCCCGCACCACCTCGGCTGGAACCGTGCACGCATCCGCGCGCGCGCCCTGGAACTCGCCGAACTCACCCACCTGCGTGAAACCCAGTTCGCGCGCTTCCCGGCGGAACTCTCCGGCGGACAGCGCCAGCGCGTGGCCCTGATACGCGCCCTGATGCTGGACCCGCCGACCCTGCTGCTGGACGAACCGCTTGGCGCGCTCGACCCGCTGGTGCGCCACGGGCTCCAGGACGAGTTGCGCGGGATCTTCGGGCGGCTCGGCAAGACCGTGATCATGGTGACCCATGATCTCGCCGAAGCCGCGTTCTTCAGCGACCGACTGGTGCTGATGCGCCGCGGCCGGGTGGTCCAGGACGGCAGCATCGAGGATTTCCGCCGGGCGCCTGCCGGCGACTTCGTGCGCGAGTTCCTGGCGGCGCACCGCGGGTTGCCGGAGGCTCCGGCATGAGGCGTTGGCTCGCGCTGCTGCCGGGGTTGCTGCTGCCGCTGGTTGGCCTCGCGCCAACCAGCGTGACGGCCGCGACAAAGCCGGTCGTCGTGATCGGCTCGAAGAACTTCACCGAGTCGGTGGTGCTCGGCGAGATCGCGCGGCTCGCCGCGCGCGGCCAGGGGGTCGACGCCCGGCACCGGCGCAGCCTCGGCGGTACCCGCATCCTGTGGCGCGCGCTGGTCGAGGGTGACATCGACGCGTATCCGGAATACACCGGCACCATCACCCACGAACTGTTGCGCAACCTGCCGCCCGGCGCCGGTGTCGCGGCGCTGCGGCCACGCCTCGCCAGGCTCGGCATCGGCATCACCGACCCGCTCGGCTTCAACAATACCTACGCAATCGGCATGCTGGAGAGCGAAGCCGCCAAGCTGCACATCCGAGACATTTCGGATCTCGCGCACCACCCGGCCGTCGTGCTCGCGTTTTCCAACGAGTTCATGAACCGCGCGGACGGCTGGCCGGGCCTCGAGCACGCGTACCACCTCCCGCAAACCGCGCGCGGCATGGACCACGACCTCGCCTACCGCGCGCTCGCATCCGGCGCGGTGGACGCGATCGACCTCTACAGCACCGACGCGAACATCGTGCATTACCACGTGCGGGTGTTGCAGGACGACCGCCATTACTTCCCGCACTATGACGCAGTATTTTTGTATCGGCTGGACCTGAAGCAACGCGCACCCGGCTTCGTCCAGGCGCTGCAAGACCTTGCAGGTACCCTCGACGCGCAGCAGATGCGCGCGATGAACACGGCCGTGCAGATCGATGGTGCAAGCGAGACCGCGGTGGCCGCGCAGTTCCTGGGGGTGCCTGCGGAGAGCGCCGGCGGCAGCGATTTCTGGAGCCGGATGGGCCGCTACACCGTGCAGCACCTGGCGCTCGTCGGAATTTCGCTGCTCCTCGCGATCGTCCTCGCGGTTCCGCTCGGCATCTTCGCCGCTCGCTACGCCCGCCTCGGCCAGGCGGTACTCGGCATGACCGGGATCCTGCAGACGGTGCCGTCGCTGGCGCTGTTCGTGTTCATGATCCCGGTGTTCGGCATCGGCGCGAAGCCCGCGATCGCCGCGCTGTTCCTCTACAGTCTGTTGCCGATCGTCCGCAACACCCACGCCGGCCTCGCCGGAATTCCGCCACCGCTGCTGGAATCGGGAGCCGCGCTCGGGCTGCCACCGCGCGTGCGCCTGTGGCGGATCGAACTGCCGCTCGCGCTGCGTTCGATCCTGGCCGGCGTGAAGATCGCCGCGGTCATCAATGTCGGTACCGCGACGCTCGGCGCGCTGATCGGTTCGGGCGGCTACGGCCAGCCGATCCTCACCGGCATCCGGCTCGACAGCATGCCGCTGATCATGGAAGGCGCGATTCCGGCCGCGCTGCTGGCGCTGGTGATGCAAGGCGTGTTCGAACTGATCGAGCGCGCCCTGACGCCGCGCGGATTGCGCCTGCGCGCGCACGCGTGAAGGTACTTGCAGCGCATCGCCGTCAGAGTCGCGCCATGCCTTCGATGCAGGTAGTGCAGGCGCCGCCGATCCAGATGCCTTCGGCATCGCGTTCGACTTCGACGATTCCGGCCCGGCCCATCGCCGTGCCCTGGCGCGCCCGGTAGCGCGACGGAGCGAGGCCGCTGCCGATCAACCATTGCGCGAGGGAGGCGTTGAGGCTGCCAGTGACCGGATCCTCGAACACCTCGTCGCCGGTGAAGAACGCACGCACCTCGAAGTCCGCGGGACCGCCCGCGGGGTATGCGCCGATGATGCCGACGTCGAGA
Organism: Rhodanobacteraceae bacterium; assembly: GCA_025928585.1. Lineage (GTDB taxonomy): Bacteria > Pseudomonadota > Gammaproteobacteria > Xanthomonadales > Rhodanobacteraceae > 66-474. The sequence goes on from JAICJG010000059.1 coordinate 6,288, forward strand.
CCCCGCAGCGCCGCGCGATCGATCCCGAGGTCGAGGACCTCCTGCGCCGAGTCGAGCAACACGCCGATCCAGCCGGGGCCGTTGTCGACCCACTGGACGCCGCGAACCTTCCGCTCGTCCACGTGCAACGCACGCAGGATGCGGGCCGCGAGATCCGCCGCCACCGGGCCTTCGCGCACGAGTGGCGGAGCCGCGAAGGCGAGGCGTCCGCCATCGCGGCGAATTTCGACCAAGCCGGCCCCGCACTCCTGCACCACGCGGCCGCCGTCGGCGGGCACACCGCCGGCTTCCAGCCACGCATGCGCGCTGCCGAGGGTCGGATGGCCGGCGAACGGCAACTCGCGCGCCGAAGTGAAGATGCGCAGGCGATAGTCCGCGCGCGGATCGCGCCGCGGCAGGACGAAGGTGGCTTCCGACAGGTTGGTCCAACGCGTGAACGCGGCCATTTGCGCGTCGTCGATGCCTTCGGCATCCATCACCACCGCCACCGGGTTGCCACGGTACGGCGCGGACGCGAAGACATCGACCTGGCGAAAGCGACGCTGCTGCATGGGTGCGAAGCTTATCGTCTCGCCGCCCCGGGAGCGATCACCCGTGGTCAGATCCGGGGCTCGCGCGGCCCCGGATAGGCTTCACCGGGATACGTTTCCCCGGACAGGATGCCCGCATAGCGCCTTTCCGGGTAATGGGTGATGGCAAGGGTCGTGGCCGAGATGTAGAACGCGACCAGTGCGCTCGCAAGACCGAGCGCGCCGCCGATCCGGAGCAACACCCACGGCCCGAAGAAGCCGTTCAATCCGTAGCAGAAGAACGACAGCCACAGCAGCAACACCATCCAGGACACCGCACTGCCGAGCTTGCGGCTCTTCCAGGCCGCGAACCACAGGTAGAAGTTCACCAGCGTGATCGTCATCAGGAACCAGCCTTCGAAGCGCATTCCGCTCGCGCGATCGAAGCCGAATCCGCTGGCCCAGAACAGACCCGACCACAGCAGGAAGAAGAATCCGAGCCAGCTTTCGCGCCGCAGGAACGCAGCGATTCCGGCGATCAACAAGCCGAGCATCGCGACGGTGAAGACGCCGTGCATGGCCCCGGGGGCGAGACCAAAACCCATCGGGCCGGCGATGCCGGCGGGGATGACCGAAAGCATCCAGAGTGCGATGCCCAGCACGCCGAAACCGAGCGGCCAGGGATTGGCGACATTGCCGTTCATGAGGCACCTCCAGGATTCAGGGCCAGTACCCGCAGCATCGATCGCGGGCGCTGCGATGCGACACGGGCGAGCGCCACCGGACGACAAGAAAAACGCGGTGGCGCCGGCGTGTGGGGAGCAATCTAGCCAGCCACCCGTCAAAACGCCGTCAACAACGATTTCGCGCGCGCCGCCCGTCGCCTGTCCGGGACTTGCCGAAGGCCGCCCCACCAACCAACGGCCACCCAACCGGACGGCGCGGCCAGGATTGCCGGCTTGCTACACTCGCCGTGCGCCGACAGGAGCTTGTCAATGAGCGGATACATCGCCGAACGTGCCGCGCTCGGGTCCGAGCCCCTGGTCGTGTTGCGGGACGACACCGGCCGGCGCGCACGCATCGCCTGCCATGGCGCCGCACTGATCGGCTTCGAGGTTCCACGGGCCGGCACTCTGTACGACGTCGCCTCCGGTTACCAGGACGAGCCGGCCATCCGCGCGCGCCGAGGCTCGCACTTCGCGATCATGGTTCCCTTCGCCGGACGGGTCGGCGATGGACGCTACCACTTCGATGGCCGCGAGCACGATTTGCAACCGGGCGCGCGCGGCGCAGCTCGCGGCATCATGCACGGGTTCGTCCGCGATGCGGATTTCGCGATCGCGGAGCTCACGGCCGATGATTCCTCAGCCAGCGCGACGCTCGCCACCTCCGCGATCCGGCCGCGCCCGGGCTACCCGTTCGCGATCGACCTCGACGTGCGGTTCACCCTGGATGCCGGTGGCCTCGGCCTCGCAGCGACGATGCGGAACGTGGGCGAGGACCCCGCGCCGTGCTTCTTCGGTTGGCACCCGTATTTCCGGGTGGGAGACGGCAAGGTGGACGACTGGTTGCTGGAAATCCCCGCCGGCACCCTGGTCTGCACCGGCCCGGACCTGATCCCGCTGCCCGGCAGGGCCGCCTTCGTTTCGCTCGATAGAGCTCCTGCCTTCGACTTCCGGCGCCAACGCCGCATTTCGGACAGCGTGCTCGACACCGGCTATGTCGATCTCGATCGCGACCGCGACGGCTGCAGCCGCAGCCGCATCAGCCACCCCGGCGACGGATTCGGCGTCGTGTTGTGGCAGGAGCGCGGCGCCACGCACGCGTTCACGGGAGACACCCTGCAACAGGGCGCACGCAGCGCCGTCGCCCTCGAACCGATGGAATGCATGGCGGACGCATTCAATCGCCCCGAGTTTGGCGACGCGGTCAGGCTCGAGCCCGGGGCCCGGCGCACGTTTCGCTGCGGCGTCGAGATCGCGAACGGCTGACCCGCGGGGGCGGTTTTCCGAAAACGCAGGCCCGCCAGGGTGGAGCCGGCCAGAATACCGGGCACAGGCGGTTGTCGACGTCCATCGTGCCGCGACTTGAGCGGGCCTGCTCGGCGCCGCTCCGAAGCGGAGCGGCGGCAAACAGCGCGCGCTATTCCACGACCGCCGGCAGTTTCTCGGCCGAAGCCGAATCGACCGTCAACTCGCCATCGCGCGCGTCCAGCGTCACCTTGCCGCCCTCGGCGAGCTTGCCGAACAGCAGCTCGTCGGCGATCGCACGCTTGATCCTGTCCTGGATCAGTCGCGCCATCGGTCGCGCACCCATCTGCTGGTCGAAACCGTGCTCCGCCAGCCAACTGCGGGCAGCCGGTTCGACGTTCAGGGAGACGCGCTTCTCCAGCAACTGCGTCTCCAGTTCGATCAGGAATTTGTCCACGACGCGCAGGATGTGCTCCATGTCGAGCGACTTGAACTGCACGATCGCATCGAGGCGGTTGCGGAATTCCGGCGTGAACGTGCGGCGGATGACTTCCATCGCGTCGGTGGCGCGGTCCTGCTCCATGAACCCGATGCTCCGACTCGCAGCCTGCCGCGCACCGGCATTGGTGGTCATCACCAGGATCACGTTGCGGAAATTCGCCTCGCGGCCGTTGGTGTCGGTGAGCACGCCGTGGTCCATCACTTGCAACAGGATGTTGAAGAGGTCCGGATGTGCCTTCTCGATTTCGTCCAGCAGCAGCACGCAATGCGGATGCTTGACGACCGACTCCGTGAGCAGCCCGCCCTGGTCGAAGCCAACGTAGCCCGGGGGCGCGCCGATCAGGCGGGATACCGAGTGCGGCTCCATGTATTCGGACATGTCGAAGCGCACCAGTTCGATGCCGAGCTGCATCGCGAGCTGGCGGGTCACCTCGGTCTTGCCGACCCCCGTGGGACCGGCGAACAGGAAGTTGCCGATCGGCTTGTTGGGATCGCCGAGGCCCGAACGCGCCATCTTGATCGACGCGGCGAGCGTGTCGATGGCCTGGTCCTGGCCGAAGATCACCATCTTGAGATTACGATCGAGGTTCCTCAGTACGTCGCGGTCGGAAGCGGAAACCTGCTTCTGCGGAATCCGCGCCATCCGCGCGACGATGTACTCGACCTCGCCCACGTCCACGGTTCCCGTGCGCTCCTCCTCCGGCAACAGCCGCTGGTGGGCGCCGGCCTCGTCGATGACGTCAATCGCCTTGTCCGGCAGCAGGCGGTCGGGAATGTGCTTGACCGACAGGTCGACCGCGGCTTTGAGCGCGTCATCGGTGTAGCTGACGTCGTGGTGCTCTTCGAACCGCGATTTCAGGCCCTTCAGGATTTCCACGGTGTCGGCGACCGAAGGCTCGACCACGTCGATCTTCTGGAAGCGACGCGCCAGCGCGCGGTCCTTCTCGAACACGCCGCGGAATTCCTGGAAGGTGGTCGAACCGATGCAACGCAACTCGCCCGAGGCCAGCACGGGCTTGATGAGATTGGAGGCATCCATGGTGCCGCCCGAAGCAGAACCCGCACCGATGATCGTGTGGATCTCGTCGACGAACAGGATCGCGTTGGGATCCTTCTTGAGTTGCGCGATCACGGCCTTGAGACGTTTCTCGAAATCGCCGCGGTACTTGGTACCGGCGACCAGCGCTCCCAGGTCGAGCGCCCACACGGTCGCGTCCTCGAGCACCGCCGGCACCTTGCCTTCGACGATGCGCACCGCGAGACCCTCCGCCAGCGCGGTCTTGCCGACGCCGGACTCGCCGACGTACAGCGGATTGTTCTTGCGCCTGCGGCACAGCACCTGCACGGTGCGCTCGATTTCCTCTTCACGGCCGATCAGCGGGTCGATCTTGCCCTGCCGCGCGCGCTCGTTGAGGTTGGTCGCGTATTCGACCAGCGCATTGTCCCGATCCCTCCCCTCGGGCTCGCCTTCCGTGCCCGCCTCGCCGGCCGCGGGCGCATCCACGGATTCGTGGCCGATCTTGGCGATGCCATGAGAGACGTAATTGACCACGTCCAGCCGCTCGACTTCCTGCTGGTGCAGGAAGTACACGGCATGGGAGTCCTTCTCGCCGAAGATCGCCACCAGCACGTTGGCGCCGGTGACCTCCTTGCGGCCGGAAGACTGGACATGGTAGACCGCCCGCTGCAACACACGCTGAAAGCCGAGCGTCGGCTGGGTGTCGCGCTCGTCGCCGTTCGGCAGCACGGGCACGGTTTCGGTGATGATCGAGCGCAGGTCCTTGGCGAGCTTGTCCAAGTCCGCACCGCAACCGCGCAGGACCGCCGCAGCGGTCGGATTGGCCAGCAATGCGAGCAGCAGGTGTTCCACGGTCATGAATTCGTGGCGCTGCTCGCGGGCCTCCTTGTAGCACTGGCCGATGGTGAATTCGAGGTCCTTGCTGAACATGCTTCTGAGTCTCCGCGATCTCTCGTGACCGATATGGGGCCAGTTACAGCTTTTCCATCGTGCAAAGCAGCGGATGCTGGTGGATGCGTGAGTATTCATTCACCTGCGTTACCTTACTTTCTGCGACTTCACGGCTGAACACGCCACAAACGCCCTTGCCCCGGGTGTGGACGTGGAGCATGACCTGGGTCGCGCGTTCGCGGGCCATGTTGAAAAACGTCTCGAGCACCGCGACCACGAATTCCATGGGAGTGTAGTCGTCATTGAGCAGCACCACCTGGTAGAGCGGCGGCCGCGCCGCCTCCGGCCGGCTGGTTTCGACGACGACGCCGTGCTCGCGTTCCGTCTCGTTGTCAGAGGTTTTTTCGGGAGTCATGGGCAACCGTTCCGCCTGGCCCGAGTATATGCGGACCCCGACGGCTGGTGATGGCGGAACCTCACATCAGATGATGGCAAAATGATGCATTTCCAGTGCCACGCAACCAGAACGCCATGGACGAATACGCTGCAGCAGGGGAGCGGGCCGAGATCTGGTGTCCGCATGTCACCGTGGCCTGTGTGGTCGCCGACGGGGACCGCTTCCTGATGGTCGAGGAAAACATCCGGGGCGAGTTGCGCCTCAACCAGCCGGCGGGCCACCTCGAGGCCGGCGAGGCCCTGCCGGTCGCCGCGTGCCGCGAGGCGCTGGAGGAAACCGGCTGGGAGATCGCGCTGGACTGCTTCATTGGCGTCCAGCAGTGGCACAGCACGGTGCACGACCATCACATCGTGCGGTTCGCCTTTGCCGGCCGTCCCGTTCGGCACCACCCGGAACGGGATCTCGACCGCGGGATCGCGCGCGCACTGTGGATGACCTACGGCGAAGTCGCCGCCGCCGGCGCGCGCCTGCGCAGCCCGCTGGTGCTTACCACGCTCGACGACTGGCTGGCCGGCCAGCGCCTGCCGCTGGCGACGCTGCGCTCGCTGCTGCCCACGCTGGGAACCTGACGAATGCGTGTCACGGTCGGCATGTCCGGCGGAGTCGATTCCTCTGTGGCCGCCCTGCTGCTGAAGCGCGCGGGCTTCGACGTGTCCGGATTGTTCATGCAGAACTGGGAGGACGAGGACCCGGAGTCCGGTTGCCACGCCGATGCCGACCGCAAGGATGCGCTCGCGGTGTGCGCCAGGCTCGGCATCCCATTCCGCGACGCCAATTTCGCCGCGGAATACCGCGAGCGCGTGTTCGCGCATTTCCTCGACGAATACCGGGCCGGGCGCACGCCCAACCCGGACGTGCTGTGCAACCGCGAGATCAAGTTCGGCAGTTTCCTCGCGGCGGCGCGCGCCGGCGGCGCGGACAGGATCGCAACCGGCCATTATGCGCGGGTGGCCCGGGCGGACGGCCGCTGGAAGCTCATGCGCGCGGCCGACCCCGGCAAGGACCAGACCTACTTCCTGCACGCGCTCGACCAGGACCAGCTCGGCGCAGCCGTGTTTCCGCTCGGCGACCTGCACAAGCACGAGGTGCGCCGGATCGCCGCCGAGGCGGCGCTGCCCGTCGCGGCGAAGAAGGACTCGACCGGCATCTGCTTCATCGGCGAACGCGATTTCCGCACGTTCCTCTCGACCTATCTGCCGGCACGACCGGGTGAACTGCGCACGCCGCACGGCCGGGTCGTCGGCCAACATGCCGGCGCGATGTTCTACACCACCGGCCAGCGCTCGGGCCTCCACATCGGCGGGAGCGCGAGGGGCAGCGGCGAAGCGTGGTACGTGGTCGGCAAGGACGTCGCAGCCAACGTCGTGTACGTCGACCAGGGCCATGGTTGCGCGCTGCTGTGGTCGCGTTCTCTCAGCGCATCCGGCGCTCGCTGGATCGCCGGTGCGCCTCCGGCGCCGTCGTTCGACTGCGCCTCCATGACCCGCTACCGGCAGCCCCTGCAAGCCTGCCGGGTCACCACCGACGGCCGCCGCTGCAGCGTCGAATTCGCTGAGCCGCAGCGGGCCGTCACCGCCGGCCAGTCGGTGGTGTTCTACCGCGACGACGAGTGCCTCGGCGGCGCGGTCATCGACGCCACCGATGCGCCCGCGATCGGAGACCTCGAGTGAAGGAAACCCGCGTGCTGGCCCTCGCGGGAATATTCCAGGCGGTCGCACTGGTCCGCGACATCGCGCGCACCGGCGAGTGCGAAAACGAGGCGCTGGAGGCGAGCCTCGCCAGCGTCTTCAAGCTGGAGTCGGACAGCGCGGCCGACGTGTTCGGCGGCAACCTCGGCATCCGGCGCGGGCTGCGCGTGCTGATCGAACAGATCGAAGGGAACGAGCGCGACCTGCCGTTGTTCCACATGCTGGTGAACGTGCTCAAGCTGGAGCGCAGCCTCGCGCGTCACGCGGAGACCAACCGGCACCTCGGCGAAGCGCTGGCGGGCATGCAGCGCCAGCTCCAGCACTTCCCGGTCACCCACCCGACGATCATCGCGCGGCTCGCCGACATCTACAGTGGCAACCTGTCGTCGCTGAAGCCGCACATCACGGTGGTCGGCAACCCGCTGTACCTTCGGCAGCCGGCACAGGTCGAGCGCGTGCGGGCATTGCTGCTCGCGGCGCTCCGCGCCGCCGTGCTGTGGCACCAGCTCGGCGGACGGCGCCGGCACCTGCTGTTCCGCCCGCAGCGCGAGGTGATGATCGCCCGCGGCATGCTCACGGGTGCGGCGTTGCGCGGGTGAGAAGCGACCCTTGCGCGAGGCCACGCACCACGGACGGCTGCCCGCAAGAATCGGCTTTGCTCGTCGTCCCAATGCAGGTTGGGCTGGGCCCGGTGCTATGTCCGCGGGAAGCCCAACGTTGCCGGGGTGCTTGTGTTGGGCTTCTCCCGGCGGGGCCGGGGATCAGTTCAACCTGCGGGCTATGCGAGCGGAACCATTTCAATGTGATGGCCCGTCAATGTGATGCCCCGCGCCCGTGGAAAACGCGCTCGCGCAGAAGCTCCTCGTCGTGGGTCTGCGCGTAGGGCGCCAGCAGGTCGTAGCGGGTAACGATCCCGAGCAGCCGGTGGCCTTCGCGGCTGACCACGGGTATCCGGTCGCGCTTTTCCACCGCCATGCGGATGGCGATGCTCTGGCAGCTTTCCTCGGGAAAGGCCACTACCGGATCTCCGCTCATGAGGTCGGAAAGCCGCACCTCCCCGGAGCCGTCACCTTCCAGCCACGTCCGCACGCGAGCCCGGTCGACGATACCCAGCAGCGTGCCGTCGGTATCCACGACCGGATACGCGCGGAATTGCTGGTCACGGCCGAAGTACCGGTGAATCAACTCCCCCACGGTGATCTGCACCGGCACGGTGACGACCTCCTTCGTCATCACCTCCTTCACCGACATGTATTCCAGGCGATTGAGCGTATACGGACGAAAGATGTTCAATCCACGGCGGGCGATTTTCTCGGTCAGGATGGAGCGCTTCATCAGGAACACGCTCGCCCCGTACGCCGTCGTGCAGGTAATCAGCAACGCCGGCAGCATGCTGGAATTGCCGGTCAACTCCAGCGCGAACAGGATGGAGGTGAACGGCATCCGCATCACCGCCGCGAGCATCGCGCCCATGCCGAGCAATGGCCACAGCAAGGGATAGGGCCCGGGAAAAACCAGCGCCTCGAGGCCACCGAGGCCCGCCCCGAGCGCCAGCAGCGGCGCCAGCGTGCCGCCGGAAGTTCCGGAGCTGAGGTAGACGATCCAGATCAGCGCCTTGATCAGCATGAAGACCACGATCGCGCTACCGACAATCCTGCCGGTCAGGAGCTGGTAGATGACGTCGTAACCAACACCGAGCGTCTGCGGATCGAGGACACCGCCGATCCCCACGACCAGCGCGCCGATTGCCGGCCACCACATCCAGTGGATCGGAAGCTTCCGGTAGCCGTCCTCGACCTTGTAGACCAGAAAAGTCACCACGGTGGCCAACAACCCGGCAAGGAGGCCGCTGACCGCGGCCATCCCGAGTTCCGCGATGTCCAGATGAAACTGGATCGGAATCGGAAACAACGGTCCGGGCCCGATCAGGAACGGCCGGAGCATCGCGGCCACGAAGCAGGCGATCGCCACCGGGATGGTGCTGCGCGGCCGCATCTCGAACAGCAGCAACTCGACGCCCACCAGCGTGGCCGCGATCGGCGTGGCAAAGGTTGCGGACATCCCGGCGCAGGCACCGGCCACCAGCAGCGTGCGCCGTTCGATCGAGGTGAGCGAGAACACCTGCCCGATCAACGAGCCGACGGCGCCGCCGGTCATGATGATCGGGCCCTCCGCGCCGAACGGACCGCCGGTCCCGATCGCGATCGCCGCCGACAGCGGCTTCAGGATCGCGACCTTGGCCATCATCTTGCTTCGACGGAAGAGGATGGCTTCCAGGGCTTCGGGAATGCCGTGGCCACGGATGCGCTCGGTACCATAGCGCGCCATGAAACCGATGATCACGCCGCCGACGACTGGCGCAAGGATGATCAGCCACCACGGCGCATGCAATTCGGCCGGCGAGGTGAAGACGAACGACCACTCGCCGGCGAACGCGACATGGGTCACCAGGCCGATCAGCCGGTAGAGCATCCAGGCGATGGCGGCCGCCGCCCCGCCGATGAACAGCGCGATGAAGGACAGCTTGAGGATGCTGATGCTGGGCCGGAAGTCGCCCTCGTAGAGGGTGTCGCGCTTCCACTTTTCGTAGATGCGGACGAACAAGCGAACCGGTGCAATCATCATCGGTGGTGCCCTTTCCGGGCGGATACGCCGTGCGCCCGAGCGTGCGCGGCGGAGCCGGCTTGCCGTGGTCCTCCGGTTGGCCGGCGGGCGAACGTCGGGGCCTGCCGGGATCCGGCGAATCGATCCGAGGCGCGCGGACAAGGGTTCATCGGAACATCCTCCGGCTGCGGGCGCGACGCGCACGGGCGCGGAGCGGCCGGCCATCCCGTCGCGAAGCCCCCCGCAGCCCGAACAACGCCTCCGACTGTACCCAGCGCAAGCCTTGAACACCAGCGGTTTTGACGGGCGCGCGGGCGGTCCGCGGGCATTTGCGCGATAATGGGAGGTCACATAGCCGTCATTCCTTCCCCAGTGACATCGACGGTCACAGGCCGCACAAGGAGAGCACCATGCAAGATTCTTTCGGGATCCGCGATACCCTCGACGTTGACGGCAAGCCCTACCAGATCGCCAGCCTCGCCAGGCTGGGCGAGCAGTTCGACATCCGCAGGCTGCCTTACTCGATCAAGGTGCTGCTGGAAAACCTGCTGCGCAACGAGGACGGCAGTGAGGTGACCCGCGCGCAGATCGAAGCGGTCGCGAACTGGAATCCGAAAGCAGTATCCGACAAGGAAATCTCGTTCCTGCCGGCGCGCGTGGTGCTGCAGGACTTCACCGGCGTCCCGTGCGTGGTCGACCTCGCCGCGATGCGCGACGCGATGGTGGCGCTCGGCGGCGATCCGAAGAAGATCAATCCGCAGTCCCCCTGTGAACTGGTGATCGACCACTCCGTGCAGGTGGACGTGTTCGGCGAGGCCGATGCCCTCGCCCGCAACGCCGAGATCGAGTTCCAGCGCAACCACGAACGCTATGCCTTCCTGCGCTGGGGCCAAAAGGCGCTCGAGGACTTCCGCGTGGTGCCGCCCTCCACCGGCATCGTGCAC
>JAICJG010000100.1 GCA_025928585.1 Rhodanobacteraceae bacterium
CACGTCCACCCCTAAAACCGGGGGTGCTCTGTGGTTTTTCTTTTTTGCTGGTGGCGGGGGGGGGCGGTGGGTAAAACGCGACTCTGACCCCGGTTTTCCGCTCGTTCAACTGCGCTTGCCAGGTGCCCCGCGCGAGGCCGTGCGTCGCATCGCAAGCGAATGGCTGGCCGCCGCTCCCGAACTGCGCATGCGTCTGCTGGTCAGCCACGATGTCGAACTTGCGCGCGACCTCGGCGTGGGTGTCCAGCTCCAGGCCGCGCAGCTACCCGGCCTGCACGGACGTCCGCTTCCGCCCGGGGCTTGGGTGGGCGCTTCGTGCCACGATGCGCGCGAGCTCGACCACGCTGCGCGGCTCGGAGCGGACTTCGCGACGCTGTCTCCGGTGCAGAGGACGGCATCGCACCCGGATGTGCAGCCGCTCGGCTGGGACCGCTTCGCACGATGGGTTGCCGATGCGCGCCTGCCGGTATACGCGCTGGGCGGGGTCGGGCCGCCGGATCTCGCACGCGCGCGGGCCGCCGGCGCGCAGGGCGTCGCGGGCATACGGGGGTTTGCCACGGCGTTTGTGTAGGTTGGGCTTCCCGCGGTGAAGCCTGCGGTCAGCCCAACCTACAAAGCTCGAGGTACCGCGCATGCAGCGCCGCGACCTGGGCGTCCAGCTCGGCTTCGCTGCCGTCGTTGACGATCACGTCGTCCGCGGCCGCGAGCCGCTGCGCACGGGTCGATTGTGCCGCCAGCATCCGGCCGGCATGCTCGTGCGTGACCCGATCGCGTCGGATCAGGCGTTCGACCTGCCGTGCTTCCGGCGTGTCGACCAGCAGCACCCGGTCGACCCACTTGTATTCGCCCCGGTTCTCGACCAGCAGCGGGATCGCGAGGAGGCAGTATGCGCCGCGATCGGCCGCGACCTTCTGGCGCAACCAGGCGCGCACACGCGGGTGGACGATGGATTCGAGTGTGGTTCTGGCTTGCGGGTCCGCGAACACGCGCTCACGCATCGCGCGGCGGTCCAGCGACCCGTCGACGTTCAGCATCTCCTCACCGAACGCGGCCCGGATTTCCTCGAGAGCCGGCATCCCCGGTGCGACGACTTCGCGCGCACCCGCGTCGGCATCGTAAACCGCAATGCCCAGAGCCTCGAAGCGCCGCGAAACCGCGCTCTTGCCCGACGCCACCCCGCCGGTCAGCCCGACCACGTAGTGGTGGCCACCAAAACCGGGGTCAGAGTCGAGTTTCATCTGAGAACGCCATTCCGTAGCGGCTGGGCTGAAACTCGACTCTGACCCCCGCTTGGCAACACGCGCTGGCATCCTGCCCCGATCCGCGCCGTGTCGAAATCGATGTGCCGGGTCTGCGCGACCCAGCGCGTGTGATAGCGCCATTCCGGACTGAACAGGCTCCAGCTTTCGTCGTGGCCGGGAAATGTCACGCCCACCATGTCGATGAGCGATTCGAAGGTATCGCCCGAGAGCGTGCGCTTGCCCGCGTTGGCACGCACTTCCGAGACGCGCGCGGGAAAGTGCCTCGCGTAGGCATCCGAATACCAGAAGAATGCGGGGATTTCATATTCGGGAACGGTACCGACGCCGTGGCCCTCCTTGTCGCAGGTCGCTGTGGGGATCACCTCGCCATGGTCGGACTCGAACCACAGCGCGCTCACCGCGCCGCTTCGCTTCAGCACATCGATGACTTCCGTCAGCACGTGGTCGCTGTACAGGATCGAATCGTCGTAGCTGTTGCGGGCGCGCTCGACAAGCGTCCCCTGGCCCGGCGGCGACAACTGCGTCGGCTGCCAGCGGGTGAATCGCTTCGGGTAGCGGTAATCGTATTTCACGTGGCTGCCCATCATGTGCAACACGATGAAGAGGTCGTGGTGGGAGGCATCCAGGGCATCCTCGAGCGGCCTGAGCAGGTCGCCATCGTAGCTGCCGGGGGCGGTCCACGAAGCGTGGTTCAGCCATTCGACGTGTTCGGCCTCGTAGGCGTACATCGATACCGGCGAATCGAATTCGCCGATCGCCTGCTGGTTGGAAATCCACCAGGTTTCGTACCCGGCTTCCTGCATCGCGCGCAGGATCGAGGCCTCGTGCCACGGCGCATCCCAGGCCATCGCGGGCTTGCGGCGGGTCAGGATCATCGGGATCGCGGCGATCGACTCCGGCCAGGAGGTGATGAAGCGCGGGAGGGGCACCAGATTGGTGAGTTGCGAAAGCCCCGGGTTGGTCGGCCGCCGGTAGCCGAACAGTTGCCAGTTGGCACGCCGGCTGCTTTCGCCGATCACCAGCACGTAGACCTGGCGCCGCCCGAGTGGTGAACCGGTGCGGTGCGCACCGAAGTGGAACGACTGGAACCTCGCGGCCTCGCTGCGCATCCGGGTCCATTCGCGATGCCAGGTGACGATACGCGGGATCACCCCGGCGGGATAGCCCCGCTGGATGGCGTCGCCAAACTGGTGGAGCGGCGACGAGGCGGAGGCCGAAGCAGTTGCCCGGGGGGTGCCGGACCTCGCATAGCCGATGCCGAGCGGCACCAGGATCGCGAGGACGCCGAGGCATGCGGCGGCGGAGCGGCCGGCGCGGCTCCAGCCCAGCCGTGCGCGCCAACTCGACCATGCGGCCAGCAGCGCCAGCGCGAGCCCGGCGAGCAACGCGAGGGCGAGCGGCAGGAGCCACCATCCGAAGTATTCGCGCGCTTCCAGCGGATTGGTCGCGACGATCGTGGCGATGATTTGCGCCGAAGTCGGCTGGTGGTATTGCGCGACGTAGAACGCTTCGAGCGGTGCCAGCAGCGCGAACGGCGCGAGCAGCAGGCAGGCCAGCCAGGGTGCGCGTCCCAGCACCGCGAACCACGCCACGAGCAGGCCGAGTGGCAGCACCAGTGCCGCCAGCCAGTTCGGGGCGTCGGCGCCATGCGCCAGCCAGACCAGGTTCGGCAGCATCAGCAGCGCGACCAGCAGCGCGATCGTGGCGGACGCGAGCTTGTGGATCAGGTTGCCGCTTTCACGGCGCCGGGCCGAATGTTGTGGCGCGGTCATGTTGCGCAGCGTAGTCGACCCTTACGCTCGCCGGCAAAGTGATGGCCGGGTCTCGCCGGTTCAGCGGACGACGAGCAGGCCCTCCCCTTCACGGGGAGGGGCGGGTTGCTTGCGATCCATACGTGTCCGGAACCCATTCCCCCTCCCGGCCTAGTGAACGGTGCGCTGTCCCGCCCTACCGCAGCCCAGTGGCATGGAGGTATGCGCCCAGGATCGCGTCGCCCGCGACCAGCCAGATCCACATCCCGGCGGCGAGGAACGGCCCGAACGGTATCGGCACCGAACGCTCCTGCCCGCGCATGCGCAACAGCACGAGGCCGATGATCGCGCCGGAGAACGCCGCGAGGATGATCACCGGCAGCAACGCCCCGTAGCCGAGCCAGGCGCCGGCCGCCGCGAACAGCTTGAAGTCGCCGTAGCCCATGCCTTCCTTGCCGGTGGCGAGCTTGAAGATCCAGTACACCGCCCACAATGCGAGGTAGCCCGCGGCCGCCCCGATCACCGCCTCGCGCAGCGGCACGAACAGCGGTACCAATGCGAGCAGCAACCCGAGCCACACCAGCGGCAGCGTCATCGAGTCCGGCAGGAGCTGGGTGCGGAAATCGATCCCCGCCGCCGCGATCAACATCCACGTGAATGCCAGCGCGGCCGCCGACTGCCAGGCGAGACCGAACTTCCACACCACGATCGCGCTGGCAATGCCGCACAGGAGTTCCACCAGCGGGTACTGGATCGAGATCGGCGCCTTGCAGTAGCGGCAGCGGCCCCGCAGCACCAGCCACGACAGCAGCGGGATGTTGTCGAAGGCCCCCAGTGGGTGCTTGCAGTGTGGGCAATGCGAGCCTTGGCGCACCAGGTCCGGCGGGGCGGGCAGGCTGTCCGGCGCGAGTTCGAGCATTTCGCGCGCGTCGCGCCGCCAGAAGTATTCCATCCGGGCCGGCAGCCGCAGGATCACCACGTTGAGGAAACTGCCGACGATCAGCCCGAGCGCGCCGGCCATCGCGATCCAGAACACGAAGGGGAGCTGAAATGGGGTCAGGTTCATTTCATTCCGTGCCTGGCCGCGAGTCCTGCATCAGGGATGTGAACAGGACGAACTCCGCTGGCACGCGGCGACGCAAAAATGAACCTGACCCCATTTCAGAACGTGCCGGCCAGCTTGAAGATCGGCAGGTACAACGCGATGACCATGCCGCCGACCAGCACGCCGATCACCACCATGATCAGGGGTTCCAGCAGGGTCGCGAGGGCATCCACCGCATTGCTGACCTCTTCTTCGTAGAAGTCGGCGACCTTGAACAGCATCTTGTCGAGCGCGCCGGATTCCTCGCCGATCGCGACCATCTGGGTGACCATGTTCGGAAACAGGCTGGTCTGCGCCATGGCGAGGTGCAACTGGTGGCCGACCGCCACGTCGTCACGGACCTTCTTGATTGCTTGCCCGTAGACCACGCTGCCGGTTGCGCCGGACACCGAATCCAACGCCTCGACCAGCGGCACGCCGGCGTGGAAGGTGACGCCCAGGGTGCGCGCGAAGCGCGCGATCGCCGACTGGCGCAGGATGTTGCCGATGATCGGGATCTTCAGTGAAACCCGATCCACCGTGTGCGCCAGTTTCTCCGAGCGCTTGTACGCCGTGATGATGCCGACGATGCCGATGACCACGACCGCGAGGAACGGCAGCCAATACTTCTGCATGAATTCCGACATCGACACGACCATCTGCGTGAACGCCGGCAGCGCGACGCCCGCGCTCTTGAACACGTTCTGGAACACCGGCACCACGAACACCAGCAGGATCAGGATCACCGTGAACGCGACCGCCATCACCATCGCCGGGTAGAACAGGGCTTTCTTGATCTTGCCCTTGATGGTCTCGATGCGTTCCTTGTAGGTCGCGACGGTATCGAGCACGGTGTCGAGCACGCCGGCCGACTCGCCCGCGCGCACGAGGTTCCGGTACAGCTCGTCGAACTGCACCGGGTACTTGGCCATCGCCTCATGCAGCGCGCTGCCGCCCTCGATGTTCTGCTTGACGTCGGTCAGCATGTTCTTGAAGCGCACGTTGCGCTGGCCGCCGGCGATGATCTCGAAGGCCTGCACCATCGGCACGCCGGCCGCCATCATGGTGGCGATCTGGCGGCTGAAGATGGCGACGTCGCGCGGCTTCACGCGGGATCCGGCGGCGCCGAACAGCGGCTTGGGCTTCTCCTTCACCGCCTGCGGGTTCATCCCCTGGCGACGGAGCTCGGCCTTGACCAGGCTCGCGTTGCGCGACTGCATCTCGCCCTTCATCTTGACGCCGCGCTTGTCGAGCGCGACCCACTCGTACACGGTCAATTGCTTGACCGCGGCGCGGGCGGCGCCAACGTTGCCGCTGGACTTGGATGCAACGGTGGCTGTGGCCATGAACGTATTCCCCGAAACTTGTCCCTGAGCTTATTCCCCGCTCCCTCCGGGATACGGTGCCCCGAAGGGGCGGGTGAGGGGCCGATGGGACGATTGTCCCTCGTCGCATCCCACCTCAAGCCGCCTCTCCGGGAGGGAGAGGAGAGCAACTTTCATTCCTCTTCCACTGAAACCTCGAAATGCCCCAGTGGCGTCATTCCGGCGAAAGCCGGAATCCATTTTGACCTTTGCAACTACAAACTGGATCCCGGCTTTCCGGGATGACAAACAAAAACCGTTGGTTCAGAGTCCCGTCGGAACGGGTTCAACAGTATCAGTCCTTGGTGACGCGGTTGATTTCGGCGAGGCTGGTGACGCCCTGTTTCACCTTCATCAAGGCGGACTGGCGAAGGTTGCGCACGCCGGCGCGGCGGGCCGCATCGGCGATCTGCATCGAGTTGCCGCCTTCCAGGATGGCCTTGCCGATCTCATCCGACATCGGCATCACTTCGTAGATGCCGACCCGCCCCTTGTACCCCTCGTTGCAGCCGGCGCAGCCTACCGCATCGTAGAGGGTCAGACCGTGCCCGATATCGTCCTCGGTGAAACCTTCCGCCAGCAGCGCTGCTTTCGGCAGTTCCATCGGTTTCTTGCAGTCGTGCAGGCGGCGCGCGAGCCGCTGCGCGATCACCAGCGACACCGATGAGGTGAGGTTGTAGGGCGCGATGCCCATGTTCATGAGGCGGGTGATCGTCTGCGAGGCATCATTGGTGTGCAGCGTCGACAGCACCATGTGGCCCGTCTGCGCCGCCTTGACCGCGATTTCCGCGGTCTCGAGGTCGCGGATCTCGCCGACCATGATCACGTCCGGGTCCTGGCGCAGGAACGAGCGCAGCGCGGCGGCGAAGGTCATGCCGCGCTTCTCGCTCTGCTGGACCTGGTTGATGCCCTCGACCCGGATTTCGACCGGATCCTCGACGGTCGAGATGTTGCGCCCCACCGTGTTCAGGATGTTGAGCGCGGTATACAGCGACACCGTCTTGCCCGAACCGGTCGGGCCGGTCACCAGCACCATCCCGTAGGGCTTGTTGATCGCTTCGAGGAACAGGTCCTTCTGGTCGTCCTCGTAGCCGAGCTTCTCGATGCCGAGCTTGGCCGCCGCGGCGTCCAGGATACGCAGCACGATCTTCTCGCCGCCGAGGGTCGGCAGGGTCGAGACGCGGAAGTCGAACGACTTGGTCTTGGACAGGTTGAGCTTCATGCGCCCGTCCTGCGGAACCCGCCGCTCGGCGATGTCGAGGCGCGACATCACCTTGAGGCGCGAGGCGATCCGCGGCGCGAGCTTCAAGGGCGGCGAGGACACCGCGCGCAGCACGCCGTCCAGGCGTACCCGCACCCGGTAGCGCGTTTCGTACGGTTCGAAATGGATGTCCGACGCGCCGCGCTTGATCGCATCCAGCAGGATCTTGTTGACGTACTTCACCACGGGCGCATCGTCGCCGCTGTTGGGGTCGGCGACCGCGCTGTCGGCGCTCGCCTCCTCGTCGTCGCCGATGGTGAGGCCATCGAGCGCGTCGAGGCCTTCCTCGTCTTCGCCGAGGTTGATGCTCTGCGCGTTCTGGGCCTGCTCGATCGCACGTTTCAACTGTTCGGCTTCGATCAGGACCGGCTCGATCGCGCAGTTGGTGTGGAACTTGATCTCCTCGAGCGCGCGCGGATTGGCCGGATCCTTCACGCCCACGAACAGTCGGCTGCCGCGCTTCATCAACGGCAACGCCATGTGCTTCTCGAGCAGGTCTTCGCTGAGCGCCTTGATGGGCAGTTGGGTGACGTCGATGGCCGAAATGTCGAGCATCGGCACACCGAATTCCGCCGACAGCGCCTGCGCCATGCGCAAGCCATCGACCATGCCGTTCTCGACCAGGTAGGTCGTGACGGAGGTCTTCTGCCGGGCAGCATCGTCCACCGCGCTGCGCGCTTCGGCTTCGCTCAGCACGCCCTCCAGCGCCAGCCGCCGCGGGATACCCGTCAGGCCGGCCATGCTGGGAACCGGGTTCATCTGTGTTGCCATAAGAGGTGGTTCCAACCCCCGGATCGCTAACCCCGGAATGCCGGCCGAATGTAACGCAAATAGCCGCCGTTGGGCAGGCCGGGCCGAGAACCGCGTCCCAATTCGGCAAAACGGCATGCGGGTTTCGTGCCAGGCGCAAGGGTCTGCCCCTTCCAACGGAAGTGGGTCGCGCCGCAGGCGGGGGGGATGTCTTCTCGCGGGAGCGTGAAGCCGAAGCGTTACGCCGAATCCCGAAAAGCCATCCCCTCCATTGCCCTTCCCTTTGGAAGGGGGAAGAAAGTCAACTCCCTTCCAGCAGAAGGGGCCGTCGCAGGCGCGGGGCAACGCCACCACGTACGCTAAGATGCCGCGAACCAGGGGGAGTGCGAACGGGTCCCAATGCTCAGCATCATCCTGCCGGCCAAGAACGAAGCCGTTGCGCTCGCCGATTTGCTGCCCAAGCTGCGCGCCGCGCAGCCGGACGCGGAAATCATCGTTTCGGACGATGGGTCCACCGATGGCACCGCTGCCCTTTGTTTGGAACTAGGCGTCGCGCGCGTGGGTACGCCGTACTCGATGGGCAACGGCGCTGCGATCAAGCGGGGCGCGCGCGCAGCCCGCGGCGATGTGCTGGTGTGCATGGATGCCGATGGCCAGCACGATCCAGCCGATATCGAGCGTCTGCTCGCCAAGCTGGACGAAGGCTACGACATGGTGGTCGGGGCGCGCGGCTGGGGCGACCAGGCCGACGTCGGCCGCGGCGTCGCGAATGGTTTCTACAACTGGCTGGCCTCGAAGATCACCGGCCATCGGGTCGCCGACCTGACCTCCGGCTTCCGCGTCGCGCGCGCGGACAAGTTCCGCGAGTTCATCCACTTGCTGCCGAACGGCTTCAGCTATCCGACCACTTCCACCATGGCGTTTTTCCGCAGCGGCTATCCTGTCGCCTACGTGCCGATCCGCGCCGCCGAGCGCGTCGGCAAGAGCCACATCCGGCCACTGCGCGACGGCCTGCGGTTCCTCCTGATCATCTTCAAGATCGCAACGCTGTACTCGCCGCTCAAGCTGTTCGTGCCAACCGCAGTTGCATTCTTCGTGCTCGGGTGGGCGTATTGGGCCTACACCTTCCTCGGCTTCCACCGCCTCAGCCTGATCAGCGTCGCGCTCTGGAGCGCCTCGGTGATCATCTTCCTGATCGGCTTGATTTCCGAGCAGATCACTTCGCTCACCTATCGACGGGCTTCTTGATGGGTGCTGTCCCACCTGCCGGCCGGCAGGACTACTTTGTCCCGTGAACGCTCCGCGCACTCGCATCCTCCTGGTCACCCGCAACCTGCCGCCGCTGGTGGGCGGAATGGAGCGCCTCAACTGGCACATGGCCGAACAACTGGCGAAGGTGGCCGAGGTGCGGGTGGTCGGACCGCGCGGTTCAGCCGCGCTCGCGCCCGCTGGGATCGTGGTGCGAGAGGCATCCTTGAAACCCCTCTGGCGATTCCTGTGGCGCGCGCGCGCATTGGCGCGCAGGGAAGCAAAAACATGGCGACCGCAGATCGTGCTCGCCGGCAGTGGCCTCACCGCGCCGATCGTGCGCAGTGCCGCGCGCGTGGGTCGCGCACGCACCGCTGCCTACGTGCACGGTCTCGACGTGGCCGTGCAGCACCCGGTCTATCGCGCCGTGTGGCTTCCCGCGTTGCGCCGGATGGATCGGGTGATCGCAAACAGCCGCGCCACCGCGGAGCTGTGCCGGGGCATCGGAGTCGATCCAGC
>JAICJG010000047.1 GCA_025928585.1 Rhodanobacteraceae bacterium
CACCGCACGGCTGCCAAGGTGCACCAGGTGCCAGTCGGTCGGAATCCCTTCCGGCGAGGAGTACTGGCACATCGGCGACACCACGATGCGGTTGCGAAGATGGAGCTCCCCCAACGTAATCGGTTCCAGCAACATCGTCATTCCCGGCTTGCGTTGATCGTCCATTCAATCCACATGAGGGCCGCGGGCTGTCGTTCAATACCGGCGATGCCAATGGCGGACGCGGGTAGCGCGGTGGCGCGGTGGCGCGGTGGCGCGACTTATATCCGCCGCAGCGACCAGAACGGAATTGTGCGGCGCAGGCGGTAGCCCAGCCGCTCGTACAGCGCCTTGGCGCGCGGATTCTCGAAACTGACGTGCAGGAATGGAGTGTGGCCGCGCGCGAGGGTTTCATTGGTCAGGAATGCGGTCAGACGGCTCGCGAGGCCTCGGCCCGCAAAATCGGGGTGCGTGCAGATTGCGCTCATCTCGGTGTGCGTCTCGGTACCGAGGCGCTCGCCGATCATCGCCGCCAGCCTGCCGCCCAGGTACATCCCGAAGTAGCGCCCGAGCTCCATCGTGCGCGGACGAAAGTAATGCGGATATACGAGTGCGGTGAGCGCCAGCACGTCCGCGCGATGCGCCTCGCCCAGCGGCACGATCTCCGGGCCGTCGGCCACTTCGATCGGCTCCTCACGCACCATTTGCGCAAGCTCGCCAAGCGGCTCGAGCCGCCAGCCGTCCGGCGGCCGCGGCGCCACCCCCAGCAGCAATACCGTTTCATCCTCCGCCACCAGCGATGCGAGTTCCGCTTCCACGTCGGCGTCTGCGGCAGCAACGCCGAGGAACGGAGCGAACTCGGCCGGATAACGCTTCGCGTGGCCGCTGCCCAATGCAAGATCACGGTGCCGCGTGCACAGCGACAACCAGAACGGATTGTCGAGCCCGGAATCAGTCATCCCATCATGGTAGCCGTCGAAGCGAGCCGGGCGCTACACTGCACCGAGACCGTCAGCGCGCAGGCACGATGAGCAAAGGCACCCACGATTACGCGCCCGATCCGCGCAATGCATCCATCCGGATCAGCATCAACGGCGAACTGGTCCCGAGAGACGAAGCCAAGGTTTCGGTATTCGACGCCGGCTACGTGCTCGGCGACGGTGTCTGGGAAGGACTGCGCCTTTACGACGGCGGCCTGCCCTTCCTCGACATGCACCTCGATCGCCTGTACGAGGGGGCCAGGGCGATCGACCTCGACATCGGCTTGACCAGAGCGCAGTTGACCGAACGCATCCTCGAAACGCTGCGCACCAACGGCATGCGCGACCACGTGCACATCCGCCTGATGGTGACCCGTGGCATCAAGGCAACCCCGCACCAGGACCCGCGCTTCGTGATCGGACCGCCGACCATCGTGATCGTGCCCGAGTACAAGGAACCGCTGCCGGAGACGGTCGCGCGCGGCATCCGGTTGTTCACCGTGCACGTGCGCCGCGGCGCGCCGGACGTGCAGGACCCCAAGCTCAACAGCCACTCCAAACTCAACTGCATCCTCGCCTGCATCCAGGCGCAGAAGGCCGGCTATGACGAAGCACTGATGCTCGATCCGTTGGGGTTTGTCTCGACCTGCAACTCGACCCATTTCTTCATCGTGCGCAAGGGCGAGGTCTGGACGTCCACGGGCAAATATTGCCTCGGCGGCATCACGCGGGCCAACGTAATCCGCCTGTGCCGCGCGGGCGGCATTCCGGTTTTCGAAAAGGACTTCAGCCTGACCGATGTGTACGGTGCCGACGAAGCGTTCGCCACCGGCACCTTCGCGGGCCTGACGCCGGTACACGAGATCGACGGACGCGCGATCGGCGGCGGCAAGCGCGGACCGATGGTCGAACGTCTGCAACAAGCCTATCTTCGGCTCGTCGAGCACGAGAGCCGTGCGGGCGTGCGCGTATGAACGTGAGCGGCCGCCTGCGCATCGCAATGTGGTCGGGACCGCGCAACATCTCCACCGCGATGATGCGCGCCTGGGGAAACCGCGACGACACGGTGGTGATCGACGAGCCATTCTACGCGCACTATCTCGCCGAAACCGGCATCGACCATCCCGGACGCGACGAGGTACTGGCGTCCCAGAGCACCGACCCCGCCGAAGTCGCGGCGATGCTGACCGGACCGATCCCGGGCGGCAAGCGCATCTGGTACCAGAAGCACATGACCCAGCACATGCTGCCCGCCACTCCATCGGACTGGCTGGCTGAAGTCACCAATTGCTTCCTGATCCGCGACCCGGAGCGCGTCGCAGCATCCTTCACCATCCAGCGCCCGGACGCCGAGGCATGGGAGCTCGGCTTCGAACAGCAGGCACAATTGTTCGATCAGGTCTGCGACATGCTGGGGCATGCGCCGCCGGTGATCGACGCCGCCGACGTGCTGAAGGATCCCCGCCGGGCGATGGGCACCCTGTGCGCCGTGCTCGGAGTCCCCTTCACGGAACGCATGCTGCACTGGGCGCCCGGACAGCGGCCGTCGGACGGCGTATGGGCTGCGCACTGGTACGCGGCGGTGGAGCGCTCGAGCGGTTTTTCGCCATACCGGCCGCGCCAGGGAAGTCTCACGCCGTTCCAGCAAACGCTGGCCGACGCTTGCCGGCCACATTACGAGAAGCTCGCGGCGTTCCGGCTGGGCGCCTGAAGCCGGTTTCCGTTCCAGCGGTCGACTCCGCCCGCACCATGACGTCATGCCTTGCCCCCATACCGGAGCCCGCGCCAGCCGCGCATCCCGTGTCACCACAAAAACCGGGGCGAGGATTCCTCGAATGGCTGGAGCGATCAAACCGCCGGCGCAATCTCCACTTCCGCCTCGATTTCCACCGGGATCCCGAACGGCAGCTCGGCCATGCCGACCGCGCTGCGCGCGTGCGCGCCGGCGTCTTCGCCCCACAGTTGCAGGATCAGGTCCGAGCAGCCATTGATCACCGCAGGTTGCTTGTCGAACCCGGGGGCGGAATTGACCATCCCGAACACGCGCACCCAGTTCGTGATTCGATCGAGGTCGCCGAGTTCGCGCTCGAGGCTGCCGAGTATGGACAGCGCGGTGGACCGCGCCGCCTCGTAGCCCTGCTCCACCGTAAGGTCGCGCCCGACCTTGCCGAATGGTCCGGCGATCGTGCCGTCGGCGGCCTGCGGGCTGTGCCCCGAGATCAATGCACGGGTGCCGATGACACGCACGAAGCGGAACGGCAACGCCACGCCCGATGGCGGCTTCACCGCCGGTGGCAGCGTCAATCCAAGCTCGGCGAGGCGTGCTTCGATCCTCGACACGCAACAGCTCCTTCGGTGAAGTTGAAACCTCTTCGTGCTCCCGAATCAGCCGACCGGCAGGCCCGCCTGCCGCAGGCGTCGGCGCAGGCCATCCAGCTTGTCACCGTAGCGCGCGGCGCGCGCGGTGTCCTGCCGCAGAGGTTGCCTGACCTGCGCGGCGCTGGGTGCGCTCAATACGGCGCGCTCGGTGCGGTGGAATTCGAGGCAAGCAGGATCGAACGACAGTCCGCAGAAATCCAGCAATGCGCGAATCGTCGGTTCCGGCTCCTTGACCAGCGTTTCGTATTCCAGATCGAACACGCGGCCGGGAAATTTCCGTAACCAGAACCGCGTCAGCCGCCAAAAGTCGATGCAGAAATCCGCCATTTCCTCAAGGTCATAGCTGAATTCGGCACCCTGCGCGAACCACTGCCGATAGCATGCCAGGCATGTTTCCACGGGATCGCGACGCACCAGCACGATGCGGGCTGTCGGCAGCATCGACACGGCGGCGCCCGCGACCATCCAGTTCAAAAGATTCTTGTCAACGAATCGCGGTTTGTGCTCGTGCCAGCGCGCCGTGCGGGCAAGATACTCCTTGCCGAGCCGCTGCCAATCCTCCGCAGTCGCATCGGGCACCCATAGCGGAAACGTGCTGCCGCGGCGACGCGCCTCCCCTTCGATCACCTGGCCGAAGTCCTTGATCTCGTTGGCGCCCTCCACCTCGGGGTGCGACGCGAGGATTTGCTCGACCAGCGTTGAACCCGAACGCGGCAGACTGGCGATGAAGGTCACCTCACGGCCGAGTCCCGCATCCGTCGCGCACGCCACGGGTTTCTCGAACACCCGCAGAATCGAGTCCACCCGCTTGTGTTCGCCCGCGGCATCCCACTTCACGCGCCTGCGTTCCGAGGCGTTGGCGCGCTCCAGCACTTCAAAAGAACGCGCGTAATTGCCCTGATCCTCCAGCGCGCGCACCAGAACGAGCTCGAAGCGGGTGCGGACGGCGGGCGGAAGGTCCCTATTGGCCAAGACACGCTCGAGCGAACGGACATCCTGTTCATCGAAAGCGACGGTTTTCAGGTCGGCAAGCGCGAGCCATGCCGCGACATCGTCGGGCTGATAGCGGAGGGCTTCGCGCAATTCAGCCGCGGCTTCGTCGATCCGGCCAAAACCCGCCTGCGCCCTCCCCAGCACGACACGTGTCGCAACATGCGAAGGATCGATCGCCAGTGCCCGTTGTGCGGCCGCGATCGCCTCGTCCATCTGCGCTCGCTGCCTCGAACCTTCGGCCAAGTTGTACCACGCCCACGCGGAATCCGGCGCCACCTCGCAAGCGCGCCGCAAATGCGCCAAGCCTTCGTCTTCCCGGCCGAGCCGATACAACGCCACCCCGAGCCCGATGTGCAAATCGGCGTCATCGGGCAATCCGGCCAGCGCACGCCGGAAACAATCCGCGGCCTCGGCGTGATCACCCAGGTTCTGGGCGGCGATGCCCATCCAGCGCGTGATTTCAACGTTGTCCGGCGCCAACGCAAGCGCGCTGGTTAGCGTACGCATCGCGGCATCGGCGTTGCCAGATTGCGATTCCTTCCGCGCGCGCTTCAACAGCCGCGCCGCCAAGGGCGACAGGGCTTGCGCATCGGTCTGGGTTGAGCTCATTTTGTTCACAGGCCCCACAAACGTACAGCGGCAGAAGTGGCCCCACTCGTCTGAACAGTCGAACCCAGTTGGACAAGTGGATGTCTGCTCGGTGCAAACTGGCTTGAGCAGAGGCAGCGGCTGGTTGAAATAGACCTGATCGGGCGTTGCCGGTCAAGGCTGCTGTGCGGTCGCCGCGTGTTGTAGAAGGCGATGTAGATTGCAAGTGATCGGCGGGCGTGGCTGACGGTGTCGCAGGCTTTCAGGTACACCTCCTCATACCTGATCATCTTCCACAGCCGCTCGCCGAACACGTTGTCGCCAGCAGCCCTTGCCCTCCAAGCTGATGGCGATATCAGCTCCTTGAGTATGCGCGTGAACTCGTGACTGGTGAACTGGCAGCCCTGATCGGTGTTGAAGATTCCGGGCTTGCGTAGCGCCCCATGGCTTCCTCGACGGCCCCGGTGCAGAACATCGTGTCCAGCGTGACCCATACCCGCCAAGCCAGGACACGTCGACTGGGCCAGTCGATCACGGCGGCGAGGTACACGAAGCCGCGGGCCATCGGGATGTACGTGATGTCCATGGCCCAGACCTCATTGGGGCGGTCGATCTTCAGACCGCGCAACAGGTACGGATAGATCGGATGCGCAGGATGGCGCTTGCTGGTGTTGGACTTGCGGTAGCGCGCGTCGATGCCCATCCCCATCAGGGCGCATACATGCTTGCGGCCCACCACGATGCCCTCCTGGTTCAGAAGATCACGCAACAGGGCTGCCGGCAAACGGGCATTCCAGATGCAGTTCGTCAATCCGGCGCATCAGCGCCAGGTCAGCCTCGCTCACGGGCCGCGGCAGGTAGTACACCGTGCCCCGGCTGATTCCGGCGAGCCTGGCCTGCCGCGCCAGCGGCAGGGGGTGCGTGCGGTCGATCATTGCTTTGCGCTCGGCAAGCCCGCCTTGACGAGCGCGTCTCCTAAAAAATCGTTCTCCTCTTGACGGCTGCCAGTGCCACCTTGGCCTTGAACTCCGGTGAGTGGTTAGGCGTGGTCTGCGACTCATGGTTGGCTCCTTCTGCGGCGATCATCATCGCCGATGGGGAGCAGCTCAGCCACTTGTCGGACGCCGTTCAATTTTCCGGGGCCACTTCCATCAGCGGCTGCGATCCCTGCGGCGAGGCTTGCTGGATGAGCCGAACCACGAGAGCTTCGCAGCTTCTGGCCCGCTCGCCCTGCTCGGCAGCACCTCGTTATCCGGTTCTTGTTCATCGGCCCGCGGCTGCGCTCCACGCTTCCTTCCCACGCTCGGTCACCCTCACGCAGTTGCGCCTCGCTTCACTTGCTGTGGTCAGCTTGTGAGAGGACTTCCACCTCCAAGATCGTGCCCATGCTGGGCGTACGAAAAAGCCGCCGGGCACGAGGCCCGGCGGCGGGGAGTGCAGCGTTGGCAATCACCAGTTGTAGGATATCCCGAACCGCCAAAACCGCGGCTCAACCCTGCCCTGCTCCAGATGGTAGAACGGGCTGGGGCTATCGGTAGTGCCGTAGGAAGGGTAGTACTGCGTGATCGTCTGGTTGTTCAGCAGATTCTGCACCGACAGGTCGAAGGCCAGCCTGTCCTGCGCCCACGCCGGCTTGTAGGTCACGCCCAGGGCGACCTCATGGGTCCACGGGGTATTGCCGGTGCTTCCCGGCGGTGTCGGCTTGCCGCCGCACCAATGGTAGGCACTGCCGTAACCGTAGGGGTCGGACTGATCCGGACCGAAGTGCCCGAGGCAGTCGGCAGGAGCACCGGACTCGATGAACACATTGGTGCTGACCAGCCATTGCGGAGTGAGCTGATAGAAGCCGTAGAACTTCAACTGGTTGGTGTGGTTCATCGGCAACACGCCCAACGAATGATCCATCAGTTGCCAGAAGTCCCACTGCTCGGTGATCGACACCGACGAGCCGCCTTGGCCGATGATTGAATCCACCGGGCCTTCGGTGTTGCCGTACACGCGCGACCACGTGTAAACGAGCTTTCCGTACCACTTGCCGTCGAAGGGGTGCTCCAGCGACAGGTTGATCGCGTAGTACTTGCGCTTCACTTTGGAGGTGAACATCTGGTCTGCGTTGGTGACCGGGACTACCGTCAACTTGCCATCGGGGGTCGCAACGAAGATGTTCTGGGTCTGCGTCGGATTCATGATCTCCAGGCCCGCCTGCAGGCTGGTGCACTGCGAGATCGGGCTCAGGCCCGTGGACGGATCGCCGGGGAACACCAGGCCCGAGGCGATGGCCTTGGCGCAGATGGCATGCTCGTCATCCCAATCGTCGACGATGTTGGGCCCCATCTTCTCGAGGACGCCGTTGACGCCGAACACGTACTTCTGATCATTGAAGTGGAAGGCCTGCTGCAGACCCAGCGAGAAGTTGTCCGAATACTCGGCCTTGATGTTCTGCGACGCCACCAGCCTCGGATCATGCGGCTGGCCATACTCGTTGTTGGCCGACACGCCCACCCCCGGATGGCCGCCGTTGTTCATGTCGATCTGGGTCAGGCCCAGCGGCTCACCCGTATTGGGGTCGATGCCCGTGTAGGTGTAATACGTCCCGACGTAAACCGATGATCCGGCGCCGCGCAACGCGACGCCAGCCGGCAGCGCGAGATAGTAACGACCGGCATTGCCGAAGACCTTCAGGGTGGAATCGCCATGCACGTCCCAGGCAAAGCCGATGCGCGGAGCCCACTGCGGCTTGGTCAGGCGGATGTAAGGCAGGCCACCGTTCGGGCTGTAGTTGACGAACTGGTCATTGCGCAAGCCGAGATCCAACAGGAAGTTCGGCATGAGCTGCCACCGATCTTCGATGTACTGCGCCCGCTGTTTCACCCTCACGCTGGAGGCGTTGCTGAAGATGCTCTGGGTGACGTAGTACCCGCTCGAGCCATTGGCCACCGAGTTCGGACTGTTGACCCAGGGGGCAACACTCGGATTGGTGCCGACGATGTACAAGTTGGGATCTCGATGGCCATAGATCCACTCGTAGCCCGGCCCCGTCCTCGAGGTACCGTCGTCCACATCATGGGTGTTCAGGTTGTCGATGCCGATCGAGAAGTCGTGGTTGCGCCACTTGTAGTCGATGCTCACCCGGTAGTTCATGATCGAGTCGTGATGCCCCGGGCTGGCGATGCTGCCGGACGTCTGGGAATTGACGATGCCGGTACTGCCGGGCGGCAGGAACGCCGGGTTCTGGCTGGATGCGCCGGCAATGTGCGGCAGGCTGGGATCGAAGCCCGGGAAGCCCGGCGCCAGGGTGCGGTAGTAACCGTGCATCTTGCCGAACATCGCGTGCACGGTCAGGTTGTCGGTGACGTACGAGGTGTAGTTGCCCACCAACATCCTGAAGGTGTCCTTGGTGGTATGGTTGAGGGCCACGAAATCGCCGACGGTGTTGGACAGGGCATCGTAGTCGTACACCGAGGACCAGTTTTTTTCCGAATTCTGCAGTCCACTGATCTGCAACTGGTTGCTGTCGTTGATGTTCCAGTTGATTTTCGCGTAGATCTTCGGACGGTGGGTGTGGAAAAACGTCTTCTCCCCGGTGGCGAGCACCGAGGCGGTGCCGCCGCTCGTGTTGTCCTGCTCGACCCCGAGGAAGAAGGTCAGCCTGTCCTTGATGATCGGCCCGCTTACGTAGGCGTCGTAGATTTGGGTCTGTTGAGTGTTGGACGAGTTGATAGTACGTATCTGACCCGGCGCCTGTGACGGGTTGAACCCTTCGCCGAGGGTGGCCTGGGTGTACAGTGGGTTGTCATATACCTGGTCCTTCGGCGCCGACCGCCAACCCGACGGCTCCCAGATGGCGCGTACCCCGAAGTGCCATTCATTGGACCCGGCCTTGCCGATCTGGTTGATCACACCGCCGATCGAGCGACCGTACTTGGCGCCGTAACCACTGGTAAAGGTCTGCTGCTGCTCCAGCGCCCCGTACGGCATCGTGATGCCGCCCTGTCCGGTCAATTGGTCGGTGGTGTTCATGCCGTCGACGTAATAGGCGTTCTCGGCCACCGAGGCGCCGCCGAACACCAGCAACTGCGAGCCGAGCGGGCCGTTTCCGAGCATCGCCGCCCCTTGGGACACGCCCGGCGCCAGCAGCGCAATCGCGCCGGCAGAACGACCGATCGGCAGCGCTTGCAGCTGCTTGGCCGTGATGGTGGTCACCATGTTGGTGGTGGTGACATCAATCGCCGGAATGCTCGTGGCCACCACGTTGATGGTGGAAAGGGTCTGCACGTTTTCTGCGCCGGCGGTACGCGCGAAATCAACCGCCACGGAGCCGCCGGCCGCGGGCGACACGTTTGTGCGGGATTTGATGACTTGGCCGTTCTGCAACAGCGATACCGTGTAGGTTCCTACCGGCAGCGTGATCGAATACGTGCCTGATGGGCCGACCGTGATGATGCGGCTGAACCCGCCGGTACCGGTGATCTGGACGGCTTCATTGGACACGACCGGAACGGTGCCGTGAATGGTGCCCGTCGTGGCTTGCGCCCATGCGCCGCCAGCGAATATCGCTATGGAACCGCCGATTGCCAAGGCCAGCGCCTTGCGCTGGAACATGCGATTGCGTGGAGCGCGCGAAAACTTGCAACTCATGAGATGTCTCTCCCCAACAGTCAGAGCCGTTGGTGCGACGACTAATCTCGTTTCTCCCCAGAACGAATCTGGCCGACCGCACCCAAATGCTTTCGGCGGCCGAAGTCGTCGGAAGCGGTCTGCGCTGCCCCCTCGCGGCAGTGCGCGGCCCAAACCTAACCCGGCCTTAACGAAATTGCAAGCATCCGTTTACGCGCAGTACCGGTTATGGTCCGCAATCGCTCGGCAGTCTTTCAACCGGATCGGCAAGGGCCAACGGCCGGGTCCGCTTGCAGCCGCCGCCGCAACCCGTCCAGCAGGTGCCCGTAGCGTCGCGCTCGGGCGCTGCCTTGCTGCAACGGCTGGCGGACCTGCGCGGCGCTCGCCGCGCTGATCACGGTCCGCTCGGTTCGATGAAACGCCAGGCACGCGGGGTCGAACGACAGACCGCAAAAGTCGAGCAGCCGGCGGATCACGGTTCCCGGATCGGCCAGCAGCGACTCGTATTCGAGGTCGAGCACGCGGTCCGGATATTGCTTCAGCCAGAATCGGGTCAGGCGGGTGAAGTCCACGCAGTAGTCCGCCAGCTCGTCGAGGTCATAGGCAAACTCGGTACCACTGGCGAACCACTGCCGATAGCAGGCCAGGCAGGTTTCCACCGGGTCGCGCCGCACGACGACGACCCGGGCGGCGGGCAGCATCGCCAATGCCGCACCCGCGCGTTTCCAGGTCGCGAGGTTCTTGTCGGTGAACCGCGATTTACGCTCGCGCCAGCGCGCGGTCCGTGCGAGGTATTCGGCGCCGAGCCGCTGCCAGTCCGCGGGCGTCGCCTGCGGCACCCACTCAGGGAAGGGACAACCACGCCGCCGTGCTTCGTCGTCCAGAATGCGCGGCAGGTCGGTGATTTCGTTGGCGCCTTCCACTTCGGGATGGGAGGCGAGGATCTGTTCCACCAGCGAAGAACCGGAACGCGGGACGCTCGCGATGAACAGGACTTCGCTGCCCATCCGCGGGTCCAGGGCTTTCTTCGGCGGCGCGGCGAAAGCCCTCTCGATGGCATCGATATGCGCGCGGTGCTCCACCGCGTTCCAGCGCACCCGTTGCCGCTGCAACCCGTTGGCACGCTGCAAAACTTCGAACGACGCCGCCGTCTCGCCCTGGTCTTCCAGCGCGCGCGCCAATGCGAACCCGAACAGCACGCGGTCCTCCGCCGGGACGCCGGGGTGTTCGAAGTTGCGGCGCAACGACGCCACGTCCTCCGCCCCGAGCGGCACCACCTTGAGGTTCGCCAGCGCGAACCACGCGTGGGCGTTCCCCGGGCAGGCCTGCAAAAGGCCCCGCAATTCGGCGGCTGCCGGTTCGACTTCGCCGACGCTCGCCAACGCATCGGCGAGGGTCAGTCGCGCCGAAACATGCGAAGGATCGATTTGCAGTGCCCGCCGCAGCGCGTCAATCGCTTCGCGGGTGCGCACCTGCAACTTGAGTGCCTTGCCGAGGTTGTACCAACCCGCGGCGACATTCGGCGCCAGTTCGCAAGCCCGCCGCAACGCCGCCACCGCACCCGCCATATCCCCCGCTTCGAACAGCGAAATCCCGAGCCCTCCGTGCAACCCGGGTTGGCGCGGCTGCTGCGCAATGGCCTTGCGAAAAAAGTCGGCGGCGTGCGCATGCTGTCCGCGCATCTGCGCCGCCACCGCCGCCATGCCGAGCGCGGGCGGGCAATCCGGCGCCTCCGCCAGCACCGAATCGAGCGTGGCAGCGGCAGCCTCGAATTGCCGGCGCGCCAATTCGCCCTGCGCCCGTTGCAGGGTCGCGAGCAGGCGCGGCGGCAGCGCTGGAACGTTCACGGCGGGCAGGCCACGGCGGGGAGCATGCCGCGAAGCCTACACCACGAGTCGCCGGGCGCATCCTCGCGTCCTGCCGGAACATCGGCATGTCGGACTCTTGACGATCGGTGCCACGGCCTCCATGTGGCATGGATCCCCTGATCGACGCTTCCGGAACGCCGGCATGCCCGAGTATCGCAAAACGCCCGAAGCCCTCGCCCGCCTGACCCCGCTGCAATATCGCGTCACCCAAGAGTCGGCCACCGAGCGCCCTTTCGACAACGAATTCAACGAATATCGGGAACCCGGTCTGTACGTGGACGTGGTTTCCGGCGAACCGCTGTTCACCTCGCGGGACAAGTTCCCGAGCCACTGCGGGTGGCCGAGTTTCAGCAAGCCGGTCGAGCCCGCCAACGTCGTCGAGAAGCACGACCCGACCCACGGCATGCGCCGCACCGAAGTGCGTTCGAAGCACGCCGACAGCCATCTCGGCCACGTTTTCGACGACGGCCCGCGCGAGCGCGGCGGCCTGCGCTACTGCATCAACTCGGCGGCGCTGCGTTTCGTTCCGCTGGCCGATCTGGAGAACGCGGGCTACGGCGAGTATCGTCACCTGTTCGACAGCGAGGACAAACCATCATGAGCACTGAACGCGCCCTGCTCGCGGGCGGCTGTTTCTGGGGCATGCAGGACCTGATCCGCAAGTTGCCGGGCGTGGTCTCCACGCGCGTCGGTTACACCGGCGGCGACGTTCCGGATGCCACCTACCGCAACCACGGCTCGCACGCCGAATCCATCGAGATCATCTTCGATCCGGACTTCACCAGCTATCGCAGGCTGCTGGAATTCTTCTTCCAGATCCATGACCCGACAACGGTCAACCGCCAGGGCAACGACATCGGCACCAGCTACCGTTCGGCGATCTTCTACACGACCGAGGAACAGAAACGGGTCGCCGAAGACACCATTGCCGACGTGGAAGCATCCGGCCTGTGGCCCGGCAAAGTGGTGACCGAGGTCGTGCCGGCGGGCGACTTCTGGGAAGCCGAACCCGAGCACCAGGATTACCTCGAGCGCTATCCGGATGGCTACACCTGCCACTTCGTCCGCCCGGACTGGAAATTGCCGGCGCGGCAGAAGGCGGTTGGTTGAGCGCCGGCGCGACCTGACAGGTCCCGTTCGCCCCGAGCGTCGGCTTGCAGGACCAAAGCCGAAGGGCGTTTCGACGCCGCTCGCTGCGCGAGCTGCGCCCAACACGGACGGATTTTTCTCGGGGGCGACCCCTCCATCCAGACAAGATCAGGAAAACCCGAATGAGCACCACCCCTGCCTACGCCGCCCAATCCGCCGACAAGCCGCTCGCACCGCACGCGATCGAACGGCGCACGCCCGGACCGCACGACGTCAAGATCGAGATCCTGTATTGCGGCGTCTGCCATTCGGACCTGCACACCGCGCGCAACGAATGGGGCAACACGATTTATCCGTGCGTACCGGGTCATGAAATCGTCGGCGAGGTGACCGCGGTCGGCCATGAAGTGAAAAGCTTCGAGGTTGGCGATACGGTCGGTGTCGGTTGCATGGTCGACAGTTGCGGCCATTGCGATTCCTGCAAGGCCGGCGAGGAGAACTATTGCGAGAACGGCTTCACCGGCACCTACAACGGACCGGCACAGGAAGATCACGCCAACACCTACGGCGGCTATTCCGGCCAGATCGTCGTCAATGAAAGATTCGTGCTGCACATCAGGCACGAGGGCGACCTGGCCGCGGTCGCGCCGCTGCTGTGCGCCGGCATCACCACCTGGTCACCGCTGCGGCACTGGGGCGTCGGTCCGGGCAAGAAGGTCGGCATCGTGGGGCTCGGCGGTCTCGGCCACATGGGCGTGAAACTGGCCCATGCCATGGGTGCGCACGTGGTGCTGTTCACCACCTCGCCGGGCAAGATCGGGGACGGCAAGCGCCTCGGCGCGAACGAGGTGGTGATCTCGAAAGATCCTGCACAAATGGCGCAACACGCCGGTAGTTTCGACTTCATCCTCAACACCGTGGCCGCGCCGCACAACCTCGATGCCTATCTCAACCTGCTGAAGCGCGACGGCACCATGTGCCTCGTCGGAGCGCCGCCGATCGATTCGCCGCATCCCTCGCCGACCGTGTTCAACCTGATCATGAAGCGCCGCGGCATCGCCGGCTCGCTGATCGGTGGCATCCGCGAAACCCAGGAGATGCTGGATTTCTGCGCGGAGCACGGCATCGTCTGCGACATCGAGCGGATCGCGATGAAGGACATCAACGATGCCTACGAGCGCATGCTGAAGGGCGACGTCAAATACCGCTTCGTGATCGAAATGCAGACGTTGAAAAGCGAGCCGGAGGCTGCTTGAGGAAAAATGGCGCGGTGCTGTTTCCCTTCCCCTTCAAGGGAAAGGCCAGGCTGGGGATGGGTTGTGAGCTGAACCTGGACACCATCCCCACCCAACCCTCCCTTTGAACGGGAGGGCTTGTACAGTTTCAAACTCACAAGACGATATGAATTCATGCACGCACTGCCACCATTCCACCTCGCCTTCCCCGTCCATTCGCTGGAAGCAGCGCGCGCTTTCTACGGCGGGCTCCTCGGCTGTCCGGAAGGCCGCTCCAGCGACGGGTGGGTGGACTTCGATTTCCACGGTCACCAGATCGTCGCTCACCTCGCGCCGGAAGAACTGCGCGCAGCGGCGGCCCACGATGTCGACGGCGACGATGTGCCGGTCCGGCACTTCGGCCTGGTGCTGTCGATGGCGGCGTGGGAGGCACTCGCCGAGAAATTGCGTGCCGCGGGAACGCGGTTCGTGATCGAACCCCACGTGCGCTTCCGGGGCCAGCCCGGCGAACAGGCGACGATGTTCCTGCTCGATCCCTCCGGCAACGCGCTGGAGTTCAAGGCCTTCGCCGATCCTTCTCGGCTGTTTGCGCGATAGCGTAGTATGAATGGCACGAGACTGGCGTTCGCCGCCGGCTTCCTTCCGGTCTTGAAGGAGGAATCGTGATGAACGCATTGGGTACTTCGCTGGTCGCCGGTGTACTGGCTGCGCTGGCCGGTACGGCCGTCGCATCGTCCGGATCGCTGGTCGAGTTCCCGCCACAGGTGATGCCGGTGGTGGTACAGGTCAATGCCCACGGCAGGGTCACCGGCATCCAGCCCTCGCAGCAACTTTCCCCGGGCCTCTCGCAACTGCTCGTCCAGCAACTCGACGCATGGATCGTCAAGCCGGCCTTGGTGAAAGGCCGGCCGGTGGCGAGCCGATTCATTGCCGAGGTCGCCGTGCGCGCAACGCCGCGCAGGGACGGCAAGTACAATGCCAGCTTCGTCTACGTGAAAGGACTGCCGATGCCGTTCGGCGGCGCGGTGCACTGGAACGTGATCGACGGCGGCCTGGAATTGGCACTCGTGTCCGACGACAGCATCGCTCCCCATCACGAATGGCGCGTGCACTGCACCACCGCCAGCGACCCGCGAAGCGCCATCGCCACGCTGCGTGCGCAGCCATCGATCATCCGTTCCGGCACCCGATCCGGGCCCGTGCCCGCCGCGGCGGCTCGAAATGCGGCAACGCCGGAAATGATACGCCCCGCGATTTCCGCCGGCCCGCCGAATGTCAGGTCGACCGGCGTGCCACACACGGAAATACGCTGACGCGGGACTGGAAGCGGGCCGGCTAGACCGAGTCCATCGCCAGATGGACCGGCTCCTGCGGTTTTCAGCGCTTCTTCTTTTTCTCCAGTTCATCCATGTATGCCGCGTCGCGTTTGTCCTGCCGCGGTTCCTTGGCGTGCGAGCGGCCTTCGCGCTCCTCCGGCGTGATCTTGTCGCTTGCCGTGCCCGCATCGCCCGGAATCGGCTTGCTACCCTTGGCCTGCTCCCGTGCGGAACGTTCCGTCGCCTTGCGGTAATGCCGCGCGCTCTCGTAGTCGCCTTCGCCTTGCACCTTCTTGTCGGCCATGGCCGTGCCTCCTTCGCTGGAGCGTGGCATCCATTGCGCCACGCGTGCACACTGTCTAGCAGGCGCGGCCTGAACCTTCGCGCATTGCCGGCGCACACGATCGCTTAACCCTTCGCGGTCGATCGCCGGGTGGAATAATGGCTCTCGCCCGGTGCGAGCTCGGGCGCAGACCGGCTCCTTCGCGACAGGCGCAGCGCCATGCCCAGGCAACTCCCCGCCCTCTTCGTCGGCCACGGCAACCCGATGAATGCGATGTTCCGCAACGCCTGGACCGAAGCCTGGCGGGAGCTTGGCGAACGGATCGGAAAGCCGCGCGCGATCCTCGCCATCTCCGCGCACTGGTATGCCCCCGGAACCGGCGTCACCGCGGGCGAGGCGCCGCGCACGCTCCACGACTTCGGCGGTTTCCCGAACGAGCTTTACGCCGTCCAGTACCCGGCGTCGGGCGACCCGGAACTCGGCCGACGCGTGCAGGCGCTGCTGGCGCCATTGGCAGTCGAGCTGGACCCCACTTGGGGGCTCGACCACGGCACCTGGTCGGTGCTGCGGCACATGTATCCGGACGCGGATGTCCCGGTGGTGCAACTCCGCATCGACGAAACGCAGCCCGCCGCATTCCACCACGACCTCGGCAGGCGACTCGCCGCACTGCGCTCGGAAGACGTGCTGGTCTTGGGCAGCGGCAACCTGGTGCACAACCTGCACGCCTATTCCTGGGGCCGCCATTCGCCGGCGCCGTTCGACTGGGCCGTCCGCTTCGAGGCACGCGCGAAGGAACTGATGCTGTCCGGAAACCACGCTCCGCTGATCGACTACGAGGCGCTGGGACGCGATGCCCTGCTTTCGATCCCGACGCCCGAACACTACCTGCCACTGCTTTACGTCCTAGGCACCCGCGGACCGGGCGAGGCGCTCACCTTCCCCCTCGAAGGCGTCGACGGCGGATCGATATCGATGCTGGCGGTGCAGGTCGGCTATAAAAAGGGAACGGAGGCATTAAGTGAACTCTGAGTTGGCTCGTCATACCGGCGCAGGCCGGTATCCAGTAGGGAAGGAGATCGCGGCCCGTGGCTGGGATATAAAGTCAAACTGGGCCCCGCTCTGCGCCGGGGCGACGATGAATGACGAACGTTGATCAGACCTTCCTCACACGCTTGATTGCCTCCGCCCCCTTTTTGGTCAGCCCTCGGCAGCCGGCAGCGGGTCTCCGTCATCGTCGTACGCCGGCGGCGAATAGAAGTTGACCGTGCGCAGCGGCTCGTCGCCGGCGCAGCGGATCTCGTGCGCCTCGCCGCGCTCGATGAGCAGCAGACTGCCCGTCTTCAGCGGCTGTTGCACGCCATCGACGATCGCGAGCCCGCTTCCGGAAACCACAAACAGCCACTGGTCGGCCCCGCCGTGACGATTGTCCGGACCGCCGGTACCGGATCCG
Source organism: Rhodanobacteraceae bacterium (assembly GCA_025928585.1). Taxonomy (GTDB): domain Bacteria; phylum Pseudomonadota; class Gammaproteobacteria; order Xanthomonadales; family Rhodanobacteraceae; genus 66-474. The sequence continues at coordinate 16,781 of JAICJG010000047.1, forward strand.
GGCGCGAGCGTCATCCCGGCCGCCTGCACTTTGCGGACCTCGAACGCGACCTCGAACTCCGCATCCAGCGACAAGTCCTGGTGTTTCATTGCGCGTCCTCCATGGCGGTGTGGCCACGATCAGCCGGCGGGACATCGCCCAAGGCTACGGATGGATCCTTGAAAGCGACCTGAAGCCGGCCATGAGGTGAACGCAGCCGCAGGCGCATGGCATGATCGCCGCGTCCCTTGCGAAGGCATGCCACATGACGGAACGTCTGATCGCCTGCGTGCTCGGTGGCACGGCCCCGCGCGCGAAAACCGAGTTGCACGACGTCGCCTTCGCGGTAGGTCCGTCGCTGGAAGCCGTGCACGACCAATTGCTCGATGGCTGGTTCGGAGATCCGCGCGGCCTGCACGTGGACGCATGGTGTTTCATCGACAGCGTGGAGGGTTATCGCGTGCGGCTCGCGCGCACCCCACCCGACAACGGGCTGCACCTCTTTTTCATCAACATCGGCGGCTACCGCCCGGGCGTGTTCGCGGAACACCACGCCTGGGGCTTCTTCGGGGCGCCCAACAAGGCCGAGGCCAAGCAGCGCGCCAAACGCACGCTGCTCCGGGATCACGTGGAAACGCACAAGGACGAGCTTTACGACGTCGACGACTGCCTGGCGGTCCAGCAAGTCGGTCGCTGGCACGTGCACCTCGAGGCGGATCCGGCCGCCCCGGAGCCCACCGTCGCCAACGGATATTTCCCGTTGCCCAGGGCGGTCATCGACGACTGGCTCGCGCGCACTCGCCTCACTTGACCAGTGGCAGCGTGACGTAGCTCTCCTGCCCCGGCGTGTGGAAGACCTTCTGGGTGGCCTCGATGTAGTCACCCGGCCTGGCGCGGAAGATGTTCGGCACGAACTTCTGCGGATTGCGGTCGTAGAGCGGGAACCAGCTCGACTGGACCTGCACCATGATGCGGTGACCCGGCAGGAACACGTGGTTGGCGGCAGGCAGCGCGAATTCGTACTTCAGCGGCGCATTCGCCTGCAGCGGTGCGGGCTGGCTGAGACTCGTGCGGTACCGGCCACGAAAAATGTCCATTGCAATCGCGAGCTGATAGCCGCCCATCTCCTCGTCATCGGCGACCTGGTCGGGGTACACGTCGATCAGCTTCACGACCCAGTCCGAATCGGTGCCGCTGGTCGAAGCAACCAGATGCACCAGCGGACGCCCGCTGATCTTCACGGGCTTCGTCAACACATCGGTTTCGTAGGTCAATACATCCGGCCGGCCCGAGGCAAAGCTCTGGTTGTCCACCAGCCACTCGTGCCAGGTGCTCCTGGGCGAAACCTCGCCGATCGCGAGGATCGGGCGCTGACGATACGGCACCGGGTGCGCGGGATCGGAAACGTACTGGTCGTAGCCGGTGCCGCCGGCGGCGGGCGCAGCGAAACCGAGCTTGCTTTGCGCTTCGAGGTACAACGGCGTCGGCTCGATGGTGCATCCGCTCGCGCAGCCCGCCGGCCATTTCTTCAGTTGCTCCCAATGATCGGCGCCCGTCACATAGGCGGTGACCGGCGCGATGTCCAGCGGCGGCGCGTTGTCCTTCAGGTAATGCGCGAGGAACGGCCGGAGCACGTTCTCGCGGAATTCCTTCGCGGTGTCGGTAGGAAACCGGATCGCGCCGAGATGCGTTCCGTCGGCGATTTCCTGGCCGTGGTACCAGGGCCCGAGCGCGAGGTACACCATGTCGTTGCCGGTGTCCTTCGGTTCCATCGCGCGATAGACCGCGAGCGCGCCGTAGATGTCCTCCTGGTCCCACAGGCCGCCGACCACCAGCGTCGGCACCTTGAGCGGCTGCTTCGCGAGGATCTTGTCCATCGCCTGGCTTTGCCAGAATGCGTCGTACGCAGGATGTGCCACGAGCTTTTTCCAGAAGCCAAGTGACTGCATTCCGTGCCGGTCGGCGACCGCGCCGGCGGAGCCGGCGTTCATGTAGAGGTCGTAGTCGTCGTAATAATCGCTCCACCACTTGAACTTGTTGTCGCGGCTGGCTTCCTGCTCGTACACGTAGGGAATGTTCTGCTCGCGGAACGCGCCGTTGTGGAACCAGTCGTCCCCCATCCAGCCGTCCACCATCGGGTTCATCGGCACCGAGCACTTCAGCGCCGGCGCGGGATTCACCAGCGCCATCAGCGGCTCGAAGCCGTCGTAGGAAATGCCGAGGATGCAGACCTTGCCGTTCGATTTCGGCACGTTCCTCGCCAGCCACTCGATCGTGTCGTAGGCATCGGTTGCGTCGTCCACCGGCGTCGGGTTCAGCGTCCCGTGCGCCAGCGGCCGATTCATCACGTAACCGCCTTGCGAGCCGTACTTGCCGCGGATGTCCTGGACCACCCGGATGTAGCAGTCGGCGAGGATGATGTGGGTCACGTTGTCGTAACCCTCCAGCATCGGGCCGAGGTGCCCGCTCGCGTTCTTGCTGGTCATGGCGTCCGCGTTGTACGGCGTGCGGGTCAGGAGGATGCCGCTGTGGTTCGCGCACCTGGGCACGATGATCACCGTGTTCAACTTCACGCCATCGCGCATCGGAATCTGCACGATCCTGCGGGTGTAGTCGAAGCTGCCCGTTGCCGGCTGGAAATGGGTGGGGATTTCGCCGGGGTAATCGGGGTACTTCGGCTGCGGCGGCGGCGCGGCCCAGGCGGTGGCAAGCAACAGGGCGCTTCCGATGGCGAGCGCCACCCGCTGGGCAAGGTGAACCACACTTGCTGGCTTCATGAGGGATCCCCGTTCGCGGCAACGACGTGCAATCGTACACCCCGGCCCCAGGCACCAGGATTGCAGTCCCTATCGTCGAAAAGGGGATGGAGGCAATCAACGCGGCTCAATGGCCACCGTCGCCAGCGCGCCTATCGCGGCAGCAGGTAATCGAATTCGTATTCGTGCCGTCCGTTTTCGATGCGAATCTTCATGCCGCCCTCGATACCGGCGAGCGCACCCGTACCGGAACCCGGAGCCACCGTGACGCTCCAGTCCTCCGGCACCCCGTCGCGCAGCAGGGAGCGATGCGCCAGCACGAAACTGCCCTCGCGACCACCCAGCGTGCCGGTCACGCACTCCATCGCGACGTACGCGCCGTCCTTCTGCGCGCCACCACCAAAGGCCAGCATCTCGCCGTGGCTCACCCCCTCGAGGTCCCCGCGAAACCGCTTGTCGAGCGACAAACGCGCAAGTTCCGATGCGCCCCCGGGCGGGTTGCCCGGCAGGCGCGGTGCGACGTCGACTTCGAATTGGCCGCGGGCGTGCATCGCTCCGGGCCCCGTATGGCGAAGGCGCCAGCATAAAGGAGGGCGCCGGTGCTCCCGCAAAAAGGGGACGGAGGCAATTAACACGAATGAATTACCTCCATTCCCTTTTCCAATTACGTCCGTCGTCCACTTTGACGTTGACTCTCCAAAGAGTCAGCCGCAGCGAAATACGTTCTGGCCTGGGTTCATTGCCAACCGCGTGGCACTCCCGTATTTTGGCTCCCGCCACATGAGCCCGGTGTCGCCTTTCGCTGCAAGACGCCGGTAGCTGTCATGCCAGCCGTGGGGAAGCAACACGATGAAACATCTCGACAGGATGGTGGCGCTTTGCGTTGCGGCGCTGCTGCTGGCCGCTTGTGGCGACATCACGCGCGGGCAGAAAATCGATCATGACCGCCTGGCAAGCTTCCAGCCGGGCATCACGACCATCGCGGAAGTGGAACGAAGCCTCGGGCCGCCGCTGGAAGTGACGAAGGAACCCGGTGGCGACTCCTACCTGAAGTATCTCTACGCCACCGCGCGATCCAGCAAGTACGCGCAGATTCCCGTCGTGAGCGAATTCGCGCGCCGCGGTCACACCATCATCAACGGCGACACCGTGTACCTGCACTTCGATGCGCAGGGCCGGCTGCTCGACACGCAGGAATATACCCAGCATTTCGACACGCGCGACCCGCTTCCGGCCGCGCCCAC
>JAICJG010000108.1 GCA_025928585.1 Rhodanobacteraceae bacterium
GCCGTTCTGGCGCTCATGGACATGGAAAGTTCGGGTTTGCCTCTGCCTCCAGCGAGGCGGCGATCATGACGATCGCACAACCCCGCCCCTGGATGGCCGTTCCGGTGTTCACGGAGGGAGGAATTTTCCGGCTCACCCGGCGATCAGCGAGGAAGCGATCATGGAGGATCGCACGATTTCGCCCATGGATGGCCGTTCTGGTGCCCATGGTGATGGAACGGTTCGGGTTATCCATGCGTGCAGCGAAGCAGCGATAAGGGATGATCGCAAGTATGATTCCCGCATGAGCGATCCCCTGCCGCCGGCCACGGCCGCCTTTCCCGACAGCCCGACGACGTTCGCCCTGCCGGGTCCGGCCGGCACCCTCGAGGTCGCGACGGCCGTCCCGGAGGCGGGGTGCGCGCGCGCCGGCACGGCGGTGATCTGCCACCCGAATCCGCAGCAGGGCGGCACCATGCGCAACAAGGTGGTCACGATGCTCGAGCGCAGCCTGCGCGAATCGGGCCTCACCACCGTGCGTTTCAATTTCCGCGGCGTCGGTGCGTCGACCGGCACATTCGACAACGGCGACGGCGAGAGCGGCGACCTGGTCGCGGTGGCGCAGTGGGTGCGCAAGTGCCGGCCCGCGGACGCGCTGTGGCTTGCGGGATTTTCCTTCGGCAGCTACGTGGCGCTGCGGAACGCCCGCTCGCTGGGTGCCGATGCGCTGGTGCTGGTGGCGCCGCCTGCCGGCATGTACGACTTCGGCCAGATCGCGGCGCCGGGTTGCCCGTGGCTCGTCGTCCAGGGCGAGGAAGACGAAGTGGTGGATCCGCAGGCGGTGTTCGACTGGATCGAGACCGTCGATCCGAAACCGGCGCTTATCCGAATGCCGGATACGGGCCATTTCTTCCACCGGCGCCTGATGGACCTGCGCGGCGCGGTCAAGAATGCTGTCCGCGGTTGGCTGCCGCCTCCGAGATGAGTGGCTTGCCCCCGGTTGCGCTGGCCAGCCTGGCTGCCGCCGGTGCCGGCGGTGTGCGCGTACTGACGTGTACATTTCGCTTGCCGGGCCAACACGCCACATCCATGTGGCTCGCCCTGCGGGCCGTCTGCGGCATCCCCATCGGCCATCCTGCCGATTGGGGCGGCGTCATGCAAACTGCCTTCGCTCGCCACGGTTCCCATTCTGCTCGACTGTCTTGGATTCCCCGCTAATCTCTGCCGTCAATCCGGGTACCCGCTACATGCGCGGCGTCGCCGAAGGCCTGTGGGAAGACGACCCGGCGCAGCACGAAGCGCTCGCTGCCCTGGACCGTCTGCACGCAACCTTGCTCGCACCGCCGTCCCGCCTGCTGGCACGCCTGCGCGGACATCGCCCGGTGCCGAGCCGCGGCCTCTACCTGTGGGGGCCGGTCGGGCGCGGCAAGACCTTATTGATGGACCAGTTCGCGGCCGCGCTGCCGCCCGGCGTCGCGCTGCGCGTGCATTTCCATCGCTTCATGCTGGACGTGCACGCCCGGCTGCGCAGCCTCGGGGAAGTGCGCGATCCGCTGCCGCAGGTGGCCCAGGCGCTGGCGGCGCACGCGCGGGTGCTCTGCCTCGACGAGTTCATGGTGACCGACATCGGCGATGCGATGATCCTCTATCGCCTGCTGCGCGCGTTGTTCGAGCGTGGCGTCACCCTGGTCACGACCTCCAACAAGCCGCCGTCCGACCTGTACCGCGGCGGCCTGCAGCGCGAACGCTTCCTGCCGGCGATTGCCCTGCTCGAACGATCCTGCGAGGTGCTGCGGCTCGCCTCACCGCACGACTGGCGCCTGCGCGCCCCCACCCGCGTACCGGTGTACCTCACCCCGGACAACGCGCATGCGGAGGCGGCGCTCGCCCGCTGGTTCGGGCAATTGGCCGAGGACCCGGTCCAGGACGGCGGCGTGCTGCACGTCAACGGCCGCACCCTCGAAGTGCGCCGTGCGTGCCCGCGGGTCGCCTGGTTCGCCTTCGCGGCGCTGTGCGACGGCCCCTATGGCTCGGCCGACTACATCGAGCTGGCGCGCAGGTACCCCGCGATCCTGATGTCGCGGTTGCCGCAGTTCACGCCATTCAACGAGGACGCCGCGCAACGCTTCGTGCACCTGATCGACGAGCTGTACGACCGCCGGGTCAAGCTCGCCGTCAGCGCGCAGGTGCCGGTGGTCGAGCTGTACGATGGGCGCCGCCTGCGCGCCGAGTTCGCGCGTACCGAGAGCCGCCTGATCGAAATGCAGGGCGAAACCTGGCTCGCAGAGCCGCATCGTGGCGACGCCAATCCCCGTTGATCGCCGCGTCTCCTGGTTGCACCGCAAACCGGGAACATTCGATGCGAGTCAGCACCAGGACGGCGGTCATCGCCCGACTGCCACCACAGCGGCTACAGGGGTTGTGCCCGTATCGAGCCTCTTTCCAGCCGGCTTCGCGGGCTGGATGTCGATTGCGGGAGTCGCCGTTCGTCATCGGAACATGCCGTGACAGGTGTCACCCGCGAAGGCGTGACATCCGGCGCTTACATCCGGCATCACGGGCTTGCAGAATACGCAGGCCGAAAATACAATACCCGCCGGTTCATTTATCTGGGCCGGTGTTTCGTCTTTTGAGCAAGCCTCGAATCGGATTCCCGGCCTGAATGACAACCGTCTTCTCCCGATCCACGCCAGCAGCACGGCGGGCCGCGGCGATGCTGGCGATGCTCGCGCTGTCCGGTTGTGCCGTGGGCCCGAATTTTCGGGAACCCGCGCCGCCGGCGGTGAATCGCTACACGCCCACGGAGCTGCCCGGGTCCACCGTTTCCGCCGCGACGCCGGGTGGCGACGCGCAGCGCTTCCTCGCCGGAAGCAACGTACCGGAGCATTGGTGGACCACGTTCGGCAATGACGAGCTGGATCGCCGCGTGCAGACGGCGTTTGCGCACAGTCCCACGATCGCCTCGGCGCAGGCCGCGCTGCGGCAGGCCGAGGAGAACGCGAAGGCTGCGGGGGGCAGCCTGTTTCCGTCGCTCGACGCCAGCGCTGGCGCGACCCGCGCCAACCAGGCCGCGGCGGCGCTGGGTGCGCCCGCCGTCGGCGGTTCGAAACCTTTCACGGTCTACAACGCCGGCGTCAGCGTCGGCTACGTGTTCGACATCTTCGGCGGGGTGCGCCGCGGCATCGAGGCGCAGCAGGCGCAAGCCGACGTGCAGCACGCGCAGCTCGATGCGACCTACCTGACGCTGGCGGCGAACGTCGTCACCGCGTCGCTGCAGGAGGCGTCGCTGCGCGAGCAGGTGCACGCCACCGGCCAGATCATCGATTCGCTGAAGCAGGAACTCGGCATCGCGGAGAAGCAGCAGGCGATCGGCACGAAGTCCTATTCCGACACGCTGGCGGTGCGCAGCCAGTTGGCCACGGCGGTGGCCGCACTGCCGGCGCTGCGCCAGCAACTCGCCGCCACCCAGAACCAGCTCGCAACCTATCTCGGCGTCACGTCGGCGCAGCTCGACCTCAGGCCGATCACACTCGGCGCGGTGACGCTGCCGGAAGGAATCCCGGTGAGCCTGCCATCGGTGGTCGTTGCACAGCGGCCGGACATCCGCGCCGCCGCGGCGCAACTGCATGCGGCGACTGCGGGCGTCGGCGTCGCCACCGCCAACCTGCTGCCGCAGCTCACCCTCTCGGGCAACGCGGGTTCGCAAGCGCTGCATGCCGGCGACCTGTTCACCGCCGGCACCAGCGCATGGTCGATCGGACTGAACATCCTGCAGCCGCTGTTCCACGGCGGTGAACTGCTGCACAAGAAGCGTGCCGCAAAGGCCGGCATGGACCAGGCGCTGGCGAATTGGCAGCAGGTCGTGCTGGTCGCGTTCCAGAACGTCGCCGACTCGCTGCAGGCGCTCGAATACGATGCCGAGTCGCTGCGCGCGCTTGCCACCGCCGAGCGCGATGCTTCCGAGTTGTTGTCGCTGACCCGCAGCCAGTACCGGCTCGGCGCCATCGGTTACCTGAACCTGCTGTCCGCCGAGCAGGCCTGGCAGCAGGCCCACATTGCGCTGATCAAGTCGCGTGCCGCGCGGCTCACCGATACCGCCGCACTGTATGCGGCACTCGGCGGCGGCTGGCAGCAGGGCGACTCGGTCGCAACGAAGAAGTAAGAGGTTTTCCCTTCTCCCGCCGGGAGAAGGGGCGCAACGCGCCGCTTTTGCTTTTGCTTTTGCGCGCAGCGCCGGATGAAGGTGAGAAGCGGCGTTTGCGTGATGCCAGTGGCATCACGTGCCGCTTCGAACGGGCGGCCAGGCATGGCCGCGCCGGTGCCCAGCACCAAGGACGGTTGCTTGCACCACTTCTACCCTCACCCGCCCCGGTTGGGGAGCGCTACGCGCTCGCGCGACGCACGCCTCTCCCGAAGGGAGAGGGATGCACAAGTCGAGTCTTCGGATCAGGGACAAACCCATGAACGTCAAACGACACTCCGCCCGCCCCAAACTGCGCAAACGGTTGATCATCGTGGTGGTGGCGGTCGTCGTACTGTTCGCCCTCCTGGTCGCCTTCAACACCGTCAAAGGCATCATGATCGGCAAGTTCATGAAGTCGATGGCCAACCCGCCGCAGACGGTCAGCACGATGGTCGCCCGGTACCAGGATTGGCAGCCGCACGTGGAAGCCTTCGGCAACGTGCGCGCCGTGCACGGTGCCGATCTCGCCTTCGACGTGTCCGGCCTCGTGGACAGCGTCGAGGTGAAGTCCGGAACCGACGTCAAGAAGGGCCAGGTGCTGATCAAGTTGAATGACGATCAGGACCGGGCAACCCTCGAGGCGCTGCGCGCCAAGGCGAGCCTCGCCGAACTGACCGCCAAGCGCGCGAAGCAGCAGCTCGCGGTGAAGGCGATCAGCCAGGCGAGCTACGACGAAGCCATGGCCGACCTCAAGAACGCCCGGGCCCAGGCCGATGCGCAGGCGGCGCTGGTCGCGAAGAAGACCTTGCGCGCGCCGTTCTCGGGGCGAATCGGCATCATCACCGCGAACCCGGGCCAGTACATCGATGCGGGCGCCAGCGTGGTGACCCTTCAGCAGCTCGATCCGGTGTACGTCGACTTCACGGTGCCGCAATCGTCGCTGGAGCGGATGCGGGTGGGGGGGCAGGTCGAGGTCAGCACCGACGCCTTTGCGGGCAAGTCGTTCGTCGGCAAGGTCTCGGCGACCGACCCCAAGATCGACCTCTCGACCCGCAACGCCGGGGTCGAGGCCACCGTCGCCAATCCGGACGAGCTGCTGGTCCCCGGAATGTTTGCCAAGGTTGCGGTGGACGCGGGCGAGCAGCAGCGCTACCTGACCTTGCCGCAGACCTCGGTTTCGTATGCGCCCTACGGCGACACCGTGTTCGTGGTGCACGAGGGGCAGCCGCCGGCGCGCGATGCGAATGGCCAGCCGCAGCCGGCCGCGTCCGCGGGTGGGAAGCCTGCGCAGGGCAAGGGCGGCGCGTCGCATTACGTGCAGCAGGTGATCGTCAAGCTGGGCCCGACGCGCGGCGACCAGGTCGCGATCCTCTCCGGAATCAAGCAGGGCGACGTGATTGTCACCAGCGGCCAGTTGAAGCTGAAGAACGACACCCCGGTGACCATCAACAACAAGGTCCAACCGGCGTTCAGCCCGAATCCGAATCCGGTGGAAGAGTGACCGTGCGTGCGGTACTCCGCAAGTCCTTCGCGACGCCTGCATTTCTCCTTCCTGGGCGGCCGCTCAGCGGCGCGCGAACCTACGGTTCGCAACCGCGCCGCTTCGCCCCCTTGAAGGGGAGGGAAGAAAATCCATGAAATTCACCGACCTCTTCATCAAGCGCCCGGTGCTGGCTGCCACGGTGAGCCTGCTGATCCTGGTGCTCGGCCTGCGCGCGGTGACGTCCCTGCCGATCCGCCAGTACCCGAAGACCGAGAGCGCGACGATCACCGTCCAGACCGTGTACTTCGGGGCCGACGCGCAGACCATGGCGGGTTTCATCACCCAGCCGCTCGAGCAGGCGATCGCGCAGGCGCAGGGCATCGACTACCTGTCCTCGTCCTCGACGCCCGGCGTATCGCAGATCACCGCGACGCTGCGCCTCAACTACGACGGCAACAAGGCGCTCACCGAGATCAGCGCGCTGGTCAATTCGGTCAAGAACCAGTTGCCGCAGGCAGCCCAGCAGCCGGTGATCACGCTGCAGACCGGCGAGCAGGTCGCGTCGATGTACCTCGGGTTCTATTCCGACAGCGTGCCCGCCAACAAGATCACCGACTACCTCACGCGGGTGGTGCAGCCCCAATTGAACGCGGTCGACGGCGTGCAGAGCGCGCAAATCCTCGGTGGCCGTACCTTCGCGATGCGGGCCTGGCTCGACCCCGTGAAGATGGCCGCGCACGGCGTCACCGCGACCGAGGTCAACAATGCGCTGGCGGCCAACAACTTCCTCTCGGCGATCGGCAACACCAAGGGCCAGATGGTCAGCGTGGCCCTGACCGCCGCGACCGATTTGCACACCGAAGACGAATTCAGGAACCTGGTGGTCGAGGCCAAGGGCAGCGACATCGTGCGCCTGAAGGACGTCGCGCGGGTCACGCTGGGCGCCGAAAACTACGACTTCAACGTGGCCTTCGACGGCCAGCGCTCGGTGTTCATCGGGATCAAGGCCGCGCCCGAGGCCAATGTGCTGGACGTGATCTCGGGCGTGCGCAAGGTGTTCCCGACGATCCAGTCGCAAATGCCGGCGGGCATGACCGCGCGGATCGTGTTCGACGGCACCGACTACATCCGCACCTCGATCGACGAGGTGGTGCAGACCCTGGTCGAGACGCTGTTGATCGTCGCGGTCGTGATCTTCCTGTTCCTCGGGACCCTGCGCTCGCTGCTGATCCCGCTGGTGGCGATGCCGCTGTCGCTGATCGGTGCGTTCCTGGTGATGCTGGTGCTCGGCTACTCGATCAACCTGCTGACGCTGCTGGCGCTGGTGCTGGCGATCGGTCTCGTGGTCGACGACGCGATCATCGTGGTCGAGAACGTCGACCGCCACATGAAGGAGGGCCAGTCACCGTTGCAGGCGGCGACGCTCGCGGCGCGCGAACTGGGCGGGCCGATCGTCGCGATGGCCGCGGTGCTGGTCGCGGTGTACATCCCGGTCGGATTCCAGGGCGGCCTGACGGGCGCGCTGTTCACCGAATTCGCGTTCACCCTGGCCGGCGCGGTGGTGATCTCGGCGATCATCGCGCTGACGCTCTCGCCGATGATGTGTTCGCGCTCGCTGCGGGCGTCGGACCACGAGAAACCGTTCGTCAGGCGCATCGACCGGGTGGCGGATGCCGTGCGCAACCGCTACGGGCGCATGCTGCATTCGTCGCTGGACACCTGGCTGGTCGCGGTGGTGTTCGGCGCGCTGATCCTGCTCGGCAACGTGTACCTGTTCAAGACCTCGAGCTCGGAGCTGGCGCCGCAGGAAGACCAGGGCATCGTGCTGACCAATACCCAGGGACCGCCGGATGCGACCATCGACCAGATGGCGCTGTACTCGAAGCAGGTGTACGACATCGCCAAGTCGCTGCCGGAATACACCCACATCTTCCAGGTTGACGGCTCCCAGGGCGTAAACAGCGGCTTTGCCGGCATCATGCTGAAGCCCTGGAGCGAGCGCAGCCGCAGTGCCACCCAGGTCCAGCAGGCCGTGCAGCAGAAGCTCAACGACATCGCCGGCGCGCGGGTTGCGGTGTTCCAGTTTCCGTCCCTGCCGGGCGCGTTCGGGCTGCCGGTGCAGTTCGTGATCAAGACCACCGAGCCCTTCCAGAACCTCAACGAGGTCGCGCAGGAGGTACTCGCCAAGGCCAAGGCATCGGGGATGTTCTTCTATGTCGATTCGGACCTCAAGATCGACCAGCCGCAGGCGACCCTGAAGCTGGACCGCGACAAGGTGTCGGCGCTCGGCCTCACCCAGCGCGACGTGGGCGCCGCGTTGTCGGCGGCGCTCGGCGGCAACTACGTCAACTACTTCTCGATTTCCGGACGCGCCTACCGGGTGATCTCGCAGGTCGCCCAGGCCGACCGGCTGAACCCGAGCCAGCTCAAGAGTTACTACATCAAGACGCCGGGCGGGAAGATGATTCCCGCCTCGACCGTTGCGCACCTGACCTACCAGACGGTGCCGGAATCGATCAACCATTTCCAGCAGTTGAACTCGGCGACCATCCAGGGGGTGATCGCGCCCAGCGTGTCGCTGGGCCAGGCGCTGCAGTTCATGCGCAACACCCTGCAGGAGGTCGCGCCGACCGGCTATGCCGCCGATTATGCCGGCCAGTCGCGGCAGTTCCAGCAGGAGTCGGGCGGCTTCCTCGTCACGATGTTGTTCGCGATCATCATCGTGTTCCTGGCGCTGTCGGCGCAGTTCGAGAGCTTCCGCGACCCGATCGTGATCCTGGTGTCGGTGCCGATGGCGACCTTCGGCGCCCTGCTATTCATCAACCTCGGGCTGTCCACGCTGAACATCTACACCGAGGTCGGCCTGGTCACCCTGATCGGCCTGATCAGCAAGCACGGCATCCTGATGGTGCAGTTCGCCAACGATGCCCAGCGGCTGCATGGCATGAGCAAGCGCGAGGCGATCGAGGAAGCCGCAGCGGTGCGATTGCGCCC
>JAICJG010000119.1 GCA_025928585.1 Rhodanobacteraceae bacterium
CTCCCTGATCGCCCGCGGGGTGATTTCGGAGAACACCACGCGATGGGTTTCGCGGTCTTCGAGCAGGCCGCGTTCCTTCAGGATCTCGCTGATGTGCCAACTGATCGCCTCGCCCTCGCGGTCGAGGTCGGTGGCGAGATAAATGGATTCAGCGGCCTCGGCGGCCTTGGCGATGTCGTCGACGTGCTTGACGTTCTTGTCGATCAGCGCGTAGTCCATCCGGAAGCCGTGGTCGGGATCGACCGCGCCCTCCTTGGGCCTGAGGTCGCGGACGTGACCGTAGGACGCCAGCACCTTGAAGTCGGTGCCGAGGTATTTGTTGATCGTCTTGGCCTTGGCGGGCGATTCGACGATGAGGAGGTTCTTGGCCATGGTTCGGGTATCGGAATTGGGGTGGGCGTGCCTGCCCATCGATCAGCGTACGAACGCTGGCGCGCAATGGTCCGGCTCGGTGGTCGGAATAAGTCCCGTGTTGTCGGATGACATCGACTGTCGCTGCGGCGGTCCCTGCCTTGCCCTCTATATATAGTGAACACACGCGCAGGGTGGCTCTGTCAAGCACCCGCGCGAAAAAGCCGCTGCCAGCGGCCGTTCACGGCCGGGCCGACGGTTCCTTCCAGCTCCAGCAGCAACAGCATCGACGACAACGCGGCGGGCGCGAGCCCGGTGCGCGCGGCCAGTTCGTCCAGCGACGCCGGTGCCTCCCCGATCGCGGCGAGAAGCGCCACATAATCAGGGTCTTGCATCCTTGCCGCCAGGTCGGTCGGCGAGGCCGCCGGGAGCTCCGGCGCCTCCAGCCGCGCGCGGAGCTCGGCACCGAGCGCCTGCGCGGTGGGCGCCAGCGCCTCGATCACCTCGGCGGCCGTTTCGACCAAACGCGCGCCGTCGCGGATCAGGCGGTGGCAACCCTTGGCCAGCGGATTGTGGATCGAGCCCGGTAGCGCGAACACCTCGCGGCCGGCTTCCGCCGCGAGCCGCGCGGTGATCAGCGATCCCGACTGCAGGCCTGCCTCGACCACCAGCGTCCCGAGCGCCAGGCCCGCGATCAGCCGGTTGCGGCGCGGAAAGTGGCCCGGCCGGGCCTCGATGCCCGGCGCGAATTCGCTGACGATGGCACCGTGTTGGGCGATCCTGACCGCGAGTTCGTGGTGCTTGGCAGGATAGACGAGGTCCGGCCCGGTACCGACCACGGCAATGGTCGCACCGCCTGTCTCCAGCGCCGCGGCATGCGCGGCTCCGTCGATGCCGTCGGCCATTCCGCTGGTGATCGTCAGCCCCGCACGGCTGAGCGTGCGCGCGAAGTCGCGGGCGGTGGCGAGGCCTTGCGCGGTGGCGCTGCGCGCCCCGACGATCGCCACCTGGGGCGCCAACAGCGCTGCCCCATCGCCCGCCACGAACAGCGCGGCGGGCGGCTGCGGAATGGTTTCGAGCTGCGGCGGGAAATCGGCCTCGTCACAGCGGAGCAGCCGATGGCCAGGCATCGCGAGCCACGCGAGGTCGGCGTCGAGCCGAGCCTCGTCGGGACGCCGGATCCAGTCCACTGCCGCCGGCGCGAGGCCCGCCGCCTCTCGATTTTTGCGGATTTCCGCGCAGGCGGCCCGCGCAGAGCCCGCCTTGCGGAGCCACGCCCGGATCCCGACGCCGCCCAGGCCCGGCGCCCGCGCGAGGGTCAACCAGGCCCGCAGTTCCTCGTCGGCATCCATCCGGGGGCTCGCTGACACCATGTCAAGTGAGCCGCGTTGCTTCCGCAGCGGTTGCCAGACGAGGCGCGCGTCGCAGCGCCATGGTGGTTCCATGGCCAAGGGGCGCACCGAAGTATCGCGGCCGCTGCGGAGCGACCCTTCGGGCCGGGGCCATTGGCCCACCTGGCTGCGTCATCGCTCCTCCCTGTATCGACATACATCTTCCTCACTCTTCCTGCCCGGCAAGCCAATGGCCAAGCCTGCCCCGGACTCGATCCGCGGGCGCGGACACGTGGCATGGCGTCCGCAGGCTCCTAGTGTAGGGCCGTCACCAACAAAAACGGCGCGGACCCGCGCCGCGCCGTTTCATAAGGATTTTCCGCATCGCTACCTTGGCGCTTCGATGACGTCCCGCACCCTGACCGGGCGGATGCCGTCCATCACCAGCCCGTAGCTGATGTGTTCGAAGGTGCGAAACACCATCAGGTGGCCGACGAACTCGTTCGGCAGCCGGACTTTCGGCCCGAACTCGCGGCGGGCGGTGTTGCCCTTGACGAGGTCGGTGACCGTGTCGCCTTGCTGGTAAATCGCGAAGGTGGTGCCGTTGTTTACGCCGTCGGCGCTGCCGACGTTCAGCGCCACCACGTCCATCGGGCCTTGCACCGAGATGCTGTCGTAGCCGTTGGACAGCGCCATGATCTGCGCGTTGGCGGGTACGTTGGTCGCGGCGTGCGGATAGTACGTGTAGTCGTAGGGAGCGTCGTCGACCGGCATCAGGCGGTCGCCGGCCCGGATTTCCATCCTGGCGTTGGTGAGCAGCAGGGTCGCCGGGTCGCCGACGCTCAGCACCCGCGCCGTGCCGATCACCCGGACCTCGGTGGCGATCTCTTCGCCGCGGCCGAAGTGCCCGTCGTTGCGGAAATCCTCCTGCCACGGACCGGGTGCCATGTCCACGTTGTTGCTGACGACGTGGCCGATATCATCAGCCTGCCCGTCCTCGCCGAATTCGCGGTAGACGTGGGTGGGGCGCACGATCGCGAAACGCTCGCCCGGAGTGGCCGCGCCGAGCTGGCGCACGTACAGGTTCATGCCCTCGGTGGCGCGCGGCTCGTTCTCCTCGACCGCAACGACATAAGGCGTCTGCTTCAACTGCTCGGCCGTGAGCACCCGGAAATCCTTGAGGAACGGCTCGATCGCCGACAGCGGCACCGTCGGGATCGGGTTGGCCTCGACCGCCGCGCGCCTGGCGACGTGCAGCCCGTTCACGTCGAGGTCGAGCACGTCGCCCGGATAGATGCGGTGCGGGTTGTAGACCTGCTGGTTGACGTCCCAGATCTCGGGCCACAGCCACGGCTTCTTGAGGAAGCGCGCCGAAATGCTCCAGAGGGTATCGCCCTTCTTGACGACATAGGTGTGCGGATGGTCGGCACGCAGCTGGGCGCCGGCCGCGTAGGCGGCGCACGTGATCAGCAAGCCCGCAGCGAGCGCAAGCAGTTTCTTAAACATGACCGGCAATCCCCCGATCCCCCGAGAGTTTGGCCGAGTGTACCCGAATGGGACGCCCCGGCAAGCGAAAATTTCACATTTGGTGACGCACGGATCGGAACCGGCCCTCCGCGGCATCCTGCTAGGCTATCCGCGGCTGAAAAACGCCCACGGCGCCCCCATTTCCCTGCCGTTGTCCGCTTGCCGACCCGCATCCACCATGGCCAAACTCGACATCCTTGAATTCCCCGACCCGCGCCTTCGCCTCGAGGCGAAGCCGGTGGAGGCGTTCGACAGCAGGCTGAGGCAGCTCGCCGACGACATGCTGGAGACGATGTACGAGGCGCCGGGGATCGGGCTCGCCGCGACCCAGGTCAACGAGCAGAAGCGCCTGCTGGTGATCGACGTCTCCGAGAACCACGACGCCCCGATGGTGCTGGTGAATCCCGAACTCCTGGACGCCCGCGGCAGCGAAGTGTGCCAGGAAGGCTGCCTTTCGTTCCCCGGCGTGTTTGCCGACGTCGAGCGCAAGGAATGGATCCGCGTGAAGGCGCAGGATGTCAGCGGCAAGCCGCTCGAAATCGAAACCGACGGGCTGCTCGCGGTCTGCATCCAGCACGAGATGGACCATCTCATCGGCAAGGTGTTCGTCGATTACCTGTCCCCGCTGAAGCGCTCCCTGCTGCTGCGCAAGCTGGAGAAGCAGCGGCGCAAAGCGGGCTAGATGCCAGGGCCACGCCTGCGGCTGGTGTTCGCCGGCACGCCCGAGTTCGCGGTGCCGGGGCTGCGCGCGTGCATGGACGCGGGCGACGTGGTCGCGGTCTACACGCAGCCCGACCGGCCCGCCGGACGCGGCCGCAAGCTTGCGCCGGGCCCGGTGAAGCAGGCCGCGCTGAAAGCAGGCATTCCGGTCGAGCAGCCGGTATCGCTCAAAACCGCCGAAGCGCAGGAGCGCCTGCGCGGCTACGCGCCCGACCTCCTGGTGGTGATCGCCTACGGGCTGATCCTGCCGAAAGCGGTGCTCGCGATCCCGCGCCTCGGCTGCTGGAACGTGCATGCCTCGCTGTTGCCACGCTGGCGCGGGGCGGCGCCCATCCAGCGTGCGATCCTCGCCGGCGACGCCGCGACCGGCGTGTGCCTGATGCGGATGCAGGCCGGCCTCGATACCGGGCCGGTGCTTTTGTCGGCGCGTACGCCGATCGCGCCGGATGACACCGGCGGTTCGCTGCACGATCGCCTGGCCCGGCTCGGCGCGCAGGTGCTCGCGGAAGGATTGCAGCACGTGTCGCGCGGCGAAACGCTGGTCGCGACGCCGCAGTCGAGCGACGGCGTCACCTACGCCCACAAGCTGGACAAGGCCGAAGCGAAACTGGACTTCGCGCTGAGCGCGGCAGAGCTGGAACGCAAAGTGCGTGCTTTCGATCCCTGGCCTGTGGCGGAAGCGCAAATTGCCGGTGAGCGGGTGCGGGTATGGCAAGCAAAAGCAGGGGACCGGCGACCAGGGATCGGGGACCAAAAGCCCGCCTCCATCGTGGCCGCCTCGAAACACGGCATCGACATCGCCTGCGGCGAAGGCATGCTGCGGGTGTTGAAGCTGCAACGCGCCGGCGGGCGCGTGATCAGCGCGGCCGATTACCTCAACGCGCGGCCGGAACTGCGCCGGTAGTCACGCGCCCGGTTTCGCGTGCGTGCGACCGGACGCGCGCCGGTCTGCCCGCGCCAACCTGCCTGTCACGGCTTGAACGGCCGCCACTGGTCGAGCGCAATGATCGCGACGAGCAGCGCGATCGGGCAGGCCAGCGACCACAGCCGCCAGCGGCCGTCGAGAAAGCTGCCGGCGATGGCGCCCCCGAGATACCAGCACCAGATGCCGCCGAACAGCAGCGCCCTCGCCGCGGATTCATCGCGGCTGCCGGATTGCAGGGCTTCGCCGAGGTACGTGCCGCGCGGCCGCCGCGTGCCGTCGTGCAGCCAGAACAGCCAGTTGACGAATTCCTGCGAGAAGCGGGTCAGCATCCCGGATACGTAGGTCGTGCGGGCGCGTTGTCCGCCCACGTACTGCAACGCACACACCTGGAAGCCGATCGAGATGATCGCGAGCGCCGCGAGCACGTAGAATCCGCGCCCCGAATGATCGGGGACCTGCCCAACCGTGCCGATCACACTCGCGCCGTAACCCATGAACGCGGCGAGCAGCAGCACCTGCACGCCGAGCAGCCACGGCATCGCCGAACGCGCGCCGCGGCGGCTGGCGACCTCCGCCAGCACGGTGGCGACGGCGATCCCGAACACGAACAGCAGTACGGCCGCGGCCAGCGGCACCGCGGAGCCGAGCCGCGCTTCGCCGAGGAACACACCCAGCCGCGCCGAGTTGCCGCTCATGTGCGCGGTAAACAAGTGCCGCAGCGTCCGGTAGCCGACCGCATCGATGAAGCCGGCGACGGCCGCCAGCGCCCAGGCCAGGAACTCTTTTGCGGAAATCACCGCACTTGCCGGCTCGCCATCCATGGATTCGTCCGCGACGTTCCCTTGCTGCAACCATGACCGGGTTGGCCGATCCGTGCCAACCCGCCCCACGATACTCCCAAAGCGCCTCGCCCTGAAGTGCGGCCCATGATCCAGCCGTTCGCCGGAACGCAGCTTGCCGACGGCGAGCGACCTCACAGGGTCGATCACGCGGGGTTGCTAGACTCGTGCACCCTGCGCACGATGGAGCGCGATGAGCCGAACCATTACCGCCCGCGACCTCGCCGCGCAGTGCCTCGCCGCGGTGGCGCTCGGCGGCGCCTCGCTCCGCGAACGCCTACAGCCCGCGCAGGCGCAGCTCGCCGATCCGCGCGACCGCGCGTTGCTGACCGCGCTCGTGAACGAGGGCGCGCGCTGGTGGTTGCGCTTCGATCGCGCCCTCGATGACCTCCTGCAGCAACCGCTGCGCCAGCGCGAACCCGCGCTCCACGCGCTGCTGGTGATCGGCCTTGTGCAACTCGAAATCCTGAAGTTGCCGCCGCACGCCGCGGTCGCGGCGACGGTCGAGGCCACGCGCGCGCTCGACCGCGGCGGGTTCGCGAAACTCGTGAATGCGGTGCTGCGGCGCTGGTTGCGGGAACGCGATGCCCGCAATGCTCGGCTCGACCGGAACGCACAAACGCGCACGGCGCATCCGCGCTGGCTGATCGATGCGATCTCCCGTGACTGGCCGGACGAGGCCGACACGATCCTCGCGACGAACAACCAGCCGTCCGCGCCGATGCTGCGGGTGAATGCGCGCCGCGCAACACGCGACGACGCAATCGCGATGCTCGCCGGCACCGGACTCGAAGCGAAGACGCATCCGTTCCTGCGCGATGCCGTCGTCCTCGACGTCCACACCGACCCGCGCCGGTTGCCCGGTTTCGCCGAAGGCCTCTTCTCCGTCCAGGACGGCGCCGCGCAGGTCGCCGCCGATGCGCTCGACCTTCGCGATGACTTGCGGGTACTGGACGCCTGCGCGGCACCGGGCGGCAAGGCCTGCCACGTGCTGGAACGCGCGAACGTCGACCTGCTCGCGCTCGAGCGCGAGCCACGGCGCGCAGCATCGATCCGCGCGAACCTCGAACGCCTGCAACTCCACTGCGTGGTGCGGACCGGCGACGCCGGCACGCCGGCGGATTGGTGGGACGGCCAGCCGTTCGACCGCATCCTGCTGGACGCGCCGTGCTCCGCCACCGGGGTGATCCGCCGCCACCCGGACATCAAGTTGCACCGCCGGGCCGACGACGTCACCCGGCTGGCTCGCGAACAAG
>JAICJG010000056.1 GCA_025928585.1 Rhodanobacteraceae bacterium
ACGCGGACAGATCGCGGATCGGCTGGTGGCTCGTGGGGTGAGAGCACTCCGATGCCCACGACCTCGGGCGTCCCTGCGTTCAGTCCAACCTGCGCGTTTTGTGCTGGTACGCGCACAGGTCGCGGATCGGGCAGATCGGGCACTTCGGCTTGCGCGCGGTGCACACGTAGCGGCCGTGCAGGATCAACCAATGGTGGGCGCCCGGCTTGTACTCGTCGGGAACGACCTCGAGCAGCTTGTCCTCGACGATCCGCACGGTCCTGCCTCGCGCGAGGCCGGTGCGATTGCAGACGCGGAAGATGTGGGTGTCGACGGCGATCGTCGGTTCGCCGAACACGGTATTCAGGATGACGTTGGCGGTCTTGCGGCCGACGCCGGGCAGTGCTTCCAGTTCTTCCCGTGTCCGCGGTACTTCTCCGCCGTGATGCTCCAGCAGCAGTGCGCAGGTCGCGAGGATGTTCCTGGCCTTGGCGTTGTAGAGCCCGATCGTCGAGATGTGACGCTTCAGGCCCTCCTCGCCGAGCGCGAGAATCTTCTTCGGCGTGTTGGCCACCGGGAACAGGCGCTTGGTGGCCTTGTTCACCCCGACGTCGGTGGCCTGCGCCGAGAGGATCACCGCGACCAGCAGTTCGAACGGTGTGCGGTAGTTGAGTTCGGTGGTCGGATTCGGGTCGAGGTCGCGCAGGCGACGGAACAGCTCTGCAACCTTTTCGCGCTTCATGGGCGTTGCTCGCGCCGCCTGGCTTTTCCGCGCGCGATCGCCGCCAGTACCTCGCTGCGACTGATGGTTTGCATGGGCAGCGCGGTGGGCCAAGGCGTCCCGCGGCGCATGGCGCGCAGCTCCCGTTCGCGCGCCAGCCGCGCGTTGCGCGCGAGGAAACGCTTGCGCGCATCGGCTGCTCGCTCGTGTTCACGGAGCTTTGACTTTCCCCAGCGGAACCAGTCGAGCAGCGGGATGTGCGACGGACAGACTTCCACGCAACGATTGCATTGGCTGCAGGCGTCGAGCCGCGCGCTTTGTGTCACGCCGAAATCGTCCTTTACCAGCGCCAGGAACAGCACTTCCGGGTCGAGCGCTTCCGGACAGGCACGCGCACAATCGCCGCAGTGGCTGCAGGATTGCTGGGTGGAGGCGTCAGTCGGCATGGCGTCGCAATTCCAGCACGTCGATGGTGGGCGGACAATCCAAGCGCAGCGGCATGCCGGTCACGCCGACGCCGGGCGTCACGAACAATTTTCCCTCGGGTGTCACGTAGTAGCCGTTCACGTATTTCTCGTCGCGGATCCGCAGGAACATCTCGCGGGTGAGCCACGGGAGGTAGACCTGCCCGCCGTGGGTGTGGCCAGCCATCGCCAGCGCGAAGGGGACGCCGCGCAATGCCCGCAGGCTGTGCGGCTGGTGCATCAGGATCAGCAGCGGCTTGCCTGGTGGCAGGTTGCGGAGGAACGCCGCGTCGTCACGGGCGGTCCACCAGTCGTACAGGCCGGCGAGCCGGAAGTCCGGAAATTCGACGACCCGGTGGGCGATGAAATGCACCGGTGAACCCGCGAGCGCCGTGCGGATCCTGTCGGCCACCGGCGGGCCGGGCAGTTGTTCGTCATGGTTGCCGAGCACCGCGTATACCTGCGCGTTCAAGTCCCGCAGCGGGGCCAGGGCGGCGGCAAGATCCCTCGGCGGACCATAGGTGAAGTCGCCCGCGAACAGGACCAGGTCGACGTGGAGCCGGTTCAGCCGGTCCACCACCTGCCGGAGTTTTGCCGGGCGCGTGAAGCGCCCGATGTGGACGTCGGCCACCAGCGCGATGTCGAGGTCGACCGGCGCGGGGATCACCGTGCGCCGCACCACGAGCAGCGCGGGCTCGACGAAGCGCGCATAGATCAGCAGGGCGCAGACGACCGCCAGCACGGTGGCCCCGGTCGCCCGGAGCTTGCGGTGCTGGCGAAACCGCGCGAATGCGATGAACCCGGACTGCACGAGCAGCGGAACCAGTAGCCAGGCGCCGTGGAACAGCGCGAGTTGCACGAGGGCTTCCGCATGCAGCTGCTTCGGGATGATGAAATGCGGAAATTCCCAGGCGGGCCACAACACGCAAAAGACCACGATTGCGGCCAGCCATGTGCCGCGCAGCAGCCAGCGCCGGCGACGGGTGCTCACGGCGGGCACGGCAGCGGCGGGCGGGGCAGGCGCGGCGGCGCAGCGGAATTATCGACCATCGCGATGCAGTCGACGGGGCACGGCGGCAGGCACAGTTCGCAGCCGGTGCAGCGGTCCGCGATCACGCTGTGCATCAACTTGGTCGCACCGACGATTGCGTCCACCGGGCAGGCCTGGATGCACTTGGTGCAACCGATGCACGCATCCTCGTCGATCACGGCGACGCGGGGAGGCGTTTCGGTGCCGCAGGCGGGATCGAGCGGCAGCAGCGGCCGTCCGGTGATGCGCGCCAGCACGCGCACGCCTTCGGCGCCGCCCGGCGGGCAGCGATTGATCGGCGCTTCGCCGCGCGCGATGGCCTCGGCATACGGGCGGCAGGCCGGGTAGCCGCAGCGTTGGCACTGGGTCTGGGGCAGCGCCGCGTCGATGCGCTCGACGTACGCCTCGAACGAATCTCCAGCGGCAAGCGGTTCCGGCATCATCGCATCATTTTAATTGGTGCGCGGGTGCATGCCCCGCCTGGGCGGCGGTATGCTCGCCGCACCGCGTCCCGACACCCGGATTTCGTCCATGACCGCACTCGCCGCCCTGCGCGCGCTCGACCGCACCCAGCGACATACCGTGGCCGCCGCGTTCCTCGGCTGGACTCTCGATGCATTCGACTACTTCCTGCTGGTGATGGTGATGCCGGCGGTCGCGCAGAGCTTCCGGGTGCCGGTGAAGGACGTCGCCCTGGCGTTGCTGCTGACGCTCGCCTTCCGCCCCGTGGGTGCGCTGGTGTTCGGGCGGCTCGCGGATCGCTACGGCCGCCGGCGGATCCTGATGATCGACGTCACGCTGTACTCGGTGCTCGGCCTTGCCTGTGCCTTCGCGCCCTCGTTGATGGTGTTGCTGGTGCTGCGCTCGCTGTTCGGCATCGCGATGGGCGGCGAATGGGGCACCGGCGCATCGCTCGCGATGGAGTCGATCCCCGTGCGTTCGCGTGGCATCGTGTCGGGCATCCTGCAGTCGGGCTATCCGTGCGGTTACCTGTTGTGCGCGATCGCCTACGGCTTGTTGTTCAACACGATCGGCTGGCGCGGGATGTTCGCGCTCGGCATCGTGCCGGCGTTGCTGGTGCTGTACCTGCGCCGCAGCGTGCCGGAATCGCCGGTGTTCGAGCAGCGTGCACGCGCTGGTGCGCGCCGCGGGATGCTGGAAACCATGCGCGGGCGCTGGAAGCTGCTCGCCTACATGATCATGACGATGGCGGTGTTCAATGCCTTCAGCCACGGATCGCAGGACGTGTACCCGACTTTCCTGAAACTGCAGATGCATTTCGACACCCACACCACCAGCCTGCTGACGATCATCCTGAATCTCGGCGCGCTGGCCGGCGGACTCGCGTTCGGCCAGTGGTCGGAAAAGATCGGCCGGCGCCGCGCGATGGCGATCGCCTGCGTGCTGGCGCTGCCCGCGATCCCGCTGTGGAGCTACGGCGGTTCGGTGCTGCTGCTCGCGATCGGCGCATTCTGGATCCAGGTCGCGGTGCAGGGTGCGTGGGGCGTGGTGCCGGGTTACTTGAACGAACTCTCGCCCGACGACGTGCGCGGGACGCTGCCGGGTTTCGCCTACCAGATCGGCAACCTGCTGGTGTCGTGGACCGCCTTCGCGATGGCGGCGGTGGCGCAGGCGCGCGGCGGCGATTATGCGTTCGTGCAGTCGGCCTGGATTGCGGCGGTCGCGGTGCTGCTGGCGCTGCTGACCTGGTTCGGGCCGGAGGCGCACGGGGTACGGTTTGGTGTGACGGAGGCCGAAGCACCGGTTACCATGCAAAGTTCGTCCGCAGTCGCGGACTAGGAACCATCCCTCCACCACCCCGCGTTGCGCGCCGTCCGCCACTTGATCGGGCGGGCAGCACAGCCCGCGACCCATCCATACCGGGATTGTCATGCGTGTCGAAAAGAATTCCGTGGTGAGCTTCCACTATTGCGTCCGGGACGCCGGCGACGCCGCGGCCGAACCGTTTGACGATTCGCGCAAGCGCGGCGAACCGCTGCTGGCCCTGCTCGGCCACGGACAACTGGTTCCGGGCGTCGAGAACGCGCTCACCGGGCGCGAGGCCGGCGAAAGGTTCGAGGTCGACGTCGCCCCGGCGGATGCCTACGGCGAGCGCCTGGAAGGTCTGCTCCAGCGGGTGCCGAAGAAATATTTCCAGAACGCGCAGAAACTGAAGCCCGGCATGACCACGGTGCTGCAGACCAAGGACGGTGGCCAGCGGATGGTGACCGTCCACAAGATCGGGATGAGCTCGATCGATGTCGACCACAATCACCCGCTCGCGGGCAAGACCCTGCATTTCGACATCGAGATTGCCTCGGTCCGCGCGGCGACGCCCGAGGAAATCGCGCACGGGCACGCGCATCCGGAAGGCGGGCATCCGCACTGACGTCGGCGGTAGCGACGTCGGCGGGGCTGGCTCCCGATTCGTTCCGGAGAAAGCCCAGCTTCGCCACCCGGCGGCAACGTCGGGCTTCTCCCGGACGGAGCCCGGTTGCCCGGTTCAGCCCCGGAAGGCGCGTCGCGGCGTTCCCATCAGAAGAAGATCTTCTGCCGTTGCCGGCGGCGCCTGCGCCAGGCGTCGATGGAGAGATCGCCCGGCCCCTGCGCGGCGAGGATGAGGAACCCGCCGGAGATCGCCAGGTTCTTCATGAAGTTGATCCACTCGCCGTGGTCGACGAAGTTGTTGTGGAAGAACACCGCCGCGAGCAGGGTGTAGACGAACAGTCCGACCGCCGCCCAGCGGGTCAGCAGGCCGCACAGGATCGCGAGGCCGCCGCCGAGCTCGGCGAAGATCACCAGTGGCAGCAGGCCCGGCGGCAACCCGTGGGCCACCAGCAGCTTGGCGGTGGCCTGGTAGGCCGTGAGCTTGCCGATGCCGGACAGGATGAAGATCAGGGATAGTCCGAGGCGGCCGATCAACAAGGTGAAGTTCTGCATCGTGGGTTCCAGGGGTTGGGGGGACCGCGCGGCTCCCGCGCAGGCGCGCCCGGCGATTTTCAGTCCGCCGCCAGTGCCGCGCGTACGCGCGGCGTCAGCACGCGCTTGGCGAACAGGTAATGGTCCCGCCAGTAGTAGCCGGTGAGTTTGTCCAGCCGCACGGTACCGCCGCGGTCGGGCGCGTTCACGAAGCGCCCGTGGCCGACGTAGATTGCGACATGGTCGACGTGGTGGTGTCCAAAAAACAGCAGGTCGCCGGGCGCGAGGTCGTCCCGCGCGATCCGTGGCGCATCGAGGGCGGCCATTTCGCGCGAGGTCCTGGGAAGCGCGATCCCCGCCTGCGTGCGGAACACGTAGTCGACCAGCCCGCTGCAGTCGAAGCCGCTTTCAGGGGTGTTTCCGCCCCAATGGTAGGGCGTTCCGACCAGACTGATCGCGCGGAACAGGACGTCGTTCGCGACCGTCGCGGGGGGCGCGGGCGTGCGGTTCGCCGGGGCGGACCCGACGGTTGCGCACGCAGCCAACAGCAACGCTGCGAGCGCGCACGCCAGCCAACGCGCGTGGCGCCACGGCAGCGTCAACGCGCGGCCTTGCAGTCGTCCGAACCCGGACGGCTCGGGTTGTGGGGGTCGCGCACCTGCATCGGTCGACGTGGACTGCCCCGGAAAGACGGCCACGACGGTAACCCATGGCGCGGACGACGTCCAGCGCCGGACCTGTCCGCTGGTTCAGCAGGCCACGATGCGCTCGTGGTCCTCGGTGCTCGTCGGCCGCACTTGGGCGCGCAGCGTCTCCTCGAACTGCGCCGTGCGCTGGCGCGCCGTTTCCGCGACCGCGGCGGGCACGATCTGTTCGTCAACGTAGCGCGCGAGGATCGCCCGGTGGTAGGCGTTGAAATCCGGGTCGCGCAGGGCTTCGTCCAGCGCGGCGAGCAGGGTCGCCAGCCAGCCGGCGCCGGGGGCGCGCAGCATCAGCAGGATTTCGGGAACGCTGCAGAACCCGGTGTCGGTATTGGTGCTCATGTGGATTCCCCTCTATTGCACGGGAGCCCAAGCAGGAATGATGCCAAACCCAGGGATGATGGGTCTCATCGGGGAAGCGCGAACGGCGCGGACGCGCAAAACTGTGGAGTGGGCCACGAAATCCCTGGGCGCGCCCCGCGAGCCCGAAAGTGACGCGCACCGGCAGTTGGGGGGGACGATCGGCACGGTCAATCTCCCTGCGCGAACGACATCTCGAGTTACAATGGTAGAAATGGATGAATCACGCAGCGACGTTCTGATCCTCGGCGGTGGCGTGATCGGTCTGTCCTGCGCGCTGGCCCTGCTGCGGCGTGGCGCATCCGTTCGGATACTGGAACGCAGCGCGCCCGGGTGCGGGGCTTCGCACGGCAACTGCGGCACCCTGACCCCCAGCCACGCGATCCCGCTCACGGTGCCGGGAATGCCGTGGAAGGCCCTGCACTGGATGCTGCGGCGGGATGCCCCGCTGTATGTCAATCCGCGTCCGGACTGGGCGCGCTGGCGCTGGCTGCTCGGCTTCGCGAAACGCTGCAACCTCGCCTCCGCCGAACGTGCGGCGATCGCCCGCGCGGCGATCCTGCAGCGTTCCTGGACCTTGCTGCCGCGGGTGCTGATCGAGGAAGGCATCGACTGCGAATATGCGCCTTCCGGCAGCCTGTTCGTGTATCGCGACGAGCGGACGCTCGCCGAAGACCGCCGCGAAATCGCCTGGCTGCACCGGCTCGGGATCGCGGCGGCGGCGCTGCGCGGCAGCGAGGTCGAGACCATGGAACCGGCACTCCTGCCGGGCGTGGTCGGGGGCATCCTGCATCAGGACGATGCGCAATTGCGTCCCGACAAGCTGGTCGACGGGCTGGCACGCCGGGTGCGCGAGCGCGGCGGCGTGATCGAGACGGAAACGACCATCGAAGGCTTCACGACCGCCGGCACCCGGATCGAACGCGTGCGCTCGTCGCGCGGCGAATTCGCGGGCGACCGGATCGTGCTGGCGCTAGGCGCCTGGACGCCGCGGATTGCGGCGTCGCTTGACCTCCAGGTTCCGATCCAGCCCGGCAAGGGCTATTCGATCACGATGTCGCGTCCGGATCCGTGTCCGCGCCGCGCGCTGGTGCTGCGCGAGGCGAGCGTGTGCGTCACCGCGTGGGAATCGGGCTACCGGCTCGGCAGCACCATGGAGTTCTCGGGCTACGACGAACGCCTCAACCGCATCCGGCTCGACGCATTGCGCCGCGGGGCACGCGCCTACCTGCGCGCACCGCTGGGGGCCGAGCTGCGCGAGGAATGGTGGGGCTGGCGTCCGATGTCGGTCGACGAACTCCCGCTGATCGGGCCGGTCGCGCGCTGGAACAACCTGATGTTCGCCACCGGCCACGGGATGCTCGGCGTGAGCATGAGCGCGGCCACCGCCGAACTCGTCGCGTCGATGGTTGCCGGCGAGGCGCCGGTGCTCGACCCGCTGCCGTATGCGCCGGCGCGCTTCGCGGGTTTGTGACTTCCCTGCAAAAAGCTTCTCGACACGGATCAAATCGGATGGAAGCTGATTTTCCCTGCGGGATGCACGGCGTCTTCGCCAGCTTGCGGGGTCCGGAATCCGTGCGGGAAAGCAGTTGCTGTTCCCTTTGATCGGATTTGATCCGTGTCGCATGCTTTTGCGTTGGTCTTGGCAGCCCGCCACGGCCCTTCGCGAACGCGGGGTGTCGAATCACCCACGCCCCGTGCACAGGATTTCCACAGACTTGTTGTCTTAGCGTTTGAGACCTGCGCGCGTATGATCGCGGGCATGTCGAAGCCGCTGCCTGTTGCGCGCCCATGAGCGCCGTCCTGCCGGAACCCAAATCCAGTCCGCCGTCGCGGGTCGACGTGCTGCGGGTACCCCCGCATTCGATCGAGGCCGAGCAGTCGGTGCTGGGTGGACTGATGCTGGTCGGGGAAGCGTGGGACCAAGTGGCCGACCGGCTGGTCGAGGAAGACTTCTACCGCCGCGAACACCGGTTGATATTTCGCGCGATCGGTGAACTCGCCTCGGCGGGCCAGCCGTGCGATGCGGTGACGCTCGGCGAGTGGTTCGAACGCCACGGTGAAACCACGGCCGTCGGCGGTGTCGCGTACCTCGCGGAGCTCGCCAACAACACACCGAGCGCCGCCAACATCAAGGCCTACGCCGACATCGTCCGCGACAAGTCGGTGCTGCGGAAGCTGATCGAGGCGGGCACCCGGATCGCGGGCGACGGCTTCAATCCGGAGGGCCGCAACACCCCCGAGATCCTCGAGGCCGCCGAGCAGCGCGTGTTCAAGATCGCCGAAGCCGGCGCGCGCGGTCGCAAGCAGGTGGTGCCGGTGCGGCAATCGGTGAAGGAAGCGGTCGAGCTGCTGGCGCAGCGCTACGCCAATCGCGGCCAGTTGAACGGCCTCACCACCGGCTTCAAGGACCTCGATGAGCTTACCAGCGGCATGCAGCGGCAGGATCTGGTGATCGTCGCCGGCCGTCCGTCGATGGGCAAGACCGCGTTCGCGCTGAACATCGCCGAGGCAGTGGCGATGCGCGCCAAGCAGCCGGTGCTGGTGTTCTCGATGGAAATGTCGGCCTCACAATTGGCGTTTCGCCTGATCTCGTCCCTCGGCCGGATCAACCAGAAGGACCTGCGCTCGGGCGAGCTCGCCGAAGAGGAATGGCCGCGGGTCAGCCAGGCGGCGTCGCTCCTCTCGGAATCGAAGATCTTCATCGACGACACCCCGGCGCTCTCGCCGGGCGAGCTGCGTTCGCGCTCGCGCCGGATGATGCGCGAGCACGGCCTCGGGCTGGTGGTGATCGATTACCTGCAGTTGATGCAGGTTCCGGGCAACACCGAAAACCGGGCCACCGAGATTTCCGAGATTTCACGCAACCTCAAGGCCATGGCCAAGGAACTCGACGTGCCGGTAATCGCGCTGTCGCAGTTGAACCGCGCGTTGGAACAGCGCAACGACAAGCGTCCGGTGATGAGCGACCTGCGCGAATCGGGCGCGATCGAGCAGGATGCGGACCTGATCCTGTTCATCTATCGCGACGAGGTCTACAACAAGGAGTCGAGCCACAAGGGCATCGCCGAGATCATCGTCGGCAAGCAGCGCAACGGCCCCATCGACACGGTGAAGCTGACCTTCCTCGGTCAGTACACCAAGTTCGAGAACTACACGCCGGAGGCGTACGTGGGGAGCCTGGAGTGATGGCGCGCAAAGCCGCGAAAAACCGGGGTCAGAGTGCAATTTCGGACACGGAGATTCAGTGACCCAGGTTCTCCTCACGAAATTGCACTCTGACCCCGGTTTTCCATGAGCCGCTCCGCGACCGCGGCGATCCACCTCGGCGCCTTGCGCGGTAACTTCGCGCGCGCGCGCGAACTTGCCGAAGGTGCAAAAGTCATGGCCGTTGTAAAGGCCGACGCCTACGGCCATGGCCTCGAGCGCTGCGCGCGGGCGCTCGGCGGGGCCGATGCCTTCGGCGTGGCGTCGATTGCGGATGGCCTGCGATTGCGTGCGGCGGGCCACCCCCAGCGCGTCGTGGTGTTGTCGGGCCCGGACGCGGCAAGCGATCTTGCCGAGATGCGCCGGCTGCAGCTCGAAGCCGTGATTCATCACGAATCGCAGCTCGCGATGCTGGAAGCCGAGCGTGGCGGCAATCCGCTCAAGGTCTGGCTCAAACTCGACACCGGGATGCATCGGCTCGGTTTTCCAGCCGAACGCGCGGCGGAGTTGCATGCGCGCCTCGCCGCGCTGCCCTCGGTCGATTCCGCGATCGTGCTGATGACCCATTTCGCTTCGAGCGATGAACTCGACAGCGACCGCACCGCGCGCCAGACGCAACGGTTTTTCGATGCGACGAAGAGCTTGCCAGGAGAACGCTCGCTCGCGAACTCCGCGGCCCTGCTGGGCTGGCCACGGGCCCGCGGCGACTGGATTCGCGTGGGCGGCTTGCTGTATGGCCTGTCGCCGAACGCGGGCAAGACCGGCGCCGACTTCGGCTTCCGGCCCGCGATGACATTGACCACGCGCCTGGTCGCGATCAACCGGATTGCGCGCGGCGAACACGTCGGTTACGGGGCGGCCTGGAGGTGCCCGGAAGACATGGCCATCGGCGTCGCCGCGATCGGCTACGGTGACGGCTATCCGCGCAGCGCCGGTGTCGGAACGCCGGTGCTGGTCGGTGACGCGCCCGCGCAGGTCGTCGGTCGCGTATCCATGGATTTGCTCACCCTCGATCTGCGCCGGGCGCCGAGCGCGACAGTCGGCGATGTGGTGACCCTTTGGGGTCCGCAACTTCCCGCCGAAGTCGTCGCCGGCCACGCCAACACCATTTCGTATGAACTCACCTGCGGCGTCACCCGCCGCGTGCTGTTTACGGAGGATGGCGCCTGATGGCGAAGTCGAAAACCGCCTACGTGTGTTCCGACTGCGGCGCGGAGTACCCGAAATGGCAGGGTCAATGCGAAGCCTGCGGCGCATGGAACACGCTGTCCGCGTTCGTGGTGCAGCCGACGAAAGAGGCGGCGCATGCATCGGCGCGGGTAGGCTACTCGGGCGCGGAGGCCGCGAGGGTGCAGCCGTTGGCGGGCGTCGCGGGCGAAGTCGAGCAGCGGCACCTGGTGCGGATCGGCGAACTCGACCGCGTGCTGGGCGGCGGCCTCGTCGAAGGATCGGTGGTGCTGGTCGGGGGCGATCCCGGCATCGGCAAATCCACGTTGCTGTTGCAGACGCTCGCCGCGCTCGGCGAGCGGCTTCCCGGCTTGTATGTCAGCGGCGAGGAGTCGCTCTCGCAGATCGCCGCGCGCGGGCATCGGCTCGGGCTTGAACTCGCGCCGTTGCGCGCACTCGCCGAAACCTGCATAGAACGGATCCTCGAACACGCGCAGAGCGAAAAGCCGCGTGTATTGGTGATCGATTCCATCCAGACCATCTGGACCGAAACGCTGCCGGCCGCACCGGGCTCGGTATCGCAGGTACGCGAATCGGCCGCGCGGTTGGTGCGTTTCGCCAAACAGAGCGGCACCAGCGTATTCCTGGTCGGGCACGTCACCAAGGAGGGCGGCATCGCAGGTCCGCGCGTGCTCGAGCACATGGTCGATGCGGTGCTGTACTTCGAAGGCGAAGTCGGCTCACGGTTCCGGGTGCTGCGCGCGTTCAAGAACCGCTTCGGCGCGGTGAACGAACTCGGCGTGTTCGCGATGGGCGACAAGGGCCTGCGCGAGGTGCCGAATCCGTCGTCGATCTTCCTCACCGGGCACCAGGGCGCCACGCCCGGGAGCGCGGTGATGGTGACCCGCGAAGGCACGCGTCCGCTGCTGGTCGAAGTGCAGGCGCTGGTCGACCAGTCGAGCCTCGGCAACCCGCGCCGGGTGGCGCTGGGGCTCGAACAGAATCGTCTCGCGATGCTGTTGGCGGTGCTGCACCGCCACGGCGGCGCGGCGGTGTTCGACCAGGACGTGTTCGTGAACGTGGTCGGTGGCATCCGGGTGCAGGAAACGGCGGCCGATCTTCCCGTGCTGCTGGCGGTGCTGTCGAGTTTTCGCGACCGCGCGTTGCCGGACAAGACGGTCGCGTTCGGCGAAGTCGGCTTGTCGGGAGAAGTGCGGCCGGTGCCGAACGGCGAGGAACGGCTGAAGGAAGCCGCGCACCACGGCTTCCGCCGTGCGATCGTGCCAAAGGCCAATGCGCCGAAGAAATCGACGCGCAGGGGCGATCTCGAAGTCGTCGGCGTGGAGCGCCTGCGCGACGCGATCGACGCGACGCAGTAGTGGATGGAACGTGCCGATTGCGTCGGTCGCGAGCACGCTCGCTCCTGCAACGAACCGCAGGACATTCGGGGTCTTGTACGAGCTGCGTGCAGGCGACTTATGGCGCCTGTCTACGCCAAGCCGCTCAATTCGGCTGAGCCCCGCGTCACCCGCAGCACCGAACCCTGCTGGTACCAGTCGCCCAGCACGATCCGCTGCGCCGGCTGGGCGTCCAGCGCGAAGTCGTGGATCGCGGGGCGATGGGTGTGGCCGTGGATCATGCGTGAGACGCCGGCTTCGCGCAGCGCGCGTTCGACCGCATGCTGATTGGCATCCATGATCGCCATTACGGTACTCGAGGTGTGCGCACGGCTGGCATCGCGCGCCTGGCGCGCGAAGGCCCGGCGCTCGGCCAGCGGCCGGGCGAGGAACGCCGTCTGCCACGCCGGATTGCGCACCTGGCTGCGGAATGCCTGGTAGGCGGCATCGTCGGTGCACAGAACGTCGCCATGCAGCAGCAGTGTGGGCGTGCCGCGGAGATCGACGACCGTTCCATCCTCGACAATTTCCATGCCGCACCGCCGTGCATAGTCTTCGCCCACCAGGAAATCGCGGTTGCCGGCGAGATAGTGCACCGGTACCCCGGCGTCGGCGACGCCGCGCAGCGCTTTCGCGACGCGCGCATTCAACGTGGCATCGTCGTCGTCGCCGACGTAGACCTCGAACAGGTCGCCCAGTACGTACAATGCATCGGCGTCACGCGCTGCGCCGGCGCAGAAATGCTCGAACAGTTCGACGATCTGCGGGCGTGCGTCGTCCAGGTGCAGGTCGGAGACGAAGAGGGTCGCCACTGCGTCAGTGCTTCGCGGGCTTTTTCGCGGCCGGCGCCGAAGCGGGTACCTGTCCGGTCACCGGCGACACTGGCTCCGGCGTCGGGTGGGCAGCCTCGCCGATCACTTTGGCACCCTCGATCACCACCAGCGGGCGCGGCACGTCGCCGATGAACGGGCCCTGCGGGCCGGTGGGGAGGTTGTCGATCTTGTCCACGATGTCCATGCCCTCGACGACCTTGCCGAACACCGCATAGCCCCAGGTCATGCCGCTCTGGTTGCCGACGTAGTCGAGTCGCGGGTTGTCGACCACGTTGATGAAGAACTGCGCGGTCGCCGAATCGGGATCGGGTCCGCGCGCGGCGGCCAACGTGCCGCGCAGGTTCGAGAGGCCGTTGTGGGCTTCGTCCGGGATCGGCGGCAGCGTGCGCTTGGGCCGGAGTTCGCGCGTATACAGCCCGCCCTGGATCAAAAATCCCGGGATGACGCGGTGGAACACGGTGCCCGCATAGAAGCCGCTCTTCACGTATTGGAGGAAATTCGCGACCGTCTTCGGCGCCTTGTCCGGGAACAGCTCGATCACGATGTCGCCCATCGAGGTCTTGAGCGCCACCTGCGGGTGGGCGGGCGCGGGCGCCGCGGCGGTCGAGGCCGCGGAAGCGGGCGGCGGCGCGGCGGATGCAAGCCCCGGCAGCGCAAACGCGAAGACGACGGGCAGCAACCAGCGGAGCGGGTGTCGGTGGTCTTTCATGGGAGGAGCGGAAGCCGGTGTCGACGGCATTCTACGGGAGCCGCGCAGCGTCCACAGGTCACCGACCGCTCAATGCTGCAGGCAGTCGACGCCGGCGCAGGCGCCGAAACGCAAGCCGGTCCGCATTGCCCGGCCCTGCAACTGGTCGCCTTCGTCGGGCTGCTGGTCGAGATGCCGGCGGCGGATCTCCAGCACGATCGGAGTGATCTGGGCGATCCGCGCGTTGATCTGCGCGCGGGCGTAGTAGTCGAGATCCGTGCGGTCGAGCAGGCGGTGCAACTGGTCGAGTGCATCGACTGCGCGACCCGAGAGGAAGGTGGCGTCGGCGTAGGCGATTCCCGCGTGCACGTCGTCGCCCGCCACATGGCAGGCGTGGCCGTAGGCTTCATATAGCGACGGTTCGGAGTCGTCGTCGAGCAGCGGCTTCAGAAGACCTTGCGCGGTCTTCGCGCCGGCCTTGCTGCCATCGTCGAGCAGCGCGCGGCTGTAATCGAGTACCACCGCGGCATCGTTCGGCCATCGCGCATTCAGCGAGGCGTAGCGTTGCAGCGCCTGGCTGCGCTGGCCGGCGCGCCGTTCGGCATCGGCGAGGCCTAGCGCGAGCGTGAGGTTGCCGGGATCGGCATCCACCAGTTTCGCGAGGATTGGTACGGCCCGGGACGCCTCGTTCAGCTGCACCAGCGCGAGCGCATCTCCGTAACGGTTGGCCGGATTCGCGGCGAACTTCGCGCTGCTGGCCATGCTGTGGGTGTAGTAATCGAGGGTGGCGCGCGGGTTGCTGGCAGACAGCACCCGCACGCGTTCACGCATCAACTGGTACTGGAGCTCGCTGGGTCCCTGTGCGGAGTTGTCGAGCAGCGCCGAACCGCTTTTCACGAACGGCAGCGGCAGCAGGCCCGGTGGATCGGCCGCCGTGCTGCCGACTTGCGCGCGCACCTGCTGTTCCGTGCAGTGCGGTACGCCGATCTGTACACTCACGCAGCCCTTGACCAAGTGCATCTGCTGGTCCAGTACCCGCGCCCGGGCGCGGGCATCGGCGATCCGCACGCTGCTCACGGGGTGGTCCTGCAGGAAATCCGGGATGTTGCCGGCCGCCATGCCGCCGTCGCCGCCGGGACGCATCAGCGCCTGCATGTGTGCGAACACATTGGCCATGCCTTCGGGATCGAATCCGGCCTTGGCGAGCGTTTCGATGCCGACGTGGTCGGCTTCCTCTTCGTCCTTGCGGGTGAATTCGATCTGGTGCTGCGCGATCAGCCCGAGGCCCGATGCAATGACACCGGCGACCGGATCGACACCGCCGTTGTCATAGGGCATGTTGTTGCCGTAGCCGTACCCGTAAGGGCTGGCGACCACCGGATGATTCGAGTCCATGCGGGAGGCCGCCATCGCCGCAGCGAGGGTACCGAGCAGATACAGCGGCAGCGCCTTCTTCTGGTCCTCCATCGCGCGCTGCAGGTGGTGCTGGCTCACGTGGGCCAGTTCGTGCGCCATCACCGCCGCCAGTTCGTCCTGGGTACGGGTGGCCGTGACCATCCCGGAGAAAATGAAGACGTAGCCGCCGAAGGTCGCGAACGAGTTGATCTCGGGCACGTTGATCAGGGTGAAGGTGTATTGCTGGCTCGGGTCGGCACTGGCCGAGGCCAGCCGGTAGCCGAGCGTGTGCAGGTACTGGTCCACCTGTGGATCGTCCATCACCAGGTGCGCGGCACGCAGCTCGCGCAGGAATTCGGCGCCATACTGCTGGGCTTCCTGCGGCGACATCATGGTATCGGCCGAACTGCCGAGGCTCGGCAGGCGCACGTCCGCCTGCTGTCCCGCAGCGGGCAGCGACAGCGCCAGCGCGGCAACCAGGGAAAACACGGCTCGTGGACGAAGGAAGGCGGGCATGGGGCGCAGGGGCAAAGGGTCTCCGTTGGACCGAAAGTGCGGCGGTTGGTTCGCGCGCACGCGGCCAAGATAGACGGGTCGCGAACGCGAAGCCAGTCGCAGCGGGGTATTCGTTCCGGGCGCTAAAATACGCGAAGCATTCCCGATCTTGCATTTTCACGTCATGTCCGACATCGAAATCTATTCCACCGCCATTTGTCCCTACTGCATTGCCGCCAAGAATCTCCTGAAGTCCAAGGGGTTGGCGTGGCGCGAATTGCGCATCGACCTCGACCCGGAGGCGCGCAAGGCGATGGACGAGCGCACCCAGGGCGCGCGCACCGTCCCGCAAATCTTCATCAACGGAACGCTGGTCGGGGGGTTCGACCAGCTGGCTGCGGCCGATCGCAGCGGAAAATTGCAGGCGTTATTGTCCGATCAGCCTTGATCGCAGCCCCGTGGCGTCCCAACGGAGCGGCTGTTGTGAAAAGTCAGGCCATGAATGGCCGTTCCGGACTCGCATGACCCGTACCGTTTGCATTTGCCCGGATATCCCGGCGAAGCACGGATGATCGCAAGGAAGACCCGGATAGCCGATAATTGCGCTTTTGTTTGTTCGCTCCGTCGCGTTCGACGCGTCTGACGGAGCGCCTGTTGTGAAAAGTCAGGCCAGGGTTGGCCGTTCTGGACTTTCAGGCCTGCGTCGGTCTGCACGTGTCAGAAGATCCGGCGAAGCAGCGATCAGGGACGATCGCAAAAACAAAGGAGTTGCGCGTGACGAAGACAATTGCAGTGATCCGCGGCGACGGCATCGGCCCGGAGATCATGGACGCGACCTTGAAGGTGCTGGATGCGCTGGGGTGCGCGCTCGAGTACGAATTCGTCGACGCAGGCATGGTGGCGCTGGAAAAACACGGCGAGTTGCTGCCGCAGACGACCCTCGATGCCATCGCGAAACACGGGGTCGCCCTCAAGGGGCCGCTGACGACCCCGGTCGGCAAGGGATTTTCCTCGCTGAACGTGGCGCTGCGCCGGCACTTCGACCTGTACGCCAACGTGCGTCCGGCGATCAGCTTTCCGGGCACCAGGGCGCGCTACGAAAACATCGACATCATCACGGTGCGCGAGAACACCGAGGGCGCGTATCTCCAGGAAGGCCAGACGCTGTCGGAGGACGGCGAGGTCGCGCAATCGATCGTGCGCAACACACGCAAGGGCGCGTCTCGGATCGTGCGCCATGCGTTCGAGCTGGCGGTGAAAAAAGGTCGCAAGCAAGTCACGGCGGTGCACAAGGCCAACATCATCAAGACCGCGTCCGGCCTGTTCCTCGACGTCGCGCGCGAGATCGCCAAGGAGTATCCGCAGATCGCCTTCAACGAAATGATCGTCGACAACACCTGCATGCAACTGGTGATGAACCCGTGGCAGTTCGACGTGATCGTCACCACCAACCTGTTCGGCGACATCCTCTCGGACCTTTGCGCCGGGCTCGTCGGGGGGCTGGGCCTGGCGCCGGGTGCCAACATCGGCAAGGACGTTGCGATCTTCGAGGCCGTGCACGGTTCGGCGCCCGACATCGCCGGGAAGAACATCGCCGACCCATGCGCACTGCTGCTGGCCGCCGCCGAAATGCTCGATCACCTCGGAATGCCGGAAAAGGGGATCCGCATCCGCAGCGCCATTCGTACCACGCTGGAAGCCCACGACCGCGTGACGCCGGATCTCGGCGGAACCGGCACCACGGCGTCTTTTGCCGATGCGCTGGTCGAACGCGTGCGCGCGAGCTATGCATAAGCGCACGCGCGATGGAGCATACCCCTTCGGAACGAAGGCGCGCGAAGTGCGCGCGCGCAGCGCGGAAGCCGCTTGCCTGCGGCAAGCGGCTTCGAGCGATGTCATCGAGCGCGAGCCATCCTCCTCGTCGCGCTGCGCGCGCGTTCGCTTCGCTCCGCCTTCCTGTGGAAGGGGGAAGACCATCGCGCCCCGCTCGGCCCCTAGAAAATCGGCCAGGGCGCCAGCAGCAGCACCCACAGCACCGCGAGAGCACCGACGAACTTCATGGTCTTGAACAACGCCCGGTGGCGTTGCTTGAACGCGTGGTTTTTTTCGCGCCGCC